>CAUJHW010000075.1 GCA_963205005.1 Pseudomonadota bacterium
AGGATGTACGTGAGGCCGGCCGCCTCCACATTCTCGACACGCTCGCCGCCGTCGTGGCCTGTCGCGACCTGCAGCCCTCGCGTCTGGCCCGCCGGTTCGCCGAGCAGCAGTCCGGCGATCCGCGGCGTAACGCCGCCACCATCCTGGGCACCCGGCAGAAGGCAGCCCTGATCGACGCCGTCTTCGCCTCGGCGATGACCGGCCACGCCGCCGAGATCAACGACTTCATCCCCTCGGCCTTTGTCCAGCCGGGCCCTTCGATCGTCTCGGCCGCGATCGCGCTCGCCGAACAGCGCGGCCTGGGCGGCGACGCCGTCCTGCGGGCCACAATCACCGGCTATGAGTTGGCCAGCCGCGTCCCAAAGGCGCTTGGACTGCGCAACCTCAACCGCAGTGGCCTCGCCAACCACGGGATCGGCCCCGTCTTTGGCGTCGCCGCCGCGGCCGCCTCCATGATGCGCCTGCCCGAGGCGCGCATCCCCGACCTGCTGACCTACTGCTCGCAGCAGGCGGCGGGCTCGTGGCAGTGGCTGCTCGATGTGGAGCACGTGGAGAAGGCCTTCGTCTTCGCGGGGCTTGGCGCGCGGGCTGGCCTGCAGGCGGCGCTCTTCGCCGAACTCGGCTTCACGGGTGTTCGCGACAACCTCGACCAGCCCGGCGGCTTCCTCGACCAGGGCGTGTTCAAGGGCGCGGACAGCGATCTGGATCGGCGGAAGCTGATCGATGGCCTCGGGCAGCGCTGGGAGATGCCGGATGTGGGCTTCAAGCGCTATCCGACAGGGGGCCCGACCCAGCCCGCGGTGGAGGGGGTGCTCAAGCTGCTGCCCCAGGTGCGGGCCGAATCCACGCGCCAGGTCCGGATCGAGATGCCCGGCCGGTGGCAGGCCTTTCGCGACGCCGAGATGCCTGCGCTGAACCTGCGCTACCTCACGGCCATCATCCTGATCGATCGCCGCCTCGACTTCGTGTCGGCCCAGTCGCTGGAGCGCATGCGGAACGACGCCACGGTCCGCGCCCTGATGTCCCGCGTCGAGATCGCCCATGATACCGCCCAGGAGACGCCGCCGGGCCAGCCGCGGGCGGAGTCGGCCCGGGTGATCTTCACCGACACGGCCGGCGCACGTCGCGAGACCTTCGTGCCCTATGTGCTGGGGTACCCATCGCACCCCATGTCGCGCGCCGACGTCGAGGCCAAGGCCGCCGATCTGATGACACCGTCCCTGGGCGCCGCACGCGCCCGAGCCGTCATCGCGCGCTGTCGCGAATTTGAGACCATGAAGAACGCAGGCGACCTCGCCCGCCTGATCGCGACCTGACGCGGAGACGACTCATGACCCAACCGAAACTCCCCCGCCGGTCCATCCTTGGCGGCGCGGCCGCCAGCTTCGCCCTGGCTGGCGTCGCCCGAGCCGCCGTCGCCGACATCTTCCCCGTGATCGAGACGGCAGACGGCAAGCTGCGCGGTCTCGTCTCGGGTGGGATCAAGGTCTTCAAGGGCGTGCCCTACGGCGCCGACACCTCGGGGTCGAACCGCTTTCGCCCGCCACAGCCGGTGAAGAAGTGGGCCGGCATACGCGACGCCCTGGACTACGGGAACGTCTGTCCACAGGTCCCCGGCGACCGCCGCCGCGACTACGCTAACCTGATCTCCCTCGACCTGCAGCCAGGCGGCATGGGCGAGGATTGCCTGAACCTGAACCTCTGGACGCCGGATCTGTCACGCACGGCGAAGAAGCCAGTGATCGTGCGTTTCCACGGCGGCGGCTTCTACGGCGGATCCGGCAACTCACCGGGCATGGATGGCGAGATGCTCGCCCGCTATGGCGACTGTGTGGTGGTGTCGGTCAACCATCGCCTGAGCGCCTTCGGCTTCCTGCACCTGGCCGATTCCGGCGCGCCGAGCGCGTTCGCCCAGTCGGGCATGGCCGGTATGCTGGACCTGTCGGCGTGCCTGTCGTGGGTGCGGACCAACATCGAAGCGTTCGGCGGCGATCCGAACCGCGTGATGATCATCGGCCAGTCCGGTGGTGGGGCGAAGGTCAGCGGCCTGATGGCCATGCCGTCCGCCAAGGGTCTGTTCCACCGCGCGGTCCAGATGAGCGGCGCCATGGTGCGGGTGGCGCAGCGCGATCGCGCTAAAGCCGGCGCCGAAACCTTCCTCAAGGCCGTGAACCTGGGCGGGGGCGACATCGCCAGGCTCCAGGCTATTCCGTTCTACGATGTGCTATCGGTCCAGGCCGACCTGGAAGCCTCCGCCCGGTCGCGCGGAGAGGCGCCATCGGCCTTCACCCCGGTGCTGGATGGGGTGGCCATGCCCCGTCACCCGTTCGATCCGGATGGCCCGGCGATCAGCGCCGACGTTCCGCTGATCGTCAGCACCACCCTGGACGAGCGTAGCTATCGCCAGGCCAACTACGACCAGAACTGGGATGGACTGAAGGCCGTGTTCGCGCCGCGCCTCGGCGCGCAGACGGACGAGATCCTGCAGTCGTACCGCCAGGAGGATCCGAAGGCCTCGCCCTACCTCCTGCAGGCTCGCATCATCTCGGACATGGGCCGGGGCGCCAGCTTCGCCATGGCCGAGCGAAAGGCCGCCCAGGGCCGAGCCCCGGCCTATGTCTATCTCTGGAAGGCGGCCAGCCCGGCCTGGGGCGGCCGTTATGGCGCAACCCATGCGGTGGACGTGGGGCCGAGCATGCACGAGATCCGTGGCGCTCTGCAGGGTCCGAACGCAAGTAGCCAGCGGCTGGCCGACGAACTGTCGTCAGCGCTCGTGGCGTTCGCCTCGACGGGCGCGCCGAGCAGCAAGACATTGCCGGCCTGGACCCCTTACGACGCGACACGGCGCGCCACGATGGTGTTCGATGAGCCGAAGAGCGGCCTGCAGGACGATCCGCGCGGCGCCTTCCGCAGGCTCTGGGCCGTCCGCCTCGGCCAGGGCTCGGCGTCGTGAAGATGAAGCTTGTCCTTGCGGCCACGATCGCCGCGTTGGCGGTCCCCGCGTCGGCCGAGGCGGTTCGCGTTTCCACCAAGGCGGGCGTCATCGTCGGCGAAGCGGCGGACGGCGTCAGGGTCTTTAGGGGCGTGCCCTATGCCCAGCCGCCGGTCGGCCCACTGCGCTGGGCCGCGCCGAAGCCCATCGCCTGGAAGGGTCCGCGGCAAGCCACCGCCTTTGCGCCGCCCTGTCTCCAGCCCGACGGTGCGAACGGTCGCCCCAACGGCGGCGGCCACTCCGGCCCATCGTCCGAGGACTGCCTCTACCTCAATGTCTGGGCTCCGGCCGCGACGGCGAAGGCGCCGATCATGCTGTGGCTCTACGGCGGTGGCGGGATCATGGGCGGCGGCCACCTGCCGGGATACAGCGGCGACGCCTTCGCCCGCGATGGAGTGGTGCTGGTCACAATCAACTACCGCCTTGGCGCGCTGGGCGGCTTCGCCCACCCATCGCTGACCCGCGCCGGTGACGGCCTCGGAAACTACCACCTGCTAGACGCCCTCGCTGCGATCCGCTGGATCAAGGCCAATGCCACGGCCTTCGGCGGCGACCCTGACAACATCACTGTCTTCGGCGAATCCGCCGGCGCGACCATGGTGGCGAACCTGCTCGCCATGCCCGGAGCGAAGGGTCTTTTCGCCAAGGCCATCATCCAGAGCACCGGTTCGCTTCCCACGCCCGCCACGCCGCTCGCGGACGCAGAGGTCGACGGCGCCAAGGCCGCCACGCTGCTCGGCCTGCGCGGCGCGGACGCCACCGCTGACGAGCTTCGAGCGCTTCCGGCCGACAAGATAGTCCTCGACCGTCGCACCGGCTTTGGCCACCGCACCATTCTTGACGGGCGCGTGGTGACCCGGTCGATCATGGACGCTTTCACCGGCGGGACTGCGCACGACATTCCTCTTGTCATCGGCACCAACAGCGATGAGGGCCGCCTGAACGGCACCCAGCGGGTGGCCACCTACGCCATGAGCGGTGCGCCGGTCTGGCAGTACTTTTTCGATTACGTGCCGGAATGGCGCCGGTCGGAGCAGCCGAACGGCGTCCCGCACGCCGGCGAGATCCCCTACGTTTTCGAGACCGTTGGGCTCGATGCGCGGATGGCTGACCGGGACAAGGCGGTCGCCGCCCAGGTCCATTCCTGCTGGGTGGCATTCGCCTGGGCAGGTCCCGGCGCCCGGTCGCTCACCTGCGCGGACGGGTTTGCCTGGCCCTCGCGCAGCGAGGCGAATGGTCGGTCCGTGGCGATTTTCCAGGAGAGGCCGCATCTGGGGCGCGCCGAGGGACTGCGCTCGCCTCCCAATGGCGCCAAGCCGGGTCCAACGAGTCGAGAGAGCGAGTGAAGACGCGAGCGAACTTCCGGTAAGCGGCTTGGCATGAATGTCAGCAACTGGCGCGTACAGACCGCCAAAACGGGTCGTGGGTTCGAATCCCCCAGCACCCACCATTCCCCTGGTGGACATTCCTGGAAGACCTGGCGCTCAGGGCGCGCGCCCGGCGCGGCTGCTTGCCGCGCGTGCGATGGCGCCGCGCTCTGCATCAAAACCTGCGAGACTCCGGCATACTGACGCAAATAGAGCGTGATCAGGCGCGGCGCTGGTATGGCTGCCCGCTCTCGAAAAGGGGAATCTGTTGGCCGGCAGTTTGAACAGGACGCGCCTTGCGGCGCTGATCGCCACCGTTGCGCTGGCGGGACAGGCCCATGCGGCCGGCCATCCGCCCGTCACCGCCATCGTCGACGCCACCCTGTTCGACGGCACGGGCGCCGCGCCGCATGTCGCGACGGTGATCCTGCGTGACGGCCGGATCGCGCAGGTCGGGCCGGGACTGCGGCCGCCGGCCGGCGCCACCGTGATCCAGGCCAGGGGCAAGGCCCTGCTTCCGGGCTTCTTCGATCTGCACACCCACTGGACGCCGGGTGGCCTTCCGAACATCGCGCCCAGGATCGCCGCCGCCTACGTGGCCGCGGGCGTCACGACGGTGAACGATTTCCACCAGCCGCCGGAGGCCTACGAGCCCCGCCGGCGCTGGCTCGCGACCCTGACCACGCCGCATGTGAACTTCACCGCCCGGATGAGCACGCCCGGCGGCCACGGCGCCGACTGGGCGGACGTGGCGACCACCAAGTGGGTCAACACCCCCGAGGCCGCCCGGGCCGAGGTCAAGGCGCTGCTGCCCTACCGGCCCGACGCCATCAAGGCATTCACCGACGGCTGGCGTTATGGTTCGTCGCCCGACAACACCAGCATGGACTACTGGACCCTGTCGGCGCTGGCGGACGAGGCCCACAAGGCCGGCCTGAAAGTGCTGACCCACACCGTGACCGTCGAGCGCGGCAAGGTAGCGGCGCGGGCGAAGGTGGACGTCATCGCGCACAGCCTGCAGGACCGGGAACTGGACGCCGAGGCGGTCGACCTGCTGAAGGCGAACGGTACGGTCTATGTGCCGACCCTTGCGGTCTATGAGCCCGTGAAGCCCGGCCAGCCCGAGCCGGCCAACCGCAACGATCCCCGGCTGCAGCAGGCCCTGCGCAAGTTCGGCTACGCACTCCACAACGTGAAGGCCCTGCATGACGCCGGCGTGGCGATCGCGGTGGGCACGGACGCAGGCATGCCCGGCACCCTGCACGGCACAGCGACGCTGCGGGAGATGGAACTTCTGGTCCAGGCCGGCCTCACGCCCGCCGAGGCGCTGATCGCCGGCACCGCCAACAGCGCCCGTGTCATGGGCAAACTGGCGGATCGTGGCACCATCGAGGCCGGCAAGCGGGCCGACCTGGTGCTGGTCGACGGGACCCCGTGGACCCAGATCTCCGATATCCGCAAGACCAACCGGGTGTTCATCGACGGCGCCGTCGCCTTCGGCCCGGGCGCGCATCCCACGGCGGCAGACCAGGCGACCGCCATGCCGGCGATCAAGGTCGCGCCGCTGATCGACGACTTCGAGCGTCCCGATGGCCGGACCCGGCTGGACACCCTGCGCGTCGACGACATGGACGGCGGTTCCGACAGGACGGTCCAGGTCAGCCAGGTGGCTGTGCGCAGCGGCGCGGATCATGCCCTGCTGATGACCGCCCGGATGGCGACCAAGGAAGCGCCCAGCGCGGGCGTGCTGCTTCCGCTGAGTCGCGGCTCGGTCGAGCCGGTGGACGCGCGGGCCTATAAGGGTGTCCGCTTCGACGTCCGCGGGGACGGCGGCGCCTATGCCGTGCTGGTCAACACCCTGGGCGGCCGCTGGCGGGCTCCGGTGACGGCGGGGACGGAGTGGACGACGGTGGAAGTTCCCTTCGAAAGCCTCGTCCGCGCGGCAGGCCGGGGCGGGGATGGCGCGGCCTGGACGGGCGCGGATCTGGTCGAGGTCGGGTTCAGCGGCGGTCGCAAGGCCGGCCAGAAACTCTGGCTGCAGATCGACAACGTGACATTCTACTAGAATGTCCGTGCGGCCCTGAGCCGCTCGGACCGGCCCGGGGTCAGGGGACCTGCCTATGAAATTCCGACGTTTTCTTTCGGTTGCGGCCGCCGCTCTGGCGCTTTGCGTCGGCCTGTCGGCGCCTCTGGCGCAGGCCGGGCCGATCACCTCGCCGAAGCAGGCTTTCGGCCACGACATCGGCGATGACTATCTCCTGGTGAACTACACCCAGCTGGAAACCTACTTCAAAACCGTCGCCGGCCAGTCCGACCGGATGAAGCTGGTCGAGATCGGCCAGACCGAGGAGGGCCGCCGCGAATACATGGCCATCGTCTCCTCGCCGGCCAATCTGGCGAAGCTGGACCGATACCGCGAGATCGCCCGCAGGCTGGCCAAGGCCGAAGGCGTCAGCGAGGCCGAGGCCAGGGGCCTGGCCGCCGAGGGCAAGGCGGTGATCTGGATCGACGGCGGCCTGCACGCCACCGAGGTGGTGGCTCCCCAGGCGCTGATCGCCGCGTTGCATGACATGCTGACGAAGGACGATCCGGAGACCCTACGGTTCCTTGACGACGTCATCATCCTGTTCGGCCAGGTGAATCCCGACGGGATGGAGCTGGTCTCCAACTGGTACATGCGCAACGCCGACGAGAAGAGGCGCGAGTTCGCTTCCATCCCCAGGCTGTATCAGAAGTACATCGGCCACGATAACAACCGCGACTACTACATGTCGGCGATGAAGGAGACGACGAACGTCAACCGGATCTTCTTCCGGGAGTGGTTTCCGCAGATCATCTACAATCACCACCAGACCGGCCCTGGCGGCACCGTGGTGTTCGTCCCGCCTTTCCGCGACCCGTTCAACTACAACTATGACCCGCTGGTGATGTCGACCCTGAGCGAGGTCGGCGCGGCCATGCACAGCCGGCTGATCAGCGAGGGCAAGCCGGGCTCCACGATGCGCAGCGGCGCGACCTATTCCACGTGGAACAACGGGATGGAGCGCTCGGTCACCTATTTCCACAACGCGGTGGGCCTGCTGACCGAGATCATCGGCCATCCGACGCCGACGGTGGTGCCGCTGGTGGCGAAAAACCAGATCGCCCGCAACGACCTGCCGGCGCCGATCGCCCCGCAGACCTGGCATTTCCGCCAGTCCATCGACTACTCGCTGACCATGAACCGCGCGGTGCTCGACTATGCATCGCGCAACCGCGAGCGGCTGCTGATGAACATGTGGCGCATGGGGAACAACTCCATCGAGCGCGGCCGTAAGGACAGCTGGACAATCACGCCCAGGCGCATCGAGGCGCTGGAGGCGGCGGCCAAGGGCAAGCCCCTGGTCGGATCAGGCCGCACCCAGGGACTGGAGCCTGGCCTCTACAAGACTGTCCTGCAGGACCCGGCCATGCGCGACCCGCGCGGCTACATCCTCCCCGCCGACCAGGCCGATCTGCCGACGGCTGTGAAGTTCCTCAACGCCCTGATCAAGACCGGCGTGGATGTGCACAGGGCGACGAAGCCATTCGCCGTGGCCGGCAAGACCTATCCGGCGGGCTCATTCATCGTGAAGGCCGACCAGGCCTACCGGCCGCACGTGCTCGACATGTTCGAGCCCCAGGACCATCCGCACGACTTCGCCTATCCGGGCGGGCCGCCCGTGCCTCCCTACGACTCGACCGGCTACACCCTGGCCCTGCAGATGGGCGTGGCGTTCGACCGGGTGCTCGAGGGCTTCGACGGCCCGTTCGAACCTGTCAGCGATCTGATGAAGCCCCCGCCGGGCAAGATCGTCGGGACGGGCGGGGCAGGGTTCCTCGTCAGCCATGAGACCAACGACAGCTTCATTCTCTCCAACCGGCTCCTGAAGGCCGGGCAGGCGGTCTACTGGCAGACCGCCGCGACCAGGACCGGCGACGCCGATCTTGCTCCGGGCGCGCTCTGGATCCCGGCCTCGGCCGCCAGCCGCGCCATCGTCCAGACGGCCGCGCGCGACCTCGGCCTGACCGCCTACGCTGTCGCACAGAAGCCCGCCGGCGCCAGCCTTCGCCTCAAGCCCGTCCGCGTTGGCATCGTTGACCGCTATGGCGGCAACATGCCCGCCGGCTGGACCCGCTGGCTGATGGAGCAATACGAGTTCGACTACTCGGTGGTCTATCCGCAGCGCCTCGACGCCGGGAACCTGCGCAAGGCCTACGACGTGCTGGTGTTCGCCAACAACCTGCTGGCTGCCGAGGATCCGGGTGAGGGGGGCGCGCCGCGCCAGCCGAAGGCTGAGGACATACCCGCCGAGTTCCGGCCCTGGCTGGGAGAACTGACCAGGGAGAAGACCGCTCCCCAGATCGCAGCATTCCTGCGTCGCGGCGGCGCGGTCGTGGCCATCGGAAACTCGACCCGCCTGGCCGAAATGGTCGGCGCGCCGGTCCGCAACATCCTCAACGGAGCCGACGGCAAGCCGCTGCCGCGCAACAGCTTCTATATTCCCGGATCGTTGCTCGAGGTGACTGTCGACAACACCCAGCCGCTCGCCTTCGGCGCCCCGGCCCGCATGAACGTGTTCTTCGAGCGCAGTCCGGCCTTCGCCGCCGATGCCGGAGCCCGTGCGGCCTGGTATCCGCAGGGCGATGTCTTGCGCAGCGGTTGGGCTGTCGGCCAGGACAAGCTGAACGGCGCGGGCGCCGTGCTCGATGTCGCGGTGGGCAAGGGGCGGTTGTTCCTCATGGGACCGGAGGTCGCCCAGCGCGCCCAGTCCCATGCTGCCTTCAAGTTCCTGTTCAACGGGCTCCAGTATGGGCCCGCGGCGGCGCGGCCCTAGATGGTGGCCGGCCACCTAGGCGGGCGGAGCTCCGCCTGGGCGTCCGTCCATTCGCATCTGATGACACTTCGCGAACAGTTGTTTGACGGCGCGTCGCCCGTCGGCCAATTAGGCGCTCGAATCAGGCGCCGGGCGCCGGGAATTTCCAGGGGGACTTGATCATGGCCAAGGCATTCCGAGGGCGCGCGCTGCTGTTCGCCTCCAGTGCGATCTGCATGGCGACAGGTTTCGCCGCGCCCGCAGGGGCGCAGGAGGCCAAGGGGAGCACCGAGGTCGACGAGATCGTCGTCGTCGGCTCGCAGATCCAGGGCTCGAAGGTCACCGCGGCCCTGCCGGTGACCCTGCTCACCTCTGAGCAGATCCAGGGTGCGGCGGCCGGCTCGGGTGACGAGCTGTTCCGCACGATCCCCCAGGCGGGCAACGTCACGTTCAACTCGAGCTTCCTGCCCGGGTCGTCGAACTCCGCGCGCGGTGACGTGAACTCGATCAGTCTGCGCAATCTCGGCGCCGGCAACACCCTGGTGCTGATCAACGGTCGCCGGACGGTCTACCACCCGACAACCCAGGCGGAATCGCTGGTTCCGACCTTTACCTACAATACCAACGCCATCCCGGTGGCGGGCCTGAAGAGCATCGAGGTGCTGCGCGACGGCGCGGCCGCCATCTACGGCACCGACGCCGTCGCCGGCGTTATCAACACGGTGCTGCAGGACGACCTCAACGGCGGCCAGATGGAGTTCCAGTACGGGACGGCTACTGGCACCAACCTGCGTGAAGGCCGCCTGACGGGCGTCTTCGGCCAGAACTTCAATGAGGATCGCGGCAACATCACGATCTTCGGATCGCTGGAGAAGCGCTCGGCTCTTCTGGCCTCCGACCAGGACTACACCGCCTCGTCGAACCGCCAGCCCCTGTTCGCCGGCACCGAGTTCGCCACCACCGTCGGTCTCGATGGCCGGGCGACCACCTCGGGCTTCGGCGCTTTCCAGGCCGTCGGCGTGACCAGCGCGATCCGCCAGGGCACGACGGCGATCACCGGCGCCACCGGCATCTTCCACTTCTCGCCGCAGTCGGTGACCTGCACCGTGGTCGTCGGTCCCGGCCTCTGCGTCGTTCCGGGCGCGTTCAACACCACGACCGACCGGGCTTTCCGTCCGGATCAGGTGGGCCAGACCAAATCCTCGGTCATCCCGCAGGCCGACCGGGCCAATATCTTCCTGTCCGGCCACTACGACATCACCGAAGACGTCACCGCCTTCGGTGAGGCGGGCTACTACCACGCGCGCACTGAGGGCAACGGCAATAGCTTCAACGCGGTCACCACGTCGCCCACGATCTCGATCGGGCCCAACGCCTATTACAACCCGTTCGGCGCCACGACGCTCGCCAATGGTCAGCCGAACCCGAACCGGCTCCCGAACCTCGTGGGCGTGCCTGCCGCGGGTCTGCGGCTGACGTTCAATTCCTACGGCCTGCTGGACCTCGGGGCGTCGCAGGTCATCGTGACCAACAACCAGTACCGGGTGCTGGGCGGCCTGAAGGGCAGGAAGTTCGGCTTCCGCTGGGAGAGCGCGGCCCTCTACTCTGAAGCGACGGTGGACGACCTGTCGTATGCCGTCGATGGCACGGCCTTCTCGAGGGCGGTCAATCGCACGACGCCTGACGCCTATAACCCGTTCAACGGCATCGGTGCGGGGACGAACGTGGTCACCGGCGGCGACCAGACCCCGTCGAGCGCCGCGGCGCTCGCTGGCGTGATCATTCCGATCACGCGTTCGAACAAGACGACTCTGGCCCTGTGGGACTTCAAGGTGAGCCGGCCGGACCTGTTCACGATCTGGGCGGGCGACATCGGCCTCGCGGCCGGCGTCGAGGTCCGCCGCGAGACCTATCGTGACAACCGTGACGACAACGTCGACGGGACCATCCCTTACATCGACGCGATCACCGGCCCCATCGTCGGCGGCGCGGTCGCGCTCAGCAACATTCCGGGCACCTCGGTGTCGCCGGATGTGAGCGGCCACCGGACCGTCAAGTCGGCCTACGCCGAACTGGCCATCCCGCTGGTCTCGCCGGAGATGAACATCCCGCTCGTCAACCGCGTCGAGGTCCAGCTGGCCGGTCGCGCCGAGGACTACAGCGACGTCGGCAGCGTGGCCAAGCCGAAGGTCGCCGCGGCCTGGGACATCATCCCCGGCTTCCGCCTGCGCGGTTCGTGGTCGCAGGGCTTCAAGGCGCCGAACCTGGAACAGATCAACGTCACCCAGGTCAGCCGCACCAACAACCGCCAGGACTACTACTTCTGCGAAGCCGACCTGCGGGCCCGGAGGATCACCAGCTTCACCCAGTGCGCCCAGTCGCGGACGACGCGGGCGGTGCGCGCCGGCAACCCGGACCTGAAGCCCGAGACGTCTGAATCGCTGTCCTACGGCATCGTGCTCCAGCCGGAATTCATCCCGCCGGAACTCGGCCGTCTGACCCTTACGTTGGACGTGTGGAAGATTCGCCAGAAGGGCATCATTGGCCTCTTCGGCGAGGGCAACGCGGTGATCCTGGACTACGTGCTGCGCCAGCAGGGGTCTTCCAACCCGCTAGTCCACCGTCTGGCGCCGACGCCGGACAACATCGCGGTCTTCGCCGGCACCGGCCTCACGCCGGTCGGCTTCGTGGACTTTGCCGAAGACCGGTACGTGAACCAGCTGCCCCAGGTGGCCCAGGGCGTCGACTTCGGCGTCAACTACCGCGTCGCCACCGACAGCTTCGGGGACTTCTCTCTCGACGTGAACGCGGCGCGCCTGGACAAGCTCTACCAGTCGCCGACCGAGGGGCTCTCGCTGCTGATCGCGGCGCGAGCCGCGGGGACGATCAACGCCGGCACCATCATCACCGGCGGCCAGGACATCGTTGGACAGAACGGCACGCCGGAATGGCGCGGCACGGGTTCGTTCACCTGGCGGAAGGATGGCTTCGCGGTGAACTGGTTCTCGACCTATACCGGCAAGTACTACGACACCGGCCTGACCTATGCCGCGGGCGGTTTCTACCGCGTGCCCTCAACCATGGTTCACAACGTGTCAGTCGCCTACACCTTCGAGGACGGCAAGTACCTCGAAGGCACCCGCCTGCTGGTCGGCGCGCGGAACGTGTTCGACAAGGATCCGCCGCTGGTGCCCGGCGGCTATTCCGCCTCGGTCTACAACCCCTACGGCCGCTACCTGTACTTCAACGTGAAGAAGTCCTTCTAGACACCACGGACGCGGCTCCCGGCCCCTGGCCGGGAGCTCTCCAGGGAGACCTGCATGAGCTTCCGCAAACCGCTCCGTCACGCCTTTGCGCGCGTCGCCATCGCCGGCGTTCTCGCGCTGTCCCTGACGGCCGGCGCGCCAGCCTTCGCGCAGGACGAGACTCCCGGCCCGGACATCGCCGCCACCGGCGGTGACCTGATCGGCTACCGGTCGATCCACCATCCGGTGATCGGCCGCGGCGGCATGGCCGTCGCCCAGAACAAGATCGCCGCGCGGATCGGGGCCGATATCCTGGCGAAGGGCGGCAATGCGGTGGATGCCGCCGTGGCGGTCGGGCTGGCCGAGGCCGTCACCCTGCCGCGCGCCGGCAACATCGGTGGCGGCGGCTACATGCTGATCCACGACGCCGCCTCGAAGAAGACCGTGGCGATCGAGTACTACGGCCAGGCGCCCATGGGCGTGACGCCGGACTTCCTGCTCGGACCCGACGGCAAGGTTTCGGCCGAAAAAGTGCAGTCGTTCAAGGGCGTCACCGTCCCCGGCACCGTTGCGGGGCTCTACGAGGCCCACAGGCTCTTCGGCAAGCTACCCTGGGCGAAGCTGGTCCAGCCCGCCATCGACCTGGCCTCGAAGGGCCTGGTGATGAGCGACGACGAGGCCACCGCGCTGGCGCAGCGCCACGACGCCATGGCCAAGGATCCCGGCGGGGCCCTCAAGGTCTATTTCAGGAAGGACGGCTCGGCCTACCAGCCGGGAGATGTGTTCCGGAACCCTGACCTCGCCTGGACCCTGAAGCAGATCCAGGCCCGTGGCGCCGACGGCTTCTACAAGGGGCCCGTCGCCAAGCGGGTTGTGGACGGGATCCGCGCCGGCGGCGGCATCATCACGCTGGAGGATCTCGCTGGTTACCGCGCCAATGTGCTGGAGCCGATATGGTCCGACTACCGGGGCTACCGCATCGCCTACATGCCGCCCACCTCGGCCGCGTCCAGCGTCGCCGAGGCGATGAACATCCTGGAGCAGTTCCCGGTCGGTGACCTGGGCCAGGGCAACGTCGCCACCATGCACCTGATCGCCGAGGCGCTGAAGATCGTCACCGTCGACCGGCGCTACTCCGGCGGTGGCCCGCAGTGGAAGACGCCGGCAACCGGCATCGCCAGCAAGGCCTTCGCCAGGGAACGCGCGAAGCTGATCTCCATGGACCGTTCGCTGGATTCGAAATCACTGCCCGGCCTGGATCCGCACCCATACGAGAGCCCCGACACCACCCACTTCTCGATCGCCGACAAGGACGGGAACGTGGTGGCCAACACCTACACCCTGACCGCCTCGTTCGGCGCCCATGTGGTCGCGCCGGGAACCGGGTTCCTGCTGAACAACTCGCTGGGCAACTTCGACTGGAACCCCCGACCGAACAGCCTGGGTAACCGGATCGAGCCGGGCAAGCGGGCCCAGTCGACCATCTCGCCCATCATCGTCTTCAAGGACGGCAAGCCGTGGGTCGCCACAGGCACGCCGGGCGGCGGCACGATCCTGGCCACCATGGTCCAGATGCTGAGCAACCTGATCGACTTCAAACTGAACGTCGCCGAAGCCGCCCAGCGTCCGCGTATCTACCAGTCCGGGGTCGACGGCCCGCTGCAGCTCGAGGAGTCAATTCCGCAGGACCTCGTCGCCGGTCTCGTGGCCAGGGGGCATCGTGTCACCCGTTCGCAAATTCTCGGCAGCACCCAGTCGATCATGATCGGCCCGGACGGGGTGATGTACGGCGCGGCCGACACCCGTCGCCCCGACGCGGCAGCCGTGGGCGTGCGCCAGTACTGACCTGGGCGGCCGCCGCCGGCCATCCTTTCGCAAGGACCTTCCCATGACCCCGCTCAGCCGGCTTCTGGCCCTCGTCGCGATGCTCGGCTGTCTGGCGGGGCCGGTTGCTGCGGCGCCGGCAGAGGACTGGGCCAAGGCGACCGCGGGCGCAGAGGCGCGCGATGGCCTGCTGCGCACCTTCGTCGACCGCAAGACCAACCGGATCCTGGTTCGCCTCCCGGCGCCTGACACCGAGGGCGTCTCCGGGCGGTTCATCTACCAGTCCAGCCTGGCCACCGGGCTGGGTTCGACACCGATCGGCCTGGATCGCGCGGAGATGGGGCGCGCGCTCGTGGTGGTGTTCCGACGCGCAGGCCGCAAGATCATCCTGCAGGCCGAGAACCACGGCTTCCGCGCCGACGGCGGCGGGGCGGCCGAGACCCGGGCCGTTCGCGACTCCTTCGCCATTTCCAACATCTGGTCGGCGGATGTGGCGGCCGAGGAGCCGGACGGCGCCGTCCTGGTGGACCTGACCAGCTTCCTCACCCAGGACACCCTGGATATCGCCGCGCGGCTCAAGGCCCGGCGGCAGGGTGGATTCCGCGCAGCGCCCGCGCTGACCTATGCCGACACGAGCCACGTCGGGGTCTTCCCCGAGAACCTGGAGTTCGAGGCCATCCAGACCTTCGCCGCGGACGACCCGGGCCCCGAAGTCCGCGCCGTCGCCCCCGATCCCCGCTCCATCACGCTCCGGGTCCACCACACCTTCGTGAAGCTGCCAGGGCCGGGCTTCACACCCCGCCGGCACGACCCGCGGACCGGCACCTCGGTACAGGTGCTGGTGAACGACTACGCCGCGCCGCTGGACGCCCCGGTGGTCTATCGTCTCGCGCGCCGGTTCCGACTGGAGAAGGTCGATCCGACGGCCACGCGCTCCCGGGTGAAGAAGCCGATCGTCTTCTATGTGGATCGCGCCGCGCCCGAGCCGATCCGCAGCGCCCTGGTGGAGGGCGCCAACTGGTGGGGCCAGGCGTTCGACGCGGCAGGCTTCATCGACGCCTTCCGGGTCGAGGTGCTGCCCGAGGGCGCGGACCCTATGGACGCCCGCTACAACGTCATCAACTGGATCCATCGCCAGACCCGCGGGTGGTCGACCGGCCAGACCATCGTCGATCCGCGCACCGGCGAGATTGTCCGGGGCGTCGTCCAGCTGGGCTCGCTGCGCATCCGCCAGGACCGGCTGATCTTCGAGGGGCTGCTGGGCGTCGAGAACACCGGCAAGGGTGGCCCGGAAGATTCGGTGCAGATCTCGCTCGCGCGCATCCGCCAGCTGGGGATGCACGAGACCGGCCACGCGCTGGGCTTCTCGCACAACTTCGCCGGTAGCACCTTCGATGGCGGCGCTTCGTCCATGGATTATCCCGCGCCGCAGATCCGTGTGAAGGGCGACAGGCTGGACCTCTCCGACGCCTACGTGCGTGGCGCGCGGGCGTGGGACAGGTTCACCGTCCGCTGGCTCTACACCCAGTTCCCGCCCGGGACGGACGAGGCGGCCGCGCTCGACAGGATCGCCCGCGAGCCGGCGGCTCAGGGCATGCGCTTCATCGCCGATGATGAGCATCCCGCCAGCACCCAGTGGGACAACGGCGTCGATCCGGTCGATGAGCTTGCCAATGTGCTGGCGGTCCGCCGCATCGCGCTCAGCCGCTTCGGCCTGCGGAACATCGCCAGGGGGGCCGCCGTGGCCGACCTGCGGCGGGTGTTCGTGCCGGTCTATCTGTTCCACCGCTACCAGGTGGATGCGGTGGTCAAGCAGGTGGGCGGCGTCGACTATGGCTATGCCGTCAGCGGTGGCGGCCAGGAGGCGGCGAGGGCCATCGCGCCGGCCGCCCAGCGCCGGGCGCTCTTGGCCCTGACGGGCGTGCTCGATCCGAAACTGCTGGAGCCGCCGAACGAACTGACCGGCCTGTTGTCTCAGGCCCAGTCGGGCACGCCCGACCGGCAGTTCGAGATCGAGGTCTTCGAGACCCTTGGTGGGCCTGTATTCGACCCGGTGGGCGCGGCTGTGACAGCCTCCGACATGGTCCTGAAGCAGCTGGTCGAGGCGCCGCGCCTCAACCGCGTGCTGGAACAGCATCGCGCCGATCCCCGGCAACCTGGCGTCGACGAACTGCTGACCTCGCTGTTCGCCGCCGTGCGCGGACAGGCCGGCGACACGCCCCGCGCCGCCGAGATCCGCCGCCGCCAGCAGGCGCGGCTGATCGGCGACCTGGCCGACACCCTCGCCGACAGGACGCTGTCGCCGACTGTCGCGGGACTGGTCGAGCAGGCCCTGAAGGACTTCGGCGCCTCGCTCGATACCTCTGCCGGCGCGCCGGAGCAGCTTGCCTGGAACCGCTATCTCGCGGGTGTGCTGGGCAAGGGCGACCGCGACGAACTCGCGCGCTTCGCCTCGGACAAGGCGCCGGCGCCGAAGACCCCGCCGGGCAGCCCGATCGGCGAGGACTGCTGGTTCTGTACGCCTCTGGACCTGACCCGGGACTAGGCGGCGGGCGGCGCCGTGCTGTCGCGCACGACCAGTCGGTGGGGCAGGGTGACGTGGCGGGGGATGTCGGTCTCGCCGGCCAGGATGCACAGCAGCAGGCGAACGACCTCGTGGCCGATCTCGTCCATGGGCTGGCTCATGGTGGTGAGCGGCGGGTCAAGGTAGCGGGCGAAACGGATGTCGTCGAAGCCTACCAGGGAAACGTCCTGCGGGCAGCGCAGCCCGCGGCGGCGGATCGCGGCCAGGGCGCCCATGGCCATCTCGTCGCTGAAACAGAAGATCGCCGTGGGCGGTTCGGGCCGGTCGAGCAGCAGGCCCCCATGCTCGGCGCCGGCCTCGATGGTGAAGTCACCGGTGGCGATGACCATGTCCCGCGTGCCCCGACGCCGGCCCGCCGCCGCGCGCACGCCGGCCAGGCGGTCGCGGCTGATCGGACTGATGAGCGGGCCGGTGATCACGCCGATGCGGCTGTGGCCCAGGCTGTACAGGTGCTCCATGGCCTCGGCGGCTGCGCGCTCATTGTCGATGTGCGCGCTTGAGACCCCCAGACCGGGGCTGAATTCGCAGCCGTTGACGATGGGCGTGGCCGGCCCCATCGCCGCCACCACGCCGGCCAGGCCGTTCGGCAGCCGGTGGCCCAGGAAGATCAGGCCGTCCGCCTCCTTGCGCAGGAGCATGGCTGCGTACTGCTCTTCCCGCGCCGCTTCATGGCGGGTGTCGCCCAGCAACACCGAATAGCCGGCCGCCGTGGCGGCTTCCTCCACCCCGCGGATCACCTGCGAGAAGAACGGGTTGGAGATGTCCGGCACCGTCACCAGGATCTTGTCGGTGCGCAGGGTGCGCAGGGTCTTGGCGGCCAGGTTCGGGGTGTAGCCCAGTCGAACGACCGCCTCGCGGACCTTGATCCGGGTCGCCTCGGCCACCAGTTCCGGCGCGCTGAGGACCCGCGAAACGGTCGCGGTGGATACCCCCGCGCTGCGGGCGACGTCCTGAATCGTAGCCATTGCGCGGACACTGGCGACAGCGAAAGGGCAACACAAGGCGCGAGGAGGGGCGGCCTGCGCTTCCGTGCAGACCTGTTGCCGGTCCGCACATCGCTTGCTATCCCTGAAATCGATTACATCGGCCGAGAGGATGCCGCTCAACGAGCGTCCTGCGCCGGTGGGGCCGCTCGGGAGGAGCCGGGGATGACAGTTCAGGCGCGACTGTTCCTGATGATGGTGCTGCAGCTCGCCGTCTGGGGCGCCTGGGCGCCGAAGCTGTTCCCGTACATGGGCATGCTGGGCTTTGCGCCGTGGCAGCAGTCGCTGGTGGGCAGTTCGTGGGGCGTTGCGGCCCTGGCCGGGATCTTCTTCTCCAACCAGTTCGCCGACCGAAACTTCGCCGCCGAGCGGTTCATGGCGGTCAGCCACCTGCTGGGCGGCGCGGCCTTGGTGGGGTGCGCGTTCGCCACGACCTTCTGGCCGTTCTTCGCCTGCTATCTGGCCTTCAGCCTTGTCTATGTGCCGACGCTCTCGGTCTCGAATTCCATCGCCTTCGCGAGCCTGGCCAACCCTGCCAGGGACTTCGGCGCGGTGCGGATGGGCGGCACGGTGGGCTGGATGCTGGTCAGCTGGCCGTTCGTCTTCCTTCTGGGCGCCCATGCCGAGGCGGCCCAGGTGCGGCTGATCTTCATTGTCGCCGCCGCCGTGTCGTTCGCACTGGCGGCCTACAGCCTGACCCTGCCGCATACCCCGCCGAAACGCGACGCCGCCGGCGCCGACCCGCTGGCCTGGCGCGAGGCGACGAAGCTGCTGGCCGTGCCCTTCGTGGCGGTGCTGTTCCTGGTCACCTTCATCGATAGCGTGATCCACAACGGCTATTTCGTGATGGCCGACGCCTTCCTCACCGACCGGGTGGGGATCGCCGGCAACCTGTCGATGGTGGTGCTCAGCCTGGGCCAGCTCGCCGAGATCGGCACCATGTTCGTGCTGGGACCGGTGCTGGTGCGGTTGGGCTGGAAGGCCACGATGATCATCGGCGTGCTGGGCCACGCCGCCCGGTTCGCGGTGTTCGCCTTCTTCGCCGACAGCGTGCCCACCATCGTCGCGGTCCAGCTGCTGCACGGGGTCTGCTACGCCTTCTTCTTCGCCACCGTGTACATCTTCGTCGACGACGCCTTTCCCAAGGACGTGCGCTCGTCCGCCCAGGGCCTGTTCAACTTCCTGATCCTGGGCGTGGGCAATGTGGTGGCGAGCTTCCTGTTCCCGAGCCTGATGGGCCGGTTCCGGGACGCGGGCGGGGCGGTGGACTACCAGACCCTGTTCCTAGTCCCGACCGGCATGGCGCTGGCAGCAGTTCTGCTGCTGGCCCTGTTCTTCCGGCCCCCGACCCGCGCCCCCGATACGGTGGCCGCCCTATGATCCCGATCCCAGACGGAGACGCCTCATGCGCCCGAGTTCGCTTCACCTTCACCGTCGCGGCTTCCTCGCCGCCGGTCTCGCGGCCATGACGGCCTCAGGCGCCTCGGCGGCGACCCAGCCGTTCTTCAAGCAGCACGGTCTGCCGATCGGGCTGCAGCTCTACACCCTGGGCCCGGACGCCCAGGTCGACCTGCCCGCCACCTTCGCTGCGGTCGCGGCCATCGGCTACAAGGCCGTCGAGCTGCCGGGGCTGCTGCTGTCCCGCGCGGGCGAGGTGAGGGCCGCCCTGGACAAGACCGGGCTGGTCTGTCCCAGCGTCCACGTCCAGCCGCGCGGCGGGCCGGCCGATGCGGCCTTCAGCAACGACCTCGGCAAGTTGGGCGAGGCGCTGAACATCCTGGGCGTGAAGACCGCCGTAGCGCCGATCTTCCTGATCCCGGAACGCTTCGACCTGAAGCCTCAGCCGGGCGAGGACCGGGGCGCCGTGCTGCGGCGCATCGGCGCCGGCATGACCGCCGACGACTGGAAGCGGAACGCCGAGTTCATGAACGAGAAGGCGCGGGGGCTGAAGGCCTCGGGCATCAAAGTCGGCTATCACAACCACAATTTCGAGTTCGCGCCGCTGGGGGACAGCAACGGGTTCGAGATCCTGCTGAAGAACACAGATCCCACGCTGGTCAGCTTCGAGTTGGACGTTGGCTGGGTGGCCGCCGCCGGGGTCGATCCGGCGAAGGTGTTCGCCCACCATCCGGGCCGATTCACCCAGATGCACGTCAAGGACATCAAGGCCGACACCAAGCCCAACTATGTGCTGAGCATGGACCCGACCGAGGTGGGGTCCGGTGTGTTGCCCTGGAAGACCCTGCTGCCGGCGGCCTATGCGGCCGGTGTGCGGGACTTTTTCGTCGAGCAGGAGCCGCCGTTCGCGCGGCCCCGCATCGAGGCGGCAAAGATTTGCCACGACTATCTCGCGGGTCTTACCGCCTGATGACCCGCGGTCCCATCCGGCTGGCCATGGTCGGCGGCGGGCCGGGGGCGTTCATCGGTCCGGTCCACCGCATGGCGGCCGAGCTGGATGGTCGCATCCGGCTGGTCGCCGGCGCCTTCAGCCGGGATGCCGGCAGGAGCGCCGAGGCGGCCAGGGCGTGGGGCGTGCGCGGATATGACGACTTTGCCGGTCTGATCGCCGGCGAGGCGGCGCGGCACGATGGCGCCGAGCTGGTCGCGGTGGTGACACCCAACCACCTGCATTTCCCGGTGTCGGCCGCTGCGCTGCGGGCCGGCCTGCACGTGATGAGCGACAAGCCGGCGACGCTGAACCTGGCGGAGGCCCGCGAACTGGCGGGGATCGTCGCCGCCTCGGGCCGGCTCTACGGCCTGACCCATACCTACACCGGCTATCCGATGGTCCGCGAGGCGCGCGCGATCGTGGCGCGCGGCGACCTGGGCCGGGTGCGCAAGATCGTTGTGGAGTATGCGCAGGGCTGGCTGTCCCGCACCGACGACGCGGCTGGCTGGCGGGCCGATCCCACTCAGTCCGGCGCCGGGGGCTGCATCGCCGACATCGGCGTCCATGCCTTCAATCTCGCCGAATTCATCGGCGGCGCGCCGGTGGAACGACTCTGCGCGGATCTGGCGGCGGTCGTCCCGGGCCGGACACTGGACGATGACTGCAACGTCCTGTTGCGGTTCGCAGGTGGCGCGCGCGGGGTGCTGATCGCCTCTCAGATCTCCGCCGGCGCCCGCAATGGCCTGCGCATCCAGGTCTTTGGCGAGAAGGGTGGCCTGTCCTGGTCGCACGAGCGACACACCGAACTGACGATCGACTGGCTGGACGGCCCCACCCACACCCTGCACGCGGCCTCGGGCTATCTCGGTGACGCGGCGCGGGCGGCTTCGCGCATTCCCACCGGTCATCCGGAGGGCTTCATAGAGGCCTTCGCCAACCTTTATCGCGACATGGCCGACGCCATTCTTGAGGGGCGGGGTGACGCGGGCCTGGTCCCCGGGATCGCCGAGGGCGTTCGAGGGATGGCCTTCGTCGAGACGGCAGTCGCCGCAAGCCGGGACGATGCGGGCTGGGTGAGCCTGGACGGGAGTATCGCGTGAGGACCTTGAAGGGGCCGGGGATCTTCCTGGCGCAGTTCATCGGCGCCGAGCCGCCGTTCAACAGCCTGGACAGCATCGCCGCCTGGGCTGCAGGCCTGGGCTATGCGGGCGTGCAGATGCCGACCGGCGGGGCCGACAGCTTCTTCGACCTGGAGCGCGCGGCCGACAGCCAGGACTACTGCGACGAGATCGCCGGGCGGCTGAAGGCCCACGGCCTGGTCATCACCGAGCTGTCCACTCACCAGCAGGGGCAACTGGTGGCCGTTCACACGGCTTATGACGAGCTGTTCGACGGCTTCGCGCCGCCGGAAGTCCGCGGCAAACCGCAGGCGCGTCAGGAATGGGCCGTCCGCCAGCTGAAGGCCGCGGCAAAGGCGAGCAAGCGGCTGGGCCTGACGGCTCACGCCACCTTCTCCGGCGCGCTGGCCTGGCCCTATCTTTACCCGTGGCCGCAGCGTCCGGCCGGTCTGGTGGAAGAGGCCTTCGCCGAGCTCGGCCGGCGCTGGCGGCCGATCCTCGACGCCTTCGACGAGGCGGGCGTCGACGTCTGCTACGAGATCCACCCGGGCGAAGACCTGCACGACGGGGCCACCTTCGAGCGGTTCCTGGACGAGGTGGGCGGCCATTCGCGCGCCAACATCCTCTACGACCCCAGCCACTTCGTGCTGCAGCAGCTTGACTACCTGGACTTCATCGACCGCTACCACGACCGCATTCGCGCCTTCCACGTGAAGGACGCCGAGTTCCGGCCGAACGGGCGTTCCGGCGTCTATGGCGGCTACCAGAACTGGGTCGACCGCCCGGGCCGCTTCCGCTCGCCGGGCGACGGGCAGGTGGACTTCAAGGCGATTTTCTCGAAGCTGGCCCAGTACGACTATCCGGGCTGGGCCGTGCTGGAATGGGAGTGCGCCCTGAAGCACCCCGAGGACGGCGCGCGGGAAGGGGCCCCATTCATCCGCGACCATATCATCCGCGTGACGGACCGGGCGTTCGACGACTTCGCGGCATCGGGTGTAGATGCGGGACGGAACCGGCGGCTGCTGGGGCTGTAGGTCCCACCAATCTGTCATCCCGGCCGTAGCGCAGCGGAGAGCCGGGACCCAGAGGCCGTGCACACCGCTCCCGTGTCCTGGGTCGGCGCTTCGCTTGCCCGGGATGACAGAGGTCGATGGGAACCGCGCTCAGCGCTCCGCCGGCTCGATCACCTGCACCTCGATGTCCTTGAACTCGATCGGGTGGCCCTCGCTCTGCAGGGCGATATAGCCCTGCCTGACCGGCAGGACGCCGCCGCGTTCGGCGATCAGGCGCTTCGCGTCGCTGGCGGCCATGGGGTCGGAGCCGTCGAGGGCGATGTCGGCGTAGCGGAAGACGACCGCGCCGTTGATCTTCTCGGTCACCTGGCCGTCCGGCAGGACTTCCAGTTCCAGCTTCGTCCAGGTCCCATTGGGAATCGTCGGACCGGTCGAGGTGGTGCAGTGGACCGGCTGGCGGACGCCTTCGATAGTGATGCTGACGCCCGGGGTGCAGACCGAGCCCGTGGGGCGCGGTTTGGGGCCGTCGGCGCCCAGGATCTGGAACTCTACCGACACCGGGAACGGCTGGGTCAGCGTCATGCTCTCCGGGCTCTGGCTGTGGAACATCACGCCGGAGTTGCCGCGCGCCCAACCGGGGGTGTCGGGAAGCGGCGGCTCCAGCACCCGGTAGTTCAGCCGCAGGCGGTAGGCCCTGAAGGGCGTCCTGTAGAACAGGTGCCCGAAGCGGGCCTCGAAGCGCTCATAGTTCGCGTAGGAGACGCGGATCGCCCCATCCTTCACGACGAAGGTGTCCTGGAAATTCTCTCCCGCCGGATGGCCGACGATCTTGGGTGTCCAGCCCTTGAGCGACCTTCCGTCGAAGATCGGCTTCCAGCGGCCTTCTGCGGCGGCGCCGGGGGCGATGGCGCAGGCCGCCAGCAATGTCAGCGCGGCCAGCGGCCAAACTCCGCGGGGCTTCCCCATGACGTCTTCCTCCAGCCGGCAGCCGTTGAATCGACCGTTCGCCCGCTTGAAATGTAATCGATTGCATGAAAGCTTCCACCGCAATGAGCGGCGGCATGGCCGGCCCACGGGGCGGCGCTGACCAGACAGCTCGGTCAGGGGAGCGACATGGCCAACCTCAACACCCGGGCGCGGCAGGAAAACACCTACGAAGCCATCGTGGTCGGCAGCGGCATCTCCGGCGGCTGGGCAGCCAAGGAGCTGACCGAGAAGGGCCTGAAGACCCTCGTGCTCGAACGCGGGCCGATGGTGCGCCATATCACCGACTATCCCACAGCCGCGGCCGCCCCCTGGGAGACGAAATATCCCCGCGGCAAGCTGCCGGACGCGACCATGAAGGCGCATTATCCGGTCCAGGTGCGCACCGGCTATGCGCTGACCGAGTACACCCAGCACTTCTTCGTCAAGGACGACGAGCACCCCTACACGGAGGAGAAGCGGTTCGACTGGATCCGCGGCTATCACGTGGGCGGCCGCTCGCTTCTCTGGGCGCGCCAGACCTACCGGCACAGCGACCTCGACTTCGAGGCCAACGCCCGGGAAGGCATCGGCGTCGACTGGCCGATCCGCTATGCCGACATCGCCCCCTGGTATGACTACGTCGAGCGCTTCATCGGCGTGAGCGGCCAGAAGGAGGGCCTGCCGCACCTGCCGGACGGCGTCTTCCAGCCGCCCATGGAGATGAACTGCGTCGAAAAGGACCTGAAGGCCCGGTCCGAGGCGCGCTTTCCGGATCGGCGGATCACCATCGGCCGCGCGGCCCATCTGACCGCGCCCACCGAGGAGCAGATGGCCCTCGGCCGCGGCAAGTGTCAGCACCGCAACCTGTGCAGCCGGGGCTGTCCCTTCGGCGCCTACTTCAGTTCCAACTCCGCGACCTTGGTGGCCGCCGAGCGCACCGGAAACCTGAAGATCCGCACCGGCTCGATCGTCACCTCGGTGATCTTCAACGAGAAGACCAACAAGGCCGACGGGGTCCGCGTGCTGGACGAGGCGACGGGCAAGGAGATCGAGTTCTACGCTGACGTGATCTTCCTCAACGCCTCGGCGCTGAACTCCGCCTGGATCATGATGAACTCGGTGAGCAAGCGCTTCCCCAACGGCTTCGGCAACGACAGCGACCAGCTGGGCCGCAACATCATGGATCACCACCTGGGGGTCGGCGCCGCCGCCGAGGCCCCGGGCTATGAGGAGATGTACTATTCGGGCCGGCGTCCGAACGGCATCTACATCCCGCGCTTCCGCAACCTCGGCGACGCCGCCAGCAAGCGCTCGGACTATGTGCGCGGCTTCGGCTATCAGGGCGGGGCGGGCCGGCCCAACTGGGACCGCCCCGAACCCGGCTTCGGGGCCGACCGCAAGGCGGCCCTCAGCCAGCCCGGCCCCTGGCTGGTGCGGCTGGGCGGCTTCGGCGAAATCCTGCCCTATGCCGACAACCGGGTGACCCTCAATCACAAGGTCAAGGACGCCCACGGCCTGCCGACGCTGACCTTCAACGTGAGCATCCGCGACAACGAGAACGCCATGCGCCGCGACATGAAGTCCGCCGCGGCAGAGATGCTCGAGGCCTCAGGCTTCAGGAATGTCCGCGAGCTGGACGGCGACTATGGCCCTGGTCTCGGCATCCACGAGATGGGAACGGCGCGGATGGGACGAGATCCGAAGACCTCGGTGCTGGGCGCCTTCAACCAGGTCCATGCCTGCACGAACGTCTATGTCACCGACGGAGCGGCAATGACCTCCTCGTCGTGCGTGAACCCGTCGCTCACCTACATGGCGCTGACGGCGCGGGCGGTGGATCATGCGGTCAGCGCCCGCAAGCGGGGAGAGCTGTGATGCGCCCGGAAACCCCCTCTAAGATCAACCGCCGCCAGGCCCTGGCCGGCGCGACCCTGACCTTCGGCGCGCTCTGGGGCAGCCTGAGCGCGCCCGGCGCAGCCGCAGCGCAGGGCGTGCTGGCCTGGACGCCGAAGGCGCTCACCTCCGACCAGGCCCGTGTGCTGGACGTGGTCGCCGAGCTGATCGTTCCCGCCACCGACACCCCCGGCGCGCGGGAGGCCGGCGTGCCGGCGTTCGTTGACCGAGCCATCGCGACCTTTTGCGCGCCGGCGGACGCAGGGGCGCTGAAGGCCGGACTGAGCCGTATCGACGCCGACGCCCGGGCGGCCCACGGCGCCGGCTTCACGACCCTGACGACGGCCCGGCAGATGGCCCTGCTCGCGGTCTACGAGGCGGAGACGCGCGCGCCGTCCGCGCCTGCCGCCGTTGGCCGCGGGGACACCGAGACCGGCCTCTCCAACCGGACCGCCGCGGCGCCCAAGGGCCCGCCGTTCTTCGCCCTGCTCAAGGAACTGGTGACCGTCGGCTACTTCACGTCCCAGCTGGGAGCGACCCGCGCTGTCCGCTACGATCCGGTGCCCGGCGACTATCGCGGCTGCGTGCCGCTGAAGCAGATCGGCCGCGCCTGGGCGACCTGAGGCGGCGCAGAAGGGGACAGGACATGAGCGACTGGGATGGCCGGGGCCTTGTCTCCACAGCCTGGCTTGAGGCGCATCTGGGCGATCCCGATCTGAGGGTGTTCGATGCGACCGTCCACCTCAGGCCGTCGACGCCCGGTCCGTATCGCGTGGAAAGCGGGCGGACGGACTACGAGGCCGGTCACGTGCCGGGCGCGGCGTTTGCCGACCTCGCGGACCTCTCCGATCCCGGAGCAAAGCTCAATTTCACACGCCTCCCTGCCGACCGCCTTGCGGCCGCCCTTGGCGCCCTCGGCGTGGGAAGCGGGACACGGGTTGTCGTCTACACCACCACCACACCCATGTGGGCGACCCGCCTGTGGTGGATGCTCCGTGCGGCCGGCTTCGACAACGCCGCGGTGCTGGACGGCGGGTTCGCCCGCTGGATCGCCGAAGGGCGGCCCGTCGAAACGGGTGCGAGGCAGTATCCGGCGGCATCCCTGTCGCTATCCGACCGCCCGGGCTTCTGGGCCGAAAAGAACGAGGTGCTGGCGGCCATCGACGACGGAGCGGTCTGCACCATCAACGCCTTGTCGCCCGGCGTGCACAGCGGCGAGGCAGCGATGAACTACGGCCGCAAGGGCCACATCAAGGGCAGCCGCAACGTGCCCTATGCCGCCCTGCTGGATGACGAGGGCCGGTACCGGAGCGACGGGGACCTGCGGGGACTGTTCGAGGGCGTCGGCGCCCTGGGGCGGCCCAGGGTGATCCTTTACTGCGGCGGCGGAATCTCCGCGACCATGGACGCCCTGGCGCTGACCCGGCTCGGTCATCCCTCGATCGCCGTCTATGATGGCTCGATGTCGGAGTGGACCCGCGATCCGGACCTGCCGATGGAGACCGGCGCCTAGGTTCTAGGCCGAGGGCGCGGAGTCTCCGATGATCGTCACCCGCTCGCCGTAGCGCGAGTAGGGGAAGTAGTCCCAGACCGAGTGGTGCTGGGTGCAGCGGTTGTCCCAGAAGGTCAGGGTGTTCGGCTCCCAGCGGACCCGACAGTGCAGCTTCGGCTCGCGCTGGAGCAGGGCGAACAGGCTGTCCAGAAGTGCGCGGCTCTCCCAGCGCTGGAGGCCGACGATGTGGGTCGTGAAGCCCGAGTTCACATTCAGCACCTTCCGGCCCGTCACCGGGTGGCGGATCACCACGGGATGCTCGTGGCGCGGATAGCCGCCCTCGGGCGGCGCGGAACGGTAGTTGCCGATGTAGGGCAGGGCGCCGTCGTGCACCGCCGTCAGCCCTTCCAGAAAGGCCTTCATCGGCGGCGAGAGCATCTCGTAGGCCATGTACATGTCGGCGAACAGGGTGTCGCCACCGCCGCATTCCGGCGTCTCGGTGATGTAGAGCATGGACCCCAGTGGCGGGATCTTCTCGCAGGTCACGTCGGTGTGCCACGCCTCGCCGGCCGTGTAGGCGGACTCGGCGTTGGTCTTGACGATCAGCAGTTCGGGGTCCTGCCCCGGGCGGCCGTGGTTCATAGGGTGTACGTGCAGTTCGCCGAAATGGCGGCCGAACGCTTTGTGGGCCTCGCGGTCAAGATGCTGGTCACGGAACACCAGCACCATCCAGTCGGCCCAGGCGGCGCGGATATCCTGCAGCTGCGCGTCCGACAGGTTTGAGAGGTCCAGGCCGCGGATCTCGGCGCCGATATGGGGCGAGATGGGGGTCACGCGGAAGCTGCTATATTCAGTACGCCGGATCGTCTCGATCGGAACGTGCTTCGACAGGGCAGTGACGGCCATGGGCTTCCTCCGCGGGCCATTCTGGCAGGCCCTTTTTTGTTGGGTTCAGACTAGGTCGCCCCCGCCGGACGAACAAGCCCGGGCTCCCGGACCCGGGGCGCCAGGACGCGTTGGCGGCAGGCCCTGTCATGGCTAGGCTGCAGCGGCGGCGGATCGCGCCGGGGCTTCCGGGGTGGTGACATGGTTCAGGCAGGCGACGCGCTGGCGAGACGGCGTTTCCTGGGCTTCCTTGCGGCAAGCCCGCTGGCCGGCGCCCTGTTCCCGGGCGGGCTCGGATCGGGCGAGGCGCAGGCCGCCGACGCCGCGGCCACCTCGATCACCGCCGCCGAGCAGGCGATCAATGTCTTCGATCTGCAGGCGGTCGCGGAACGGACGATGCGTCCCGCCCACCTCGGATACCTCCAGACCGGCGTGCTGGACGATCGTACGGTGGCGGCCAACCGCGATGGCTTCCATAAGTACGGCTTCCGGGCGCGCCGGCTGGTGGATGTCGGAACGGTCGACCTGTCGATCGAGCTTTTCGGACAGACCTGGGCCTCGCCGGTCGCCCTGGCGCCGGTGTCCAGCCAGCGCGCCTTCCACCAGGATGCGGAGCGGCCCAGCGCCAGGGCGGCGCAGCGCCGCGGGGCGCTGCAGACCATCTCGACGCTCACCAACGTCAGTTTCGAGACACTGATCGACGACCGGCAGGCGCCCCTCTGGTTCCAGCTCTACCCGACCAACGATCCGAAGACCGCGCGCCGGCTGGTGGAGCGCGCCGACGCCGCCGGAGCCGGAGCCATCGTCCTGACCGTGGACCTGCTGGCCGGGGGCATGCGGCGCGAGACCCAGGCCGCCTTGGCCCGGCGGGACGCCGGCAACTGCGCGCAGTGCCACGACCGCACCGCAGGCTTCCCCGACTACCTCCGGCGCAAGGCCATGTTCGACGGTCTCGATCTGTCGAGGACCACGGCGCTGGGCGATCCGAGGCTGACCTGGGACTACGTCCGCCAGGTCCGGAGCTGGACGAAGAAGCCGGTGCTGGTGAAGGGCATCATGAGCGGACAGGACGCCGAACAGGCGCTGACGCACGGCGCGGACGGGATTGTGGTTTCCAATCATGGCGGACGCGCGGAGGAGAGCCTGGTGGGCGCCATCGACGTGCTGCCGGAGGTGGTCGCCGCGGTGCGCAAACGGGCGCCCATCCTGATCGACGGCGGCTTCCGGAGAGGCTCGGACGTCTTCAAGGCGCTGGGGCTTGGCGCGACCGCCGTCTGCATCGGCAGGCCGTACATCTGGGGCCTGTCCGCCTACGGCCAGCTCGGGGTGGAGACCGCGATGCGGCTCATCGACGAGGAACTGACCTCGGCCATGCGTCAGGCCGGCGTCGGTCGCGTGAGCCGGATCTCGGGGGCCGACGTCGTGAAACTTTGAATGGCCGCGGCGTGCATGGCGCTTGACGCACCCTGCCGCCGGTGGACAAGCCAATGCCATGAGCCAGACCACTTTCGACTTCGCCTATCTCGAGACCTTCACCGCCGGGGACCGACAGGTGATCGACGAGGTGCTGGCGCTGTTCCTGGGGCAGGCTGAAGGCTGGGCGGTGCGGCTGGCTGACCCGGATGAGGGCTGGCGGGATCTGACCCACACGATGAAGGGCTCGGCGCGCGGCGTCGGGGCGACGGCCCTTGGCGAGGTGTGCGACCGCGCCGAGCGGGGCGACCCGTCCCTGGCGCCGGAGGTGCGTGCCGCGCTGGCCGAGGCGGTGGCGGCCATCACGGAATATCTCGCCGGCTCCCGCACCTGAGTATCAGGGCGCAAGCACCCGGTTCGTATAGGTTTCCACCACAAGGCTGAACCGAACGCCGTCCGGAGTCTGGAGGACGGCGCGATGCTGCAGGACGTCGTCGGGCGGTCTGGCCGGCGTGAGGTTGGTGGCGGCCGGGCGAGCATCCCACCCGACCGGCAAGGGCTGATAGAGAAGCCTGGCCGAAAGGGTCCTCCGCTGGAATCCCAGCGGCCTGACGACAACGCCGAAGGGTGTTTCGGTGGTGGTCAGCGCCGCGTTCATGTCCGGCGTCAGCCGCCCTGGAAGGTACCAGTTGTCCGCGCGGGACAGCACGGCGGCTCCGCACATCAGTTCCACGCGCCGGTGCACGATCGCGGCGTCGGGCGCTGCACCCAGTTCGGCGCGCGCCTTCGACGTCGCGGCGGCGTCGTCGGCGACGGTCACGCGGCGCGCGCGGATGCGAGGAGCGCCGTCGTCGCGCCGGTCGCAGAGCGCCTGCAGGACGCCTGTTGCGCTGTCGTGGCTGAGCAGGTCGGCGTTAAGGGTCTGGAGCTGCGCCAGGTGGCTCAGGCGCTGGACATAGGCGCTGGGCGTCGGGCGGGCGGCCGCGCCAGCGGAGATCGTCGTCAGGGCCCCCGCCGCCAGGGCGGTCGCGAACCTCAAATTCCGGCGCCGTTGTCGATGGCGCGCAGGGCTTCCTCATGCGCCAGGGCCTCGGCCTCGATCCAGCCGATGAAGGCCTTCACCTGCGGCAGCCGCCCCTTCGCCTTGGGGTGGACAAGGTAGTAGGCGAAATCCACGGCCGTCGCGATCTGCAGCGGGGCGACGAGGCGGCCGGCATCCAGGTCGGCCTGCGCGAGCGTGCGCTTGGCGAGCGCGACGCCCCGGCCGTTGGCCGCGGCCTCGATCACCAGGCTGGACTGATTGAAGCGCGGCCCGCGATGCCCGTCGATCCCGCGAAGCCCCCGCGCCGCCAGCCACATGGGCCAGTCGGGGCAGCTGTCGTCGATCTCGGGCGAACCGTCATGCAGCAGGATGTGATTGGCCAGGTCTTCGGGGGTGTCGAGGGGCTGCTCTGCCAGCAGGGCCGGGCTGATCACCGGGATCACCGCCTCGCTGACCAACCGCTTCACCTCAAGCCCCGGATAGCGGCCGGCGCCATAGCGCAGCGCCAGGTCGACCTCGCCCGCGCTCAGGTCCACGATCTCCATGCCCGCGTTCAGCCAGACGTCGACCTGCGGGTGGGCCCGCTCGAAGGCGCCCAGGCGGGGCGCCAGCCACTTGGCGGCGAAGGAAGGCGGGGCGGTTATGGTCAGGCGGCGGCCATCGACGGCGGCGGTCAGCAGGGAGGCGGCCTCGGCCAGCCGGTCGAAGGCCTCGCGCAGGGCGGGCAGGGCGGTCTGGGCGGCGTCGGTCAGCAGCAGGCCCTTGGGCGTCCGCTTGAACAGCGCCGCGCCCACATAGTCCTCCAGGTTCTGGATCTGCTGGCTCACCGCGCCGGGGGTCACCGACAGTTCATCGGCCGCCCGGCTGAAATTGAGGTGACGCGCGGCCGCCTCGAACGCACGGAGCGCGTTCAGCGGCGGAAGCCGGCGTCGCTGGTGGTTGCGATCCATCGAGAATTCCTGACAGCCCGGGCAGAAGTCCTTGGTTGCGAATTGGGCGCTTGCCGCCCCTATTGCAAGCGTCCGCAGGTGTATCGGCCCTTTTCACCGGCGGGTCCTCGGCGGGACGGATGGCAGTCCGTCCCGTCACGATTCCAGGGCCGGCGTATCGTTAGAGAACCTATACATGGCCCAGAGTGGCGACAGAGCAAAGCGGTCCGGAAGCCTGGTGGTGCTGGGGGCCAATCGCGGCCGCCGGGCGCCCGGTCAGGTGTGGCTGGTGGGCGCAGGGCCGGGCGACCCCGACCTGCTGACAATCCGGGCGCTGAAGGCGCTGCAGGCCGCGGAGGTGGTGGTCCACGATGGGCTTGTCTCGGACGAGATCCTCGACCTCGCGCCGGTTTCGGCCCGCCGGGTTTCGGTGGCCAAGCGCAAGTCGCGTCATTCCTACAGCCAGGACGAGATCAACCGGATGCTCGTGGCCTTCGCACTGGAGGGCCTGAACGTGGTGCGCCTCAAGGGCGGCGACCCATTCATGTTCGGACGCGGCGGCGAGGAGCTGGAGGCCTGTCGCGAGGCCGGCGTCGAGGCCCATGTCGTCCCCGGCGTCACTGCCGCCCTGGCCGCCAGCGCCAGCGCCGGTGCGCCGCTCACCCATCGCGGCCTGGCCCAGGCGGTCACCTTCGTCACCGGCCACGCCGCCCGTGGCGGGGAGCCTGACCTGGACTGGGCGGCGCTTGCGAAGTCAAACCATACGGTTGTGATCTACATGGGCCTGTCCACGGCCGCGCGGATCGCCCGGCGCCTGACGGACGCCGGCCGCGACGGCGCGACACCCGCCCTGATCGTCGAGAACGCAAGCCGCGTCGACGAGCGTCGGGTGGTCACGACACTCTCCGGTCTGGCCGACGCCGCGGCGGCGCTGGACGGTCCCGCCTTGCTGATCGTCGGCGAGGCGATGGCAATGGCCCGGGCCGGGGATGGCCTGGCCCACATTGAAACCCTCATCCGGGAGGCGCGCGCATGAAGGCGCTCACCGCCAATCGCCTCACCGATGGCGACGTCGTGTTCTGGAAGGACGGCCAGTGGGTCGAGCGGTTCGCCGACGCCCAGCTCTGGGCCGATGACGATCCGGCGGCCGTCGAGGCCGAGGGGCACGGCAAGGCCCAGGGGACGACCGTCATCGACGTCTACCTGATCGACCTGATCGAATCCGAAGGCTTCTGGGCTCCGCTCAGCTACCGCGAACGCATTCGCGCGCTGGGTCCCACCAATCATCCTCATCACGGCAAGCAGGCCGAGGGCGGGGCGGTGGTCGAGGCCCTGCAGCATGCTCACGGCGCGGCCCGCTCCACCGGCCGCGTCAACCTCATCAAGCGTAAGTAGGGCGCGATGTACCAGTACGACACTGTCGACCGTCAGATGCTGGCCGACCGCACGGCCGAGTTCCGTGGCCAGGTCGCCCGCCGGCTCTCCGGAGAGCTCACCGAGGACCAGTTCAAGCGCCTGCGCCTGATGAATGGCCTGTACCTGCAGCTGCACGCCTACATGCTGCGGGTGGCGGTCCCCTATGGATCACTGAACCCGACCCAGATGCGCAAGCTGGCCTGGATCGGACGCACCTATGACAAGGGCTATGGCCACTTCACCACGCGCACCAACCTGCAGTTCCACTGGATCAGGCTGAAGGACGCACCGGATATCCTGGATCATCTGGCCACCGTCGACATGCACGCGATCCAGACCTCAGGGAACTGCATCCGCAACGTCACCGCCGATCCCTACGCCGGGGCCACGGCCGAGGAGGTGGACGATCCGCGTGTGTGGGCCGAGGCGCTGCGCCAGTGGTCGACGTTCCACCCCGAATTCTCGCTGCTGCCGCGCAAGTTCAAGTTTGCGATCACCGCGGCGCCGAAGGACCGCACGGCGGCCCGGGTGCACGATATCGGACTGGTCCTGCGCCGGGCCCGGGACGGGGCGCTGGGCTTCGAGGTGATCGTCGGCGGCGGCATGGGGCGGACGCCCTACATCGGCCCTACGATCCGCGAGTTCCTGCCGGCCAACCGGCTGATGTCGTACATGGAAGCGATCCTGCGCGTGTACAATCGCCACGGTCGCCGGGACAACAACTACAAGGCCCGGATCAAGATCCTGGTTGCGGCCCTGGGGACGGAGGAGTTCACCCGCCAGGTTGAGGCCGAGTGGGCGAAGATCGGCGACAGCGTCGACCTTCCGGACACCGAGCTGGCCCGCATCCGCGGCGCCTTCACCCGCACCGGCTTCGAGACCCTGCCGGCCCGCTCCGAGGTTTTTGAGGCCGCCAAGGCCTCGAACCCGGCCCTGGCCCGGTTCGCGCGCAACAATCTGAAGCCCCACAAGAAGCCCGGCTACGCGATCGTCGAGATCAGCCTGAAAGGCATCGGCGAAACCCCCGGCGACGCCACGTCCGAGCAGATGGAAGCCGTGGCTGACCTGGCCGAGCGCTATGGCCAGGACGACATCCGGGTGACCCACGAGCAGAACCTCGTTCTGCCGCACGTGAAGCTCGACGATGTCGCGGCGGTCTGGGCCGGCCTTCATGCCGCGGGCATCGCCACGCCGAACATCAATCTGGTCAGCGACATCATCGCCTGCCCGGGGCTGGACTACTGCGCGCTCGCCAATGCCCGGGCGATCCCGATCGCCCAGCACATCGCCGAGAAGTTCCGCGATCCGGACCGGGCCGAGAAGGTCGGCGAGCTGAAGATCAAGATCAGCGGCTGCATCAACGCCTGTGGCCACCACCACGTCGGCCACATCGGCATCCTGGGCGTCGATAAGAAGGGCGAGGAGTTCTACCAGCTCACCCTGGGCGGCTCCGGGGCCGAGGATGCGGCCCTGGGGTCGAGCCTGGGCCCGGCGCTGCCGTATGAGAAGGTGGCCGATGCGGTCGACACCCTGGTCGATGTCTACCTGCGCGAACGTCAGGACGGCGAACGCTTCCTCGACACCTTCCGGCGCACCGGCGTCACACCCTTCAAGGAGGCCGTCTATGCCGACGCTCATTGAGCTGAAGGACACCCTCGCGCGGACCGTGGATGATCCGTTCACCCACGTGGCCGATGGCGACGACCTGGCGACCGGCGATGTCATCGTCTCGCTGACGCGCTTCCAGGCCGATGGCGAGCGGCTGCTGTCCGAAGGCCGACGGGTCGGCGTGCGCGTGGCGGCCGGCGAGGAGGTCGAGGCCCTGGCCTATGACCTGCCGCGGCTGTCGGTGGTGGCGCTCGACTTCCCGAAGAACCTCGACGGCCGGGCCTTCTCCAACGCCCGCCTCCTGCGCGAACGGTATGGCTACAGGGGCGAGGTCCGCGCCGTGGGCGACGTTCTGCGTGAGTACGCCGCCTTCATGGTCCGCTGCGGCTTCGACGCCTTCGAGCCTGCCGATGGCGCCAGCGCCAATGAGTGGCAGGCGGCGACGGGCCGCTATCGTCATGTCTATCAGAGGTCCGCCGACGATCGTTCGCCGGCCTTCGTGGAGCGGCAGGGATGAGCCTGGCCTACGACTCCGGCGCGCGCAGCCAGACCCTTGCGGCGCGGCTCGACGCCGAGCTGCGACGGGCGCATCCGCGCACGATCCTGGAGTCGGCGGTCGAGAGCTTCGGTGATCGGCTGGCCCTGGTGTCGTCCTTCGGCGCGGAGTCGGCGGTGCTTCTGGACATCGCCGCGCGGGTGAAGCCGGACATCGCCGTGCTGTTCCTCGACACCGGGATGCTGTTCGGCCAGACCCTCGACTACCGCAGGCAGCTTGCCGCCCGGCTGGGCCTCACCAACGTCCACGACCTGCGCCCGGCCTATCAGGACCTCGCCACCGGCGATCCGCAGGCCAAGCTCTGGGAAACCGACACCGATGCGTGCTGCCATATCCGCAAGGTGCTGCCGCTGGACCTGGCGCTTCAGGGCTTCGACGGCTGGATCACCGGGCGCAAGCGCTTCCATGGCGGCGATCGCCTGAACCTGGCTGTGGTGGAGCACTCCGAGGGCAAGGTGAAGTTCAATCCCCTGGCCAACTGGGGCAAGGAAGACCTGGACGCCTACATCGCCGAGCACGCCCTGCCGCCGCACCCGCTCGTGGCCCAGGGTTTCCCGTCCATCGGCTGCTGGCCGTGCACGCAGCCGGCGGAAGAAGGCGAGGATGTCCGCGCCGGTCGCTGGAAAGGGCTGGACAAGTCCGAGTGCGGTATCCATCTGGCGCGTGCGCCGGGGACCCCGAACAACGTCGGCGGCGATATCTAGGACTTTCCAGCATGAACGACGTGACAGCGGCGCAGCCGGCCATGAAGGCGTCGGGCGCCTTCTTCGTGGAGACGGTGACCTGGGTCCAGCACTGGACCGAGACCCTGTTCTCCTTCCGCACCACCCGCGACCCGGCTCTGCGCTTCGCGAGCGGCCAGTTCGTGATGGTCGGGCTGATGAAGGAAGACGGCAAGCCGCTGCTGCGCGCCTATTCCATCGCCTCGCCGTCCTGGCACGAGGAGCTCGAGTTCTATTCGATCAAGGTGCCGGACGGCCCGCTGACCTCACGCCTGCAGCACCTGCAGGTGGGCGACCAGGTCCTGATCGGCCGCAAGCCCACCGGCACCCTGGTGCTGGACGGCCTGAAGCCCGGCAAGCGGCTCTACATGCTGGGCACAGGCACGGGCCTCGCGCCCTGGCTGTCGCTGGCCCGCGATCCGGAAGTCTACGACCGCTTCGAAACCGTCGTGGTGACCCATACGGTGCGGGCGGTGGCCGACCTCAATTACCGCGAACTGTTCGAGCATGAACTGGCTCAGGACGAGATCCTGGGCGAGATGATCGGCGGCAAGCTGAAGTACTATCCGACCGTGACGCGCGAGCCGTTCAGGACCCAGGGCCGGATCACCGACCTGATCGCCTCGGGCCAGATGTTCCGCGACCTGGACCTGCCGCCGTTCAATCCCGCCGAAGACCGCGTCATGCTGTGCGGCGGTCCCTCGGTGCTGGTCGACCTGAAGCAGCAGCTGGTCGACCTGGGCTATGTGGAGGGGTCCCTGGCCAGTCCGGGCGACTTTGTCCTGGAACGCGCCTTCGTCGAGACCTAGGCCGACCGGTCGAGCACGAAGGCGGCGCGCAACGCCAGATCGGCTTTCGGCACGACGACGGGCAGATAGTCCAGCTCGGCCAGGTTCCGGAGAATGCGCCCAAAGGTAGCCTCGGCCTCGTCCCAGTCCTGTCGGCGCTCGGCATCCGTGGCGTAGATTTCACGCCAGGGCGGAAAGACGAAGACCTGCCGGTTGTAACGCCGGGTGCGAACCATTTCCCGGAGCGTGGCGGTAGGTTCGACGCCGTTGCTGCGCCAGCTGTCGATGATCCCCCGATCGAAGAAGATCCGCCGCGTCTCGCCGGCAAGTTCGTCGAAGGCCGCCGTGTCACGCGCCGCGGTCAGATCGCAGAACAGGGCTGGATCGAGCCAGGGCAGGCCACGGCCGCCGGCTTCCCGTTGGTCGCGAATGACGGCGCGGGCGCTTTCGGCCACGACCCGCTCGCCCATCGCCGCGAGGTGACGGATGAGCGTCGTCTTGCCCACCCCCGGCCCGCCGGTAAAGACAATGAAGTTCGGTTTTTCGAGGATCATGTTCCGGCTCTGGCCGGAGAGGGCCGGCCTACTTCGGCGGGCAGCCGGTGAACTGGCCCACCTTCACGGCGGTCAGGGTCGAGAGGTTGAGCTTGCGCATCGGCTGCATCGAAGCCGCGCCGTGGCCGGTGTAGAGGTCGATCCGCTGACCCTTGATCGCGCCGCCCACGTCAGAGGCGTACCAGTAGCCGTCATGGGCGCCGCCGTCGGGCATCTTCAGGCCGACCGTCTCCTTGATGAAGATCACGGTCCGGCGGGGGATGATGTTCTTGTCCACGGCGATCGTGCGCATGGGCACGACGCGGCAGCCGAGGCTGTCGAGCGCGCCGACGCCCTTGGCGCCGGCATGATAGAGCGTGGCCTTCACGTTGAAGACGCCGGTTCCGGGCAGGGCGCCGGAGATCACCGAGGAAATCAGGTCCCCGACGGGATCCTTGGGCGCAGCTTGGGCGGCGGTTGAGGCGGAGATTGCGGCTAAGGCTGCCAGGGCGGCGAGGCGGCGTCGCATGGACGGCGTCCTCCTTCGTCGTTGAACTGGAGTGGCCGGAGTCCTAACGGCTGAGGTCCTTTGGGGCAACCCCGCACAGGCCCAGCCCGATATGCTGTGAGTTTTTCTCACACATCAGAGCGCAACCGTCGCTTGATGTGCAGGGGAGATGTCGACAGATTTTGGGTTCACGCAGGAGGGTAGTGTCATGAAAATCTATGGGGATAGCATCTCCGGAAACTGCCTGAAGGTGAAGTGGACGGCCGATATTCTGGGCCTTTCCTACGACTGGATCGAGGTGGATGTGATGCGGGCCGAGTCTCGGACGCCGGCCTTACTGGCGATGAATCCGGCCGGGCAGGTGCCGACGGTGGCGCTCGATGACGGGCGGCCCCTGGCCCAGTCCAACGCTATCATCCTGCATCTCGCTGAAGGCTCGGCGCTGATCCCCGCTGACGCCTATGATCGCGCCCGAATGCTCGAATGGCTGTTCTGGGAGCAGTACAGCCACGAGCCGTATGTCGCCGTCGCGCGCTTCCAGGTGAAGTACCAGGGCAGGCCGGTGTCGGAGCTCGAACCTCGCCTGGTGGAGCGCGGCAAGGCGGCGCTGCAGCGGCTCGAGGACGGCCTGGCGGCCTCGACGTTCCTGGTCGGCGAGCGGGTCACGCTCGCTGACGTGTCGCTGGTGGCCTACACGCGGATGGCCGGCGACGGCGGCTTCAACCTGGCGGACTACCCGCGGGTGACCGCCTGGATCGCACGCGTC
>CAUJHW010000076.1 GCA_963205005.1 Pseudomonadota bacterium
GGGCACCGCCTCCAGCAGTTCGGCGGTCCGCAGCAGCGGCCGCACCAGCAGATCCGATCCGGCGACCGTGCCCTCGCTGGCGGCATGGGCGATGCCGATCTTGGCCTCGCCGCGCCCGAAGACCACCACCTCCTGCACCTCACCGGGCGCCGTGGCCACCGCCTCATCCGCCGCCGCCGGTCCGCAGATCACGCCCATGGCGCACAGCGCGCCCAAACTTACCTTCAACATGCAGATCATGGCCCCCAAGCACTGGGTAGGCCGATGCCGCGATCCGCCTCGCGCGGGCAGTACTGAACGGTTGCAGCAGCCGTTACAGGCGAGCTGTAACCCTCACCGCCCCTGCAAAGCCGCGGGAAGTAAGGCGCGATCCCTCAGATCAGTCCCGACAGCGGCGACGAAGGGTCCGCATACATCCGCTTGCCCATCCGCCCCGCCAGATAGGCTTCCCGCCCGGCGATCACCGCGTGCTTCATGGCGCGCGCCATGCGGATCGGGTCCCTGGCCTCGGCGATGGCGGTGTTCATCAGCACGGCCTCACAGCCCAGCTCCATCGCCAGCACGGCGTCCGAGGCCGTGCCGACGCCGGCGTCCACCAGCACCGGCACCTTTGTCTGCTCGATGATCAGGCCGAGGTTCAGGACATTCTGGATCCCGCGCCCGGAACCGATCGGCGCGGCCGCCGGCATGATCGCCGCCGCGCCCGCGTCTTCCAGCTTCTGCGCATAGACCGGGTCGTCCGAGCAGTAGACCATCACCTGGAACCCGTCGGCGATCAGCAGCTTCAGCGCCCGCAGCGTCTCTTCCATGTCCGGCAGCAGATGGCGGGTGTTGGACAGCACCTCCAGCTTCACCAGGTCCCAGCCGCCGGCTTCGCGGGCGAGCCTCAGCGTCCGCACCGCGTCCTCGCCGGTGAAACAGCCCGCGGTGTTGGGCAGGAAGGTGAAGCGGTCGGGCTTCACGTGGTCCACCAGCATCGGCTGGCTGGGATCGGACAGGTTCACCCGGCGCAGGGCCACCGTCACGATCTCGGCGCCCGCGGCCTCGGCGGCGGCGGCGTTCTGGGCATAGTCCTTGTACTTTCCCGTGCCGACGATCAGCCGCGATTTGAACGTGCGGCCCGCGACGCTCCAGGTGTCATCCGTCTGGACAGACCCATCCATGGTCAGCCGCCTCCAATGAAATGCACGATCTCGATCCGGTCGCCGTCCGCCAGCGGGGTCCGCCCGTAGGCCGACCGGGGCACGATCTCCAGGTTCAGCTCCACCGCCACCTTCTTCGTGTCGAGGCCGAGCGCGATCACCAGCGCCGCCACGTCGGCGACCCCCTGAAAGGCCCGGATTTCTCCATTCACGGTCAGCTGCAAGTGGGGCTCTCCCTCGGCATGCTTGTGACCCGCTCCCCCGCCCGTTACAAGACGGCGGAATCGACGGCGGAGCCGAATGCCGAAACCGATCTATGTGCTGAGCGGCCCCAACCTCAATCTTCTGGGGAGCCGCGAGCCCGAAATCTACGGACATCAGACCCTGGACGACGTGCGTGGCCTTTGCGAGGCGCGGGCGAAGTCCCTGGGCTACGAAGTCGTGTTCCGGCAATCCAACCATGAGGGCGAGCTCGTGGACTGGATCCAGGAGGCGCGGACCGACGCCGCCGCCCTGGTCCTGAACCCCGCCGCCTACGGTCACACCTCCATCGCCATCCTCGACGCCCTGAAGATGCTCAGTATCCCCATCGTCGAGTGCCACCTCTCCAACCCGGCCGCCCGCGAGGCGTTCCGGCGCGAGACTTACGTGTCGCTGGCCGCCACCGGACTGGTCTCCGGCTTCGGGGCGGCGAGCTATGAACTGGCCGTCGAGGCCGCCGCGGGCCTCGCCCGCTCTGCGAAATAGACGAAAGACAAGGGCCGAGACATGGCTACGACCTCCAAGGCGCCCGCCGATCCGATCGACTCGCGCCTCGTGCGCAAGCTGGCCGACATCCTCACCGAAACCGGCCTGTCCGAGATCGAGGTCGAGCATGGCGGACTGAAGATCCGCGTGGCGAAACAGCTGGGCCAGGCCCAGGCCGTCCACTATGCCCCTGCGCCCGTCGCGGCAGCCCCGGCTCCGGCGGCTGCGCCCGCCGCCGCAGCAGCCGTCCCCGCCGCCCCGGCCCGCGCCGCCGGCGACGAGGTGAAGTCGCCCATGGTCGGCACCGTCTACCTGCAGCCGAATCCCGGCTCGCCCGCCTTCGTGAAGGTTGGCGACACGGTCGAGGCCGGCCAGACACTCTTCATCATCGAGGCGATGAAGACCATGAACCCGATCCCCGCGCCGCGCGCCGGCAAGCTGCTGGAGATCCTGGTCGAGGACGCCCAGCCGGTGGAGTTCGGCGAACCCCTCGCCATCATCGGGTAGCCAGATGTTCGACAAGATCCTGATCGCGAACCGCGGCGAGATCGCCCTGCGCGTCCACCGGGCGTGCAAGGAGATGGGCATCGCCACCGTCGCGGTGCACTCCGAGGCCGATTCGTCGGCCATGTGGGTGCGGCTGGCCGACGAGAGCGTCTGCATCGGCCCCGCCCCGGCGGCGAAGAGCTACCTGCACATCCCCGCGATCATCGCCGCCTGCGAGATCACCGGCGCCCAGGCGGTGCACCCCGGCTACGGCTTCCTGTCGGAGAACGCCCGCTTCGCCGAGATCGTGAACGCCCACGGCTTCACCTTCATCGGGCCCAAGCCTGAGCACATCCGCATGATGGGCGACAAGATCACCGCGAAGCAGGCGGTGAAGGCCGCCGGCATCCCCGTGGTCCCCGGCTCCGACGGCGCCGTGACCACCGAGGAGGAGGCCCTGGCCGCCGCTCAGGAGATCGGCTTCCCCGTGCTGATCAAGGCCGCCGCCGGCGGTGGCGGGCGCGGCATGAAGGTCGCCAAGACCCAGGAAGACCTGGTCGAGGCCGTCCAGACCGCCCGCTCCGAGGCCAAGGCCGCCTTTGGCGACGACGCGGTCTACATGGAGCGCTACCTCCAGACCCCGCGCCACATCGAGATCCAGGTGATCGCCGACAGCTTCGGCAACGTCTGCCACCTGGGCGAACGCGACTGTTCGCTGCAGCGCCGTCACCAGAAGGTGCTGGAAGAGGCCCCCTCGCCCGCCCTCGACGCCGCCGGACGCGCGAAGATCGGCAAGGTCGTGGTCGATGCGATCAAGGCCATCGGCTACCTCGGCGTCGGCACCATCGAGTTCCTGTACGAGAACGGCGAGTTCTTCTTCATCGAGATGAACACCCGCCTGCAGGTTGAGCACCCGGTCACCGAGGCGATCACCGGCATCGACCTGGTCCGCGAGCAGATCCGCATCGCCGCCGGCCTGCCGCTGTCGTTCAGGCAGTCGGACATTGTCTTCGAAGGCCACGCCATCGAGTGCCGGATCAACGCCGAGAACCCGAAGACCTTCGCCCCCTCGCCGGGTCTGGTCACAGACTACCACGCCCCCGGCGGCCTCGGCGTGCGGATGGATAGCGCCCTCTATGCCGGCTATTCGATCCCGCCCTTCTACGACAGCCTGATCGGCAAGCTCATCGTCCACGGCCGCGACCGCGAGGAGTGCATCGCGCGCCTCAATCGCTGCCTGGGCGAGATCGTGGTCGGCGGCATCGACACCAACATCGCGCTGTTCCAGGAACTGCTGCAGCAGCCCGACATCCTGACGGGCGACTACAACATCCACTGGCTGGAACGCTGGATGGCCGCCAACGCTGGCTGAGGCGTTCCCTGCGGGACGGTGTCGGACTAGACCGGATCCATGTCTGCGTTCGACGCCAGCGACCTCCTGGACTGCTACGCCCGCGGCGTGTTCCCGATGGCCGATGCACGGGAGGACGCCCGTGTCTTCCTGATCGACCCGGAGCACCGCGGCGTCATCCCGCTCCGGGGCTTCCACGTCTCGCGCCGTCTGGCGCGCACCGTCCGGAGCGAGCCGTTCGAGGTTCGGGTGGACACCGCCTTCCATGACGTGGTCCTGGCCTGCGCGGCGTCTGGCCCGGGCCGCACCGAGACCTGGATCAACCGGCCGATCGAGAGCCTCTACCAGCAGCTTTTCGAACACGGTCACGCCCACAGCGTCGAGTGCTGGCAGGACGGCGAGCTGGTCGGCGGCCTCTACGGCGTCTCGCTGCGCGGAGCCTTCTTCGGCGAGAGCATGTTCTCCCGCCGCCGCGACGCCTCGAAGGTGGCGCTCGTGCATCTGGTCGGGCGCCTGATCGGCGGCGGCTACCGCCTGCTCGACGCCCAGTTCATGACCGAGCATCTGGCCCAGTTCGGAACCGAGGAAATCCCCCGCGCCGAGTATCATCGCCGCCTGGAACGCGCGCTGGAGGTCGAGGGCGACTTCTACGGCGTCGGCGGCGCGGGCTCGGGGGCCTTGGGCGCTACTTCCGGCGATGGCTTCGGCGCCGACTCAGGCGCGACCGCGGCGGGCGGAATCTCCAGCGTCTTCGGCTCCACGGCGGCGACGGGCGCCTTGGCCACAGCCGGGCGCGGTGCGGCGGCGGCGACCGGGGTCACCGGCGCGTTGGTCCTGCAGCTGATCGCCCAGGCGTCATAGGTCGCGTGCTCCACCGGGTTCAGGCCCGGCGACGAGGCGTACATCCAACCCTTGAACGCCTGGCGCGGCGGCGGGCTGAGGCGGCCCGGCTGCGGGCGCGGCTGGGAATCGATGGTCAGGTAGACAATCGAGTCCTCGATCGGTTCGTTGGGCGCAGAGCGCTCGCAGGCACGCACGGTGAACACCAGGCCCTTCCAGCGCACCGGACGGCCCACGGCGGCCTCGAACCGGAGGGTCTCGGCCGTCACCTTGTCCAGGGCCTGCAGGACGGCGACGTTGTAGCGGGCGCGGCGGACGACGGTCTCGACCGGCTTCTCGGCCACCTGCTCCTTCGGCGCGGCGGCCGGGGCGACGTCCGTCTCTTCCACCGGCGGCGGCGCGGCGACAGGTCCGGGCGCTGCGACGGAGGCGGGAGGCGCCTCCTCGGGCGCAGGCGCGCTCACACCAGGCTCGGGGGCGACCGGGGCGGCGGGCGGCGCCGGCTGGGCCGAGACCATCCCGGCCAACAGCGCGCCCACGGCCACGCCAAGCCCGGCGCGACGGATGAGATGGGGTGGGAGGCGGCGCGGGCCCACGGCTATTCCGGGGTCCAGGCCTCGTAGTCGCCCGTGGCGCGCTGCCGATCGCCGCCGCGCGAGATCGCCCCCTGCGGCCGGCGGGCGTGGATCGTGCCCGTCAGGTTCGGCAGGTGCGGCTTTTCCCAGGGCTTGATCACGAACGGCGCCACGGTCGGCGGGTCGTCGAAGGTGAAGCGCAGCCAGCCGTGCCAGTCCGGCGTCACCTTGGAGGCGTCGGCATAGCCCTTGTAGATCACCCAGCGCCGCTTGCGCCCGCGGTCATAGCTGTCGCGGTCATCGCGGGCTTCGTAATAGCGGTTGCCCAGCTCGTCCTGACCGACCAGCCGGCCGCGCTTGGCCACGGTGAAGTGGATGCCGGTGGTGGCGCCGTTCCACCAGGTGAAGATGGTCTTCAGGACGGACAAATCAGGACTCTTCCGGGGCTGAATTCGCCGGGACTATAGGGGTCCGTCCCGGGGGCGTCCACCCGGCGCCAGCGGTCGCGCCCCGATCCGGCGATCTCCAATATGTTGTGGATGACACCCACACGGCCCCAACATCTATTGCCGACCTCGGCCGCAGCCGCCTAGGCTTACGCCCCTGAGGGAGTCGGACATGGGCGCCGGGACGTCGAACGTCGGAATCGAGGGCAGGACGCTCGAACTGGGGGGGCGCCTGGTCGAGGTCGAGGCTCCCGCCCACTTCACCAACGCGCGCCTGGAGGCCTGGATCGACTGGGCCGAGGGCCGCACCGATCTCGCCGCCGCCATTCTCGAATACGCCTACGGCCTGGCCGGCAAGGCCCAGTCGCGCGGCCTGACCCGGGACCTCCGCGCCCGCACCCGCTTCCGCGACGCCATTTCAGAGGCGATGCTGCAGGGCGCCATCGCGCTTCGTCCGGCGCGGACCGCGCTCCGGGTGCTCGAGGACGGCGCCGAGGCGCTCGATCGCCTGACCGCGGCGCACCGGGGTCGCGAGGCCGCCCGCGCCGCCGCCGGCCTGCTGGGCGCACGCCTTCAGTCGGTCATGGATGCCGTCCTCCGCTGCGACGGCCCGCCTGAGGCCTGCGCCGACCCGGCCCGCAACACCAGCCTCGCCCGCGCCGCCGAGGCCGCCCGAGCCGCCGGGGCCGACGACGCCACCCTGATGGACGCCATCTCGCTGGCGCGCTCCGGCGAGAGCATCTGGCCCTGCGCGCCGCCGACCCCCGCGCCGGCCGCCCCGGTGACGGCCGTCGTCGACGACATCTCCGCCCTGGCCCGGGCAGCCTGGACCACGGGCCGGGTGATCGCCGCGCACGACTCCGGCTCGGCTGCCGCCATCGCCGAGGCGGCCGCCTTCCCGGTCGCCGGCGTGGACTTGATGGCCTTCTGGCGCGACGCCGCCTTCGATGACGCCGCCTTCGCCAGCCACGTGGCCCTCGCCGTCATGGCCCTGGGCGCCGAGAGCGAGGGGCCGCTGCTGCTGACCCTCGGCGGGCTGGGTGACTGGCTGGCCGCTCACGGCTTCGACTACGACAGTGACGACGCCCGCCAGGCGTCCCGCAACCTGTTCCTCTCGGCCCGACAGGCGGCTGAGGCCTTCGACCTCGACGTCCGCCTCGGACTGGTCAGCGATCCCGAACTGGCGCTGCGCCTCGGGGCCCGTCTGGACAGCGCGCCGTGGAATGGCCCCGTCACCGTGGCCGAGACCGCCGATGGCGAGCTGGTCCGGGTGCTGTCCGAGGCCGGTCGCATGGCCCTTGCCGCCGTCGACGCCGACCTCGCCACCGCCCAGGCCGCCCTGCTGGGCCATCGCAGTCTGGCCGACGCGCCCGGCGTGAACGTCCAGAGCCTCGTGGCCCGCGGCTTCACGGCCCTGGAGATCGAGGCCGCACAAGCCGAGCTGCCGTTCGTCCGCGCCCTGCCCCGCGCCTTCACTCCCGCCATCGTCGGCGACGGCTTCCTGCGCGACGTCCTGGGGGCCACGCCGGAACAGCTCGCCGACCCCGGCCTCGACGTCCTGGCCCTTGCCGGGTTCACGAGCGAGGACGTCGCGGCCGCCCAGGCGCATGTCCTGGGCGTGGAAAACCTCTCTGAAGCCGCGGCACTGGTCGAAGCCCAGCGCCGGGCCCTGCGCGGCGCCGCCGAGATGGGGCCTGCGCCCCACGCCGCCATGCTGGCCGCGCTTGCCCCGGTGCTGGATGTCCCGCCCGTTCTCGAGGTCGTTCTGCCCTGGGCCGCCGGCCCGGCCGAGTTGGCGGAAGCCCTGACAGGCGCCGCCGTCGCGACCCATATCCGCCGCGAGGCGCCGCCGGCGTCCCTGTCGCTCGACATCCCCGCCGTGGCCGACCTGGCCGTCCGAACGGCCGCCGCCGCGCCGCCGCCCGAGCCTGAGGAACGGATCGTCGAGCGCATCGTCGAGCGCGATCGCACCCGCCGCAAGCTGCCCGACCGCCGGAAGGGATACATCCAGAAAGCCAGCGTGGGCGGCCACAAGGTCTATCTGCACACCGGCGAGTATGACGACGGCGAGCTCGGCGAGATCTTCATCGACATGCACAAGGAAGGCGCGGCCTTCCGCTCGCTGATGAACAACTTCGCGGTGTCGATCTCGCTCGGCCTGCAGCACGGCGTGCCGCTGGAAGAGTTCGTGGACGCCTTCGTGTTCACCCGCTTCGAACCGGCCGGCCCCGTCACCGGCAACGACACGGTGAAGTCGGCCACCTCGATCCTCGACTACATCTTCCGCGAACTGGGGATCAGCTACCTGGGCCGCGACGACCTGGGCAATGCCGACCCCGGCGAACTCAACGCCGACGGACTGGGCCACGGCAAGGCCGACGCGGTGTCTGGCGAGGAACTCCAGCCCGCCTCGCGCTTCATCTCCCGCGGTTTCGCCCGCGGCGCCGCGCCCGACAATCTGGTGTTCCTGCCCAGCGCCAATCGCGGCGCAGGACCTGCGGCGATGCGGTCCGCCGAGGTCTGCGCGGCCTGCGGCGACATCGCCGTGGTCCGCAAGGGCCAGGCGCTGATCTGCGAGACCTGCGGCGCCCGCGCCGGCCGCGCGCCTGAGGACCAGACAGGCTGACCCGGCGGGATTTCCCGAGTCTGGGTAATCAACCCGGCCTAAGTCCTTCGAAATTACCGCGAATTAAGTGGCGGCCCCCGGGCTGAGGAGGCACAGGTGACGGCAGCAACTCAAGGATCCGTCCCTGACATGATGCGTGTGACCCGCTTCCTGCTCGCCTCGGCCGCCGCTTTCGCCGCCCTCCCGGCGGCAGGCGGGGCGTGGGCGGGGGAGAAGGAGATCCCTCGGCAGGTGTCGTTCGGCGGTTCCTGTGTGAAATGCGAGCTTTCCGGCCGGAACCTCTCAGGCGCCCGGATCGTGGGCGCCAACTTCTCCGGCGCGAACATGATGGGCGCCAACCTCCGCGACGCCAAATTCCACGCCTCCAACTTCGCCGGCGCCGACCTGACGAAGGCCGACCTGAGCGACTCGGCCATGAGCGGCGCCAATTTCTCGGGCGCGAACCTCACCGGCGCCCGGCTGCGCTCGACCGAGGCCAACGGCGTGGTGTTCGGCGGCGCCACGCTCAGCAGCGCCGACATGTCCGACGTCGAGGCGACGGGCGCGGTGTTCCGCAAGGCGATCATGGTCGCCACCATTCTGCGCTCGGCGACCCTGCGCGGTGTGTCGTTCGACGGCGCCGATCTGTCGCGGGCGACGATGAACGACATAGAGGCCCAGGGCGCCAACTTCTCCCGGGCCCGCCTGGCCGGGACCAGCCTGCGTTCGGCCGACCTCAAGGGCGCTAACTTCCTCCGGTCCGAGGCCGCCGGGGTCAGCTTTCAGGACGCTGACCTGACGGGCGCCACGCTCACGTCCGGCGACTTCAGCCACGCCTCGTTCCGCTCCACCAACCTGACCGGGGCCAACCTGGTGAACGGCCGTTTCGACGGCGCCGATTTCCGCGACGCGGACCTCAAGCGCGCCACCCTGATCGGCGCGGACCTGTCCAATACCCGTGGTCTCACCCAGGATCAGGTCGACGAGGCCTGCGCCGGCGCCGGCACCCGCCTCCCGCGCGGCATTGTCGCTCGCGGCTGCAACGGCGCCCGGATGATCTATCGCCAGCAATGGTCGCAGCCGGACATGAAGATGGTCCCGGCCATGCCCGCGATGCCGGCAGCCCGCTACGTCGTGATCACCGGCCGGTAGGCGCGCGCGCTCAGGTCAGCTCGCAAGACATCCCGGTCATCCCGGCGGATGCCGGGATGAGCGGTGTTGAGGCGCGCCCGCTATACCTTGATCGGCGGCGCCAGCCGGATATGCAGTTCTTTCAACTGCTTCTCCGCGACTTCTGACGGCGCGTTCATCATCAGGTCCTGACCCTGCTGGTTCAGCGGGAAGGCGATGACCTCGCGGATGGCCGTCTCGCCGGCCAGCAGCATGACGATCCGGTCGATGCCGGGCGCAAGGCCACCGTGCGGCGGCGCGCCGTGGCGGAACGCGTTCAGCATGCCGCCGAACTGCTCCTCGACCACCTCCGGCCCGTAGCCGGCGATCTCGAAGGCTTTCAGCATGATCTCCGGCAGGTGGTTCCGGATCGCGCCCGAGCACAGCTCATAGCCGTTGCAGACGATGTCGTACTGGTAGGCGAGGATATCCAGCGGATCCTTGCTGTTCAGCGCGTCCAGCTCGCCTTGCGGCATCGAGAACGGGTTATGGCTGAAGTCGACGTGGTTCGACTCCTCGTTCATCTCGAACATCGGGAAGTCGACGATCCAGACGAACTCGAACCGGTCCTCGTCCACCAGCTTCAGGTCCGTGCCCACCTTGGTCCGGGCCGAACCCGCGAACTTGGCGAACACCTTGGGGTCGCCGGCGACGAAGAAGGCCGCATCGCCTTGCCCCATGCCCAGCTGGCCCATGACCGCGTCGGTCTTTTCGGGGCCGAGGTTCTTGGCGATCGGGCCACCCCAGCCGCCCTGGTCCTCGCTCCAGAAGATGTAGCCCAGGCCCGGCTGGCCTTCGCCCTGCGCCCAGCTGTTCATGCGGTCACAGAACGCGCGGCTGCCGCCCTTCGGCGCGGGAATGCCCCACACCGCGTTCTTGCCGTCTTCCAGGATGCGGGCGAACAGGCCGAAGCCGCCGCCGCGGAACGGGTCCGAGACGTCCTGCATGATGATCGGGTTGCGCAGGTCCGGCTTGTCGGTGCCGTACTTGCTCATGCACTCCCGATACGGGATCCGCGGGAACGGATAGGGCGTCACCGGCTTGCCGCCCGAGAATTCCTCGAACACCCCGTGCATCACCGGCTCGATGGCCGCGAACACATCTTCCTGGGTGACGAAACTCATCTCGACGTCGAGCTGGTAGAATTCGAGGCTGCGGTCGGCGCGCAGGTCCTCGTCGCGGAAGCAGGGGGCGATCTGGAAGTAGCGGTCAAAGCCCGACACCATCAGCAGCTGCTTGAACTGCTGAGGCGCCTGCGGCAGCGCATAGAACTTCGACGGGTGCAGCCGCGACGGCACCAGGAAGTCCCGCGCGCCTTCCGGCGACGAGGCGGTCAGGATCGGCGTCTGGTACTCGAGGAACCCCTGCCCGATCATCCGGCTGCGGATCGAGTGGATCACCTTCGAACGCAGCACGATGTTCCGGTGCAGCGTCTCGCGCCGCAGGTCCAGGTGGCGGTTCTTCAGCCGGATCTCTTCCGGATAGTCGGGCTCGCCGAACACCGGCAGCGGCAGCTCCGAGGCCTCCGACAGAACGGTGATCTCGCGCACGCGGATCTCGACTTCGCCGGTCGGCAGGTTCGGGTTCGTCGTCTCCGCCGAGCGGGCAACGACCTCGCCGTCCACTCGGATCACGCTCTCGGCGCGCAGGCGCTCGATGACGTTGAACCCGGGCGTTTCCGGACTGATCACCAGCTGGGTCAGGCCATAGTGGTCGCGCAGGTCCACGAACATGAGCCCGCCGTGGTCGCGCTTGCGGTGGATCCAGCCGGAGAGGCGGACCGTCTTGCCGGTGTCGGCGGCGCGGAGCGCGCCGCAGGTATGAGTGCGGTAGGCGTGCATTTTGCTTGGGAAATCGGGTGATTTGTGAGGCGCGGAAGGGCGCACGCGGGGGCCTGAAAGTCAAGGCGCGGCCGCTCTTCCCTCCCCTTAACGGGGAGGGACAGGCCGCGCAGCGGCCAGGGTGGGGAAGTCGGGATCAGGCTCCGCGTCCGCGCTCCGGCCCACGCTTCCCCACCCTGTTCGCCTCAGGCGAACGGTCCCTCCCCGTTAAGGGGAGGGAAAACGACGCCTACTTCTCGGGATGGATCAGCGCCTGGTAGGTCAGCGTCCGGGCCATGGTCCCCAGGTCGTCGCCGCCAGTGCTGCCCATGCGCTGGATCATGCCGACGAAGATCAGGTCGTTGGTCGGGTCCACCCAGAACCACGTCCCGGCCGCGCCGCCCCAGCTCATCGTGCCGTCGCCCTGATTGGTGCCGGCCGCCCGGGCGTCTTTCACCACCATGAAGTCGAGACCAAAGCCCACGGCCTCATTGAAGCGCGCGCCGGTGGTGCCGTTGGAGTTCACCAGCACGTCCTTCGGGATGACGTTGGTCCCCATCAGCTCGACGGATGTCGGCGCCAGGATGCGCACGCCATCCAGTTCACCCTTGTTGGCGATCATCTGGGCGAAGCGAGCGTAATCCATGGTCGTGCCCACCAGACCACCGCCGCCGGACTCCATCGCAGGCGGCGACAGATAGGTCGGCATGTCGTTGTCGAAGACTTTCCGGGCTTCCTCGATCTTTCCGGTCTCGCGGTTGCCCACATAAACGGCGGCGAGACGGCTGGCCTTGGCGGCGGGCACGTAGAAGGCTGTGTCGGTCATCTTCAGGGGCTTGAAGATCCGGCTCTCCATGAACTGGCCCAGCGTCTGGCCGGAGAGCTTCTCGACGATGTAGCCCTGGATATCGACCGACGACGAATACCGCCACGCAGTCCCCGGCTGGTAGACCAGCGGGATCGTCGCCGTGCGGTCGATCATGTCCTTCAGACCGTTGGCGCCGAGCACGCGCTTCTCGCGATACATCTTGTCGACCGGATGCTCGTCCTGCAGGCCGTATCCGAAGCCCGCCGTGTGGCTCATGATCTCGCGCATGGTCGGCGGACGCTTCATGTCCTCCAGCACCGGTTTCCCGGCGGCATCGACGCCGGTCATAACCCTGAGGGTCTTGAACTCCGGCACATAACGGGTGACCGGGTCATCCAGTCGCCACTTGCCTTCCTCGAACAGGATCATCATCGCCACGCCGGTGATCGGCTTGGTCATCGAATAGATGCGGAAGATCGAGTCCTGCGACATCGGCTGGCCCGTCTCCAGGCTCTGCTTGCCGTAGGTCTTGAACGACACGACCTTTCCATGCCGCGCCAGCAGGGTGGTCATGCCGGCCACCCGGCCGCCCGTCACCGCGCCGGCCATGTAGGCGTCCAGCTTCGCCAGCCGGGCGCTGTCGAAGCCGACCGATTCCGGGCTCGCGGCCGGCGACAGCGCCTTGGGCGCAGCGGCGGCGGCGGGCTTGCGGGCGGTCTGGGCGTAACCGGCGGAGAACGGCGCCAGCGCCAGTGAAACCGCGGTCAGCGCCGCGGCGAAACGATAGTGCGCACTCATCTTGGTCGTCTTCCCCCGAACCCTTGTTTGGAACGACCTTAGGCTGCGGCGGGGCCGGCGCAAGCGCGGGTGCGTTTCAGCCCCGCAACTCGGCTATGATCGGCCCCATGAAGCGGCTTCTGATCATCTGGCATTCCCGCACCGGCGCGGCCCGGGCCATGGCCGAGGCCGCGGCGCGCGGCGGGGCCGCCGAACCCGGCACGACCGTACGGCTGGTCCCGGCCGAGGCGGCCACGGCGGACGACCTGCTGGCCGCCGACGGCTATCTCTTCGCCGGCCCCGAGAACCTGGCCGCGCTCTCCGGCGAGATGAAGGCTTTCCTCGACCGCACCTACTACGACGCGCTGGAGCGTCTGAACGGCCGCCCCTATGCCCACATGATCGCCGCCGGCAGCGACGGGACCGGCGCGGCGCGGCAATTGGCCCGCATCGCCCTGGGGTGGCGGCTGAAGCCGGTCGCCGAACCGCTGATCGTCGTCACCCACGCCCAGACGCCCGAGGCGATCCACACGTCCAAGATCCTGACCGAAGCCGACCTCGCCCGCTGTCGCGAACTTGGCGCGGCGATGGCGGCGGGGATGGCCATGGGCGTGTTCTGACGGAACGCCCGGCTCCGCCCGGTGTTGGACTGGAGACCCCAACAAGTAGCATCCCATGTCCAACGACACCGAGATCGAAGCCAAGTTCTGGAAGGCCCTGAAGTCGGACCGCACCTTCATGCTCGGCCTCGCCGGGCGCGAGGACGGCCTGGGCCAGCCGATGACAGCCCAGACCGAGTCCGACGGCCGCGGCCCGATCTACATCTTCACCAGCAGGGAAACCGACCTGGCGCATGACCTCACCGGAAGCCAGCGGGCCACCGCCCACTTCGCCTCCAAGGGACATGACCTGTTCGCCAACCTCAGCGGCGAACTGACCGCCGACAACGACCGCGCGACCATCGACCGCCTGTGGAGCCCCTTCGTCGCGGCCTGGTTCGAGGGCGGCAAGGACGATCCCAACCTGCTGCTCCTGCGCTTCGACGCCGACGAACTCCAGGTCTGGCTGAACGAGAACAGCGTCTTCGCCGGCATCCGCATGCTGCTCGGACGCGATCCCAAGAAGGATTACGGCGACAAGGCCGCCCAGATCCGGCTCTGAAGCCCTGTCCGGTCCCTGCCGCCCCGGGCGGCGGGGGCCGGACCTCCGCGGCGCACCGTTCGTCGGCGCCCGGCGCGCATTCAGCCCCATTCTGCCCAGTCAACCTCTCGAATTCGAGGGGGAGCACGCGGCCGTTGTCGATTGGCCGCTCCGCCCGTCAAGTTTACGTTAACAAATTCAGTGACGTGCATTTGGGGGTGACAGGTGCCAAGTCTGGTGAACGGACTCGGCGGAGCCGCCGGTTTCGGCGAAGGCGTGCTTGGCCGGAACGATGACAGCTCCACAGGGCCCATCGACATCCGGTCGATCTTTGGCCCCAGCGGCATCAACTTCTTCGGCACGAACTACACGTCGCTGTTCGTCAACAACAACGGCAACATCACCTTCACCTCGGCGCTGAGTGACTTCACGCCCTCGCCTATCGGCACCGGCCTCAGCTTTCCGATCATCGCCGCCTACTGGTTCGACATCGACACCCGCGGCGGCGTCCTGTCCCCCACGCCCGGCGGCACGTCCACCGGCTCGAACCTCGTCTACTACGACCTCGATATCACCACCCACACCTTCACGGTGACCTGGGACGACGTGGGCTGGTACAGCTTCCGCTCCAACCCGATCAACGCCTTCCAGATGCAGCTCATCGACCAGGGCGGCGGCGATTTCGACATCATCTTCACCTACGAGACCATCGGCGCGGCGGGTCCCGCCGATGCGGACGGGCCGGGTGACTACGCGCGTGCGGGCTACTCTCCCGGCGGCGGACGGCCGGGCGGGTTCGAGCTGCCGGGATCCGGCAACGACTCCGCCGTCCTTCAGTTCGACACCAACCCCGGCAACACCGGCGTCCCGGGATCCTGGATGTTCCAGGTCCGCGGCGGCCAGGTCCTGGGCGGCAATGCGCCGGATCCGCTCGTACCGCCGCGCCCGGTCAGCTTCTCTGTCCAGACCCTCGGCCTCCAGCGCGAGGGCAATTCCGGGGCCACGCCGTTTGACGTGGTGATCCGGCGTGGCGGCGGCGACCTAGACGAACCCTCGGTCGTCGACTGGCAGATCGTGATCGACGATCCGGCCGACCTCGTCCCCGGCCAGGCGCTGTCTGGCACCGCCATCTTCGCGCCCTTCCAGGCCACCGTGACCGTGCCGGTGAGCATCGCCGGCGACCGGGCCTTCGAGCCCGACGACATGATGCGCTTCCAGCTCACCAACGTGACCTTCGGCGACGAGTCCTGGGATCCCGACGAGGAAGGCGCGGCGATCATCGTCAACGACGACCCGGCCACCGCCTACAGCTTCTCCGGCGCGCAGCTCCGCGCCGAGGGCCAGGCTGGAGAGACCGCCTTCGACTTCGTCGTCCTGCGCACCGGCGACGTCTCCGTCGCCGCCAATGTCGACTGGCAGCTCGACTTTGGCACGGCCGACGCTCTCGACCTCGGCGTCCGGCAGTCCACCTTCGGCACGGTAAGCTTCGCGCCCGGCCAAGCCCAGGCGACCATCGTGGTGCAGGTCGCGGGCGACACCCGCCCCGAGCCCGACGAGACCTTCACCCTGCGTCTCGTTTCCTCCACCACGCGCGGGCTCGTCGCCGCCCAGACCGCGACGGCGGTGGGTACGATCCTGGATGACGACATCCGCCAGAGCGTGCTGGCGGCCAGCCCCACGGCTGTCGCCCTGCCCGAGGGCGATCAGGGCCTGACGACGTTCAGCTTCACCCTGTTCCGGGTCGGCGACTCCACCACGGCCCTCGACCTGCCCTACGCCGTTGCCCTGCCCACCGGCGGGGCCGTCGAGGCCGACCTGGCGGGTCCGCTCAGCGGCCTGGTCAGCTTTGCCGCGGGAGCCTCCCAGGCCACCCTGACCGTGCTCGTCCAGGGCGACACCCGTCCCGAGGTGTCGGAGACCTTCCTGGTCAATGTGAGCGGCGCGCCGGGCATCAACGGCCTCCAGCTCACCGGCATGATCCTCAACGACGACAAGGTGCTGGGCTCCGCCGCCGGGTCCGTGGTCGCCGCGCCCCTCGCCGACGTCTCGATCTTCATGCAGCAGCTCGCGGGAGGCGGCCTGTGGTCGGACGCCGGGCTGTTCTGACCGGAGCGGGGCGCCGGGCGCGGCTGCTGGCCGGCTGTGCGCTGGCCCTCATCCCCGGCCTCGCATTCGCCCAGGTCACCCTCGGCGGACCGCCGCAGGTCAATGCGGGGGGCCAGGCGCCGAGCGTGGTCGCCAACGGCCGGGTCACCGATGTCGGCCTGGGCGCCGCACGCACCGTGCTGGACTGGTCGAGCTTCAACCTCGCCGCGGACCAGACCGTGGTCTACCGTTTTGATGACCGGGGCTGGATCGTGCTCAACCGGGTCAGCGGCCAGGCGGTGATAGACGGCCAGATCGAGGCGCTGGTCGGCGCCCAGCGCAACGCGGGCAATGTCTGGTTCTCGGCTCCTGGCGGCGTGATCTTCGGCGCCAACGCACGGGTCAACGTCGGCGGCCTGCTCGCCACCACGGGCGCCCTCGCCCTGCCTGGCTTCCTCGACGCCGCGAACACCCGATTCAGCATCGCCGGGGCTGGCGCGCCGGGCGTTCAGGTCCGCGGCGGCGCCGAGCTCAAGGCCGGCGGCGGCGCGATCGCCCTCATCGCCAGCACGGTCACCACCGAGGCCAGCGCACGGGTCACCGCCGGCGGGACTGCCCTCTACGGCGCGGCCAGCGACGTCACCGTCCGCTTCGCCCCCTTGCAGGGCGACCTCGACCTGGTGGACTTCATCGTTCCGGCCGGCGGCGGGACGGCCTCGGCGACGCCGCTCACCCTGCGTGGCGACACGGTGGCCGGCGGGGTGATCCTGGCCGTGGTCAGCCGCACAGACGTCGCCAGCGCCGTGATCAGCGCGCCCGGCCTGCTCGCCGCCCAGTCCGCGTTGGCCGACCGGGGTGACATCGTCCTCAGTTCGGGCGTCGACATCATCAACCGCCAGCCGGGAACTGTCCGCGCCAATGGCGTGACCGAGACGGCGGCCACGTTCGGGACCGTCTCGGCCCAGCGCGACCTGCTGGGCGCTTTCGGATCGCCGACCACCGTCACCGCCGGTCAGCTCGCCGCCGGCCGCGACCTCGGGCTGAGCGCCGCCGGCCTCGACGCCGGCGGACTGAGCGCCGGCCGCCTGCTGGTGGTCGACGCCGGTCGCGGAATAGCCCTGCGGGGCACGGCTTCGTCTGGGGCGGCGACGACGTTCCGCTCTACCGGCCTCCTCGACATCCGCACGGGCGCCACGATTGCCGCCGGCGGCCGCCTGCAACTGGACGTCGGCAGCGTCTCCGGATCGCGCCTCTCCTCCGGGCGCAGCGTCGTGGTCACCGCCAGCGGCGTCGGCGCCAGCGGCGGCCCCGCGGTAAACCTGGGCACGGTCCTGGCCGAGGACGACATCCTCATCACCGCCACCAACGCGGCAGGCAGCATCGTCCTGGGCGCCGCCACCATAACCGGCGCGCGAGCGGACGAGGCGCCCCTGGGCCGCACCCTGTCGCTCACTGCCCGGGGCGCGCAGGGCGACGTGACCTTTGGCGTGACGCCCGGCGGCTCGGCCATCGATGGCCCCACCAGCGTCCAGTTTTCCGCCGGCCGCGATGTCACCGCCAACGTCTCCGGCCTGCTGACCCTCGCTGGCGGCGCGGCCGGGCGGAACTTCACCATCCGCGCCGGCGACCTCGACTTCGCCGGGCCGGTCACCGCCGCCAACCTGCGGGTGGAATCACTGGTCGGCGGCCTCGTCATGGGATCCCGTCCGACCGCCGCCACGGTGCTCGGCGCACCGCTGGCGGCCGACGCCCCGCCGGTGATGACCATCTCCGACGCCGAGTTCCAGCGGATCACCGTCACCAGCGAGGCCAGCTTCTACGCCGGTTCCACCGTCGGCCCGGCCCGCGGCGACCTCACCGTCCTCGACCTCCACGTCAACACCACCCGGATACCCCGCCTGCTGCTGGCGGCGGGCGGGGCCAATGACATCCTGGTGACCGGCAACCTGGCGCCCGACGCCGGCGGCGGCGTACTCACCATCGGCGAAAGCGACCCGGCCTCGCCCTGGCGACCCGGCCGCATCCTGGTGACCGGCGCCATCGGCTATTCCATCGGCTCTCCCGGCGAAGGTTTCTCCGACCTGCGCCCCTTCGACGAGGTGAACCTCAACGCCCTGCGCGACGTGATCCTCGGCTCGCCACGCTTCGTCGCCCTGGTCGCCGCCACCCCGCCTGGTGACATCGACATCTCCGGCAACCGGCCGAGCGGCGTCTCGCCCACCGCCGATGAGCGCAACCGCATCTTCCTGACCGCCGGCGCCCTGTCGCTTTCGGCCACCGAGCGGATCGTCCAGCAGAACACCGGCACCCGCGCCCTTCCCAACGGCATCCTGATCACCAGCCAGATCCTCAGCGCCGGCGCCCTGGCGGTGACGCCTGCACGCGTCGTCGACCTGTTCGGGACCTTCCGGAACGGCCGGGGCGTGATCGTCGGCGGCTTCCAGCCGGTCATCCGCACCGGCGGCGTTTCCGGCCCCACGATCCGCTTCAACGGCTGCAACGTGGCCGATGGCGGCTGCTCGATCTCGAACAGCACCCGCCGGGCGCTGCAGATCCCGGACCTCGACCTGATCGACCCGTCCACCAGCGATGGCCTGTTCACCCTGCCGCCCGAGCCGCCGGTCCTGGTGGTCGCCGAGCCTGATCCCGACGCCATCCCCACCGACGCGGTGATGCTGGGGTCGGGCAGCGACGAACTCTGGCGCCAGGGCAAGCGCGCGAAAGAGCCCGTTGGCCGCAACCGCTAGCCTGCTTGACCCACGTCAAGGCCGGCCCCGCGCCCCTGGCGCAGCCTGCGGGTCAAATCCCCGGAGGGACCGCGCCATGCTGCAGCCTGCCAGGACCATCGCCACCGCCCTCGCCGCCTTCCTCCTCGCCTCGCCGGCCCTGGCCGCGCCGCCCGGGCTTTCAGAGGCGCAGTCCATCGCCCTCGGCCGCGCCCTGGCGGTCCGCAACTGCGGCATGTGCCACGCCGTCGAACGCACCGGCGCCAGCCCCAACCCGGCCGCCCCGCCGTTCCGCGAGCTTCACCGGCGCATGGACGTCGAGATGCTGGGCGAAGGCCTGACCCAGGGCATCCTCACCGGCCACCCGGCCATGCCGCAGTTCCGCTTCGAACCGCAGGAAGTCGTGGGCATCGTCCGCTACCTTCGGGCCATCCAGGAGCGCCAGAGCACCGAGGCCACGACGCCGTCCCGCGCAGGGCTCTAGCCGGCGATCACGTCCAGCCGCTCCAGCCCCCGGAAGAACGGCAGCCTGCGCCATTCCGGCTCGGCTGACGGGTCGGCCAGACGCAGGTCGGGGAACCGGGCGAACAGGCGGCCCAGCGCCACCTGCGCCTCCAGGCGGGCCAGGGGCGCGCCAATGCACATGTGGGCCCCGCCGCCGAAAGCCACGTGCGAGCGGGTCTTGCGGCTCACGTCGAAGCGGTGCGGATCGGGGAACACGTCCGGATCGCGGTTGGCCGCCCGCAGGAACACCGACATCGACTGACCAGGCGACATCGGGCAGCCGCCCAGCTCCATCGGCCGCGACACGATCCGCCCGGTGATGTCCACCGGCGGCTCATAGCGCAGCACCTCCTCGACCACGGCGTTGATGATGCCGGGGTCCGCGCGAAGCTTGGCCAGCTCGTCCGGATGGGTCAGCAGCAGGCGCACCGCGTTGCCGATCAGGTCCGTCGTGGTCAGGTTCCCGCCCACCAGCAGCGCCGTCAGGTTGATCCGCAGCTCTACGTCGGCGAGCTCTGCGCCCTGCGCCTGCAGTCGGGTCATGTCGCTGAGCAGGTCGTCCTGCGGATCGGCCCGGCGGGCCTCCAGCATCTCGGTGAAATAGGCGTTCAACGCCAGCGACGCCGCCTGCATCGCCGCCGTCTGCGCCGGAGTCCGGAACGGGTTCAACCCCTGGATCACGTCCTCGGACCACTGGCGGAACTCCACCAGCCGCTCGTGATCGACGCCCAGGATCGAGGCGATCACGTCGATGGGGATCGGTACGCAGAAGGCGTCCATCAGATCCACCGCTTCCCCACGGGGCAGCCGGTCCAGCGCCGCGTCCACGATGCCTTCCACCTGCGGCCGGCATCGCGCCACCCGGGCGTAGAGCGCCTGAGACAGCGGCTGGCGGATCCGCGCGTGATCCGGGTCGTCCAGCGTCAGGATGCTGCTTGTACTGGCCCGTGGCAGCGTCAGATCCGTACCCGCCAGCAGTCCCCGCTGGAGCACGGCCGCCTCGTCGGCGTTGACGGGGTCGCGCCACAGGTCGCGGTCGTTGACGACGGCGCGCACGTCCTCGTAGCGGGTGAAGATCACGCTGCCGACGCTGGAGTCCTGATGCGCCGGGCATCGGGTCCGCAGGTCGTCCAGCAGGGCGTGGGGATCGGCCCGGTACGCCGGGTTCATTGGGGTCAGTTCGAACAGCGAGGGCAGCGGGGCGTCGGTCATCTCCGCAAATTGCGGCATCGGTCGCCGTTTGCAAGCCGCTGGCGCTACCCCACGAACACCGAGCCGGACGTGAGGCTCGCCATCGACACGCCCACCAGCACCACCTGGCCAGCGCTCATCATCACCACTGTGTCGCCACCCACCTGCATCAGGATGAAGGTCGTACCGGGGTCCAGCAACACCCGGTCGCCCTCGGCCACGCTGAAATCCAGCACCCGGTCGATCCCGGCGTCGCCGGACGAATGGAACAGGTCCGCGCCCGCCCCGCCGGTCATGGTGTCGTCGCCACGGTCTCCGGATACGAAGTCGTTCCCGGCCCCGCCCGACAGGGTGTCGGTCCCCTGGCCGCCGCGCACGGTGTCGTTCCCGTCGCCGCCGTTGCATGTGTCGTCGCCCAGGTTGCCATAGACGAAGTCGCCGCCCGCATCGCCGAACAGCAGATCATTGTCCTTGCCGCCGACGCAGAAGTCGTCGCCCGCCCCGGTCGAGACGGTGTCATTGCCCATGTTGCCGTTGGCGTCGTCAAAGCCCTCGCCGCCCGAGATCGTGTCGTTGCCCTCATCCCCGCGCAGGTAGGAGCCGCCGCCTGCGCCGCCGATGATGGTGTCGTTGCCCGTCCCGCCGAAGATCTGGTCGCCGCCCGCTCCGCCCGAAAGGCTGTTGCTGGCCGTGTTGCCGGTGATGGTGTCGGCGCCGGCGCCGCCCAGGACGTTCTCGATCACCGTCCCCAGCGACAGCGCCACGTTGTCGGTCCAGGTGTAGGTGTCGGCCTTGTCCAGGAAGCCCGAGATGAACGACGGCGAGAAGTTGGGGAACCGCGCGGTCCAGAAGGCGATCTGCGAGGCAATCGACCACTGGGCGATACTGGAGAACGACCCCGGTGTCAGGTTGACGCTCGAGGCCCGGGCGTGGGCCGAGAGGTCGAAGGTGTCCACGCCGCCGTTGTCGACCAGCGTCATCATCATCGGCCGGCTCTCGTCGAAGGTATAGGTGTTGGCCCCCAACTCGGCCGTGTTGGCGGCGCCGTAGATGCCCTGGATGGCGATGATGTCCAGAAGCATGGGCGTAGAGATGCTCACGAAGCTCGTCGTCGCCAGCAGGCTGTTCCCCTGCAGGGCGAAGGTGCGGAAGGCACTGTCGCTGAACTCGGTGTAGGACATGATCGTGTAGCGGGTGTTGTCGAACTCCGCCGGCAGCGCCGTCCCCTCGAAAGGGTGCTTCAGGCCCAGGGCGTGTCCCAGCTCATGCAGGAAGGTCTCGTACAGGAACGTTCCGGCCGAGGCGTCGTCGCCCTTGTACTGATCGTCGATCCAGATATCGCCGTTCAGCGCGGTTCCGCTGAAGCCCGGCTGCGGTGGCGTATAGGCGTAGGCCGCCGAGCCGTCGTGGCCCTGGTCGGCGGCGTCGGTAAAGGCGATGCGGATCTGGCCCGATCCGACTGCGGTGTCGGGAACCTCCACCAGGTCCACGTCGATCAGCCGCTCCCAGGCGCCGATGGCGTTGGTGAAACCGATCCGTTGCGCCGCCGACAGCACGCCATAGTCGGCGTTGAACGGCTCCGAGGTCGGGCCATAGGACCCCGTCGACCAGACGCTCCCATCGGCGACCGGCAGGCTGTAGGTCACCGGTGAACCCTCCCACCTGAACCCCTGCGAGAACCGCAGCCCGGCGTAGATTTCGGCGGTGGTGATCGTACCCATGCGGATGGCTCCGGAGCCGGCGGAAGGCGCCGCGCGACAGTTATGGTGCAGGTACGGTTGCCCGAAGATGATTTCTTCGCTCGCCGTCCGGACTCGGCTGACCGACGTCACCGGCTCATGTTAGACGAGGGATCATCCGCAGCGCGCCACGGGGAGGCTCAGCGCTCGTCATGCTTACGGTCGACATGTCCACGCTCAGCCGGGCCGAGCTCCAGCGCCTGCTGGCATCGGCCCGCAGCCGGAACCAGCCAGGCCTCGAGACCCGCGTGCTCGAGGAACTGGAAGCTCGAGCCTCCGGGGCGCCGCGTCCCATGGCGATCCCGGCGGCGCCCGCGCCCGCGTTCGCCGCCCGACCTGCGCGTCCTGCCCGCACCGGGCCGCGCCGCTCGACGGTCGCGGGTCTGTCTATCGCCGCCTCGGCGGTCGTGGTCCTGGGCTGGGGCCTCAGCGTGAACCTGCCGCAACTGGACCTTTTCCGATCACCGGCCGCCGCCCCTATCGCCCCGCCGCAGCCACCCCGCGCAACCGTGGCCCTGGTCAGCCTGTCCGAAACCCCGGCTGAGGCCGAGGTTCTTGCCGCGCCGCAGCCGCCGCTCCCGGCCGTCGCGCCGCTGACCGCTACGCCCCGGAAGACCGCCTCCAACCCCTGTTACGAAAAGCCGACACCGGCCGAACGGCTGCTCTGCGGCTACCCCAGTATCGCACTCCGCGACCGCGCCCTGAAGGATGCCTACGACCGCGCGCTGGCCGCCGGCGCCGACCCCGTCGTCCTCGCCACCGCCCAGGCCGCCTGGCGCGCCCGCAGCGCCCGCATCCAGGAATGGCAGCCGCTGGCCCGGTCCTACGACGAACAGATCCGCGAACTGGAAGCCGCCGCCGCCTCGCCCCAGGGCCAGGCCGGCAACCCGTGACCGTCCTCGTCACCGGCGGAACCAAGGGTATCGGCCTGGCCATCGCCGGGCATCTGGCCGCGCGGGGCCAGCCGCTGGTGCTGGGCTGGAACAGCGATCGCGACGCCGCCGACGCCGCCGTCGCCCGAATTGAAGCTCTCGGCGTTCCGGTCCGGGCCGTGCAGGCGCAGGTCGGCGATCCTGACCAGGTCTCGCGGCTGGTCGAGGCGGCGGGCGAGCTGGCTTCCGGCCCCCTGCACATCGTCCACAGCGCCGCGGCGATCTATCCCACCGCCCTGCTCGAGGCCGACCTCGACCTGTTCACCCAGGCGATCCAGACCAACGGCCTGTCCCTGCTCTATCTCGTCAGGAAAGCCCTGCCCCGGCTTGAACGCGGCAGCAGCGTTGTCTTCATCTCCAGCGCCGGCGCGCACACCACCCTGCCGAACTACGCCGCCCTCGGCTGCGGCAAGGCGCTGGCCGAGAGCCTCATCCGCTACCTTGTGCCGGAACTGGCCCCGCGCGGCATCCGCATCAACGCCGTCGCCCCGGGTCTGGTCGCCACCACCTCGGTCGCCCGGATGACCGGCAGCGAGGCCGCCGCCGAGCGGGCGCTGGAACGCGGCGCCCGCGCCAACCCCTCCGGCCGCCTGACCGAGGGCGCCGACTACGCCGCCGTAGTGGAGTTCCTGCTCAGCCCCGCCGCCGCCTTCGTCCAGGGCCAGGTGATCCACGCCAACGGCGGCGCCTACGTCCCGGGCTGAGCCCCCGTCTTTGCCGTTCGCCCGTCCGGGGTTACACTCACGCTCAGGTAGCGGAAGAAAACGATGAGCGACGCAATCGGCCCCGGCGACCTTGTCCTGTGCGTCAACGCCGCCCCGAACCATGTGAACGGCTGGCCTGTGCCCCTCCAGGCCGGTGAGACCTATCGCGTCTACGGCGTCATGGAATTCGGCTGCCCCTGCGGCCGTTCCGACTCCCTGATCGACGTCGGCATCGACTTCGGCTGGTGCCAGACCCGCTTCCGCCTCCTCCCCAAGCCCAAGGCCCAGACCAGAACCCGCAAGGAGACGGCGCCGAGGGAAAAGGAAACCGTGCGCTAGCCAACTCCTCGCCCCCGCGAAGCGAGAGGGGAAGAGAGGCCCACAACCCTCCCCTTTTCGCGTCGTTCGTGTCATTCGTGGTCCGAAACGAGAGCCACAATCCCTACCGCATCAGATGCGCCGCCAACGCTTCGTAGGACGGCAGGGATACCCGATCCAGCGGCCCGTTCCCGTTCGCCGCCGTCGGGTGCGAGGCGAACCGCGCGATCACCATCTCCGCTCCTGGCGCCACATAGCAGACCTGCCCGTGGATGCCGCGGGCGGTGTAGGCGCCGATGCTGTTGTGCGACACCCACCACTGGTTCCGGTAGCTCCAGCCCGGTAGGGTCTCGTAGCCCGCCTTGGCGAAGTGGCCCTTGTCCGCGCCGCCGGCGATGTCGGCCACCACGGCGGCGGGCACGATCTGCTGGCCGTTGAACACACCCCCGTTGCGCATCATCTCGCCGAACCGCGCCAGGTCGCGAAGGGTCACGTTCAGGGCCGCACCGCACAGGGCCATGCCGATGCGGTCGATCATCAGGTAGCCGTCTTCCTCCGCGCCCAGCTTCTGCCACAGCCGCTCTGACAGCATCTGCGCCAGCGGCTGGCCGGTGACCCGCTGCACCACCCAGCCCAGCACCTCCGAATTGCAGGTCTTGTAGGCAAACGCCTCGCCGTGCTGGCCCTCTTTTTTCAGGGTTAGCAGGAAGTCGAAGATCGTCTCGGGGCCGCTGTAGCCGGCCGGCGGCATCGAGAACCCCGCCGCAACGCCGTAGTAGCGGACCTCGGCGTCAGGGTCGGTGTAGTTCTCCGAGTACCGGACGCCGATGGTCATATCGAGCACCTGGCGCAGTGTGGCGTCGCCATAGGCCGTGTGCGCCAGTTCCGGAACATAGCCCGACACAGGCGCGGCCGGATCCAGCACGCCCTCATGCACCAGCATCGCCGCCATCAGGCCCACGAACGACTTGGTCACCGACATGCACAAGTGCGGCGTCTGCGCATCCAGCGCCCCGCGATAGGTCTCGTAGACCACCACGCCCTTGTGCATCACCAGCAGGCCGTCGGTGAAGTTCACGTCCACCGACTGGCCCCAGGTCATCGTCTTCCCGTCGAGGGTGGTGAAGGCCACCGCGTCCAGGTCATCGCGCAGGCCATAGGTCAGCGCCGAGGCGGCGCCCGCCCCGCGCCGGACCGCCGCCGACGGCCCCAGTTCGCGCTGGTGGCTGAAGCTCCAGCGGCTCTGCGGAAAGCGCCAGCTGGTCCCGTCATGGAAGCGCACCGTGCGGTCGGCCTCCGGCGGAAAGCCCTGCATGATCCGGTTTGCCTTCGGATCGGTGGCCGCCGCATCAAGATCCCTGGCCGAACTCATGAACGCCTCCCACCCCTGTTGCCGGCAAACAGACCTCATGGCGCCGCGCGGCACAAGCGCCCCGTTCCGTCGCGACTGCGTTGACCGCCCGGCGGAAACCGCAGACCGTGGCGGCGACGACGTCAGACCAGCCTGGGGGCTATCCGGATCATGATGAACGCTTCAGGGGCGGCGCTCTGCGCCATGGTCGCGCTGTCGGCGATGTCCGGACCCGCATGGTCGCAACCCGCCCGGTCCGGCGAAAGCGTGGCCGACAGCCCGCCCGAACCGGCCAGGACGAAGTTCAAGTGCCAGTCCGGTGGCGATCTCACCGCTCGCTTCGCCAGTCGGAACGACCTGTTCGTGGCCATCGTCGACGCCGGCGACGGCCCCCACGCCCTGCCCGTGCAGCCGTTCCAGGGCGGTGGCCCGATCCGCCTCACCTGGAGCGATGGCACGCGCACCCTGACCTGGAGCCCGGGCGTCCAGATCATGTGGATGGACGGGGCCTCGCACCGCATGTGCGGCCGGGGCGAGCACAAGCACTGACGGCAGCGGAAATCTGATCGCCGCCTGAGTAATTCTGGGCGTGCAGCCGGCCGCCGAGCACCTACGTGAACATCACCTTACGCCTTCCAAGGACCAGACCCATGCCCACGCTGTTCGATCCCCTCAAGGTCGGCGACCTGACCCTCCGCAACCGGATCGTCATGGCGCCGCTGACCCGCGCCCGCAGCGGGGTCGAACGCATACCCGGCCCGATGGTCGCCGAATACTACCGCCAGCGCGCCTCGGCCGGCCTGATCGTCAGCGAGGCCGTTTCGGTGACGCCCATGGGCGTGGGCTACGCCGACACCCCCGGGATCTGGTCCGAGGAACAGGTCGAGGGCTGGAAGCTGACGACCAAGGCGGTCCATGACGCCGGCGGCCTGATCTTCATGCAACTCTGGCACGTGGGCCGGATCTCCGATCCCAGCCTGCTGGACGGCCGCCCGCCGGTCTCAGCCAGCGCCATCGCCGCCCGTGGCGAGGTCAGCCTGCTGCGGCCCAAGCGCCCCTATGCCGTGCCTCATCCCCTCTCGCTGGAAGAGATCGCCGGGGTGGTCGAGGCCTACCGCAAGGGCTCGGAAAACGCGAAACGCGCCGGGTTCGACGGCGTCGAGTTGCACGGCGCCAATGGCTACCTGCTCGACCAGTTCCTGCAGGACGGCTCCAACAAGCGCACCGACGCCTACGGCGGGCCGATCGAGAACCGCGCCCGGCTGATGCTCGAGGCCGTGGACGCTGCCATCGCGGTCTTCGGGCCAGACCGCGTGGGCCTGCACATCGCTCCGCGCGCCGACAGCCACGACATGGGCGACAGCGACCTGCCGGCCACCTTCGCCTACGTCGCCCGCGCCATGCGCGAGCGCGGCATCGCCTTCCTGATGGCCCGCGAGCACGTCGCCGCCGACAGCCTCGGCCCGCAGTTGAAGGCCCTGTTCGGCGGCGTCTACATCGCCAATGAGGGCCTCGACGCCGCCGCCGGCCAGGCGCTGCTCGACGCCGGCTCCGCCGACGCTATCGGCTTCGGCAAGCTGTTCATCTCCAACCCCGACCTGGTCGAGCGGCTCAAGGCCGGCGCGCCCCTCAACGACTGGGACCTGCGGACCTTCTACGCCCCCGGTCCCGAAGGCTACACTGACTACCCGGCGCTGGAGACCGTCCCGGGCTAGGCGCCGAAGATCGTCCCCGCCGGCAGGCTCGACATCGTCACGCCCACCAGTACCACCTGGCCGGCGCTCATCTGGATGACGGTGTCGCCGCCCACCTGCGAGACGCTGTAGGTTGTGCCGGGGTCCAGCAGGACCCGGTCGCCGTCGGCCAGGTTGAAGTCCAGCACCCGGTCGATGCCTGCGTCGCTGGACGAGTGGAAGATGTCCGCGCCCGCGCCGCCCACCATGGTGTCGTCGCCGCGGTCTCCGGAGACGAAGTCGTCCCCTGCCCCGCCCGCCAGCGTGTCCGCGCCCTGGCCGCCGCGCACCGTGTCGTTCCCGGCGCCGCCGTCGCAGGTGTCGTCACCAAGGTTGCCATAGACGAAGTCGCCGCCGTCATCACCGAACAGCAGGTCGCTGTCCTTGCCGCCGACGCAGAAGTCGTCGCCCGCGCCGGTCGAGACGGTGTCGTTGCCCATGTTGCCGTTGATGTCGTCGAAGTCGGAGCCGCCGCTCAGGCTGTCGTCGCCCTCGTCGCCGCGGACATAGTTGCCGGCCGCGCCCGCCGTTCCGCCGTCGAGCGTGTCCGCGCCCAGCCCGCCGAAAAGGCGGTCGGAGCCGCCGCCGCCGGACATGCTGTTGGCGGCGCTGTTCCCTGTCACCGTGTCGTCGCCGGCGCCGCCGAGCACGTTCTCGATGACCGTGTTGATATCGATGGCCAGGTTGTTCGAGCCGGTGTAGCCGCCCGCCCGGCTGAGATAGTCACGGATCATCGCCTCGGAGTCCGGATAACGCCGGGTCCAGTCGGCGATCTGCGCGGCGATCGAGTAATAGCCGATGCTTGAGAACTCGCCCGGCGTCAGGTTCACGACCGACGGCAGGCTCATGCGCGACAGGTTCAGGGTGTCGGTCCCGCCATTGTCCAGCAGGGTCGAGATATAGTCCGGACTGCCGTTGTAGGCGTAGATCGTGTCGCCCAGCGCGGTGTCCGTGGAAACGCCGTAGATCCCCTGGATCGCCAGGATGTCGAGCGGCATGGGAGTCGCCGGCTGCACGAAATAGGTCGCCGCCTTCACCTCGCCGTTCTCGACGTAGAAGAACCGCAGCCGGCTGTCCTCGAAGTCCGTGTAGGACATCACCGTGTAGCGGCTGTTGTCGAACTCGCCGGGAAGCCGCGTATCCTCGAACGGGTGCTTCAGGCCCAGGGTGTGCCCCAGCTCATGCAGCAGGGTCACGAACAGGTACCCGCCGAAGTCGCCCTCGTCCTCCTTCGCGTCGGCGTCGATCCAGATGTCGCCGTTGTAGGCGTCACCCCCCTGCCCGGCCTCCGGCGGCCGGTAGGCATAGGCGAAGGCCTCGTCGGTGTAGTCGTCCACATCGGTGAAGGCGATGCGGATCTGACCCTGGCTGTTGGCGTTGTCAGGCGCCTCGATCAGGCTCAGCGCGGTCACCCGGTCCCACAGGAACACCGCCAGGCGGAAGCTGTCGGCCTGGACGTCGTTGAAGATCCCGTAGTCCGCGTTGAACGGCTCTTCGTCCGGGGCATATGACCCCGGCGACCAGACGCTGGTCGCCGTCGGGATGCTGTAGGTGACGGTCTCGCCGGTCCATTGCTGATGCTCGGCGTACTGCAGGCCCGCATAGACCTGCGCCAGCGAAATCGTTCCCAACCCAGCCCCCGACGCGTAACTCACCCCGGCACACGCTATGCGATTGCGGCGATCCGTCGAGCGCTAATTTCGGATGCGGCGAACTGACAGCAGGTCCTGCCAGCGCCAGGCCGCCGCGCCCACCGCAAGGCGGGGCGCGCCCGGCGCGTCGGCCAGCGACAGCACCACCAGTCCCCGGACCCGCTCGGACCGACAGGCCGGCGGCGCGAAGCCCACCTCCCAGAGGATCGCCTCGCGCACGGCGGCCAGGCCGGCGCCCTCCTGCCCGGGATGGCGCACCCAGTCGCCGTTCCAGACCCGCAGCGCCCGGCCCCGGTCAGCCTCGGCCACGGCGGCCTGCACCCGGCGGTCGCGGCGCAGCGCCCGCTGCAGGCGTCCGGCCATGTTGCAGCCGGCCCCCGCGCCGTCGCCCTCGCCGCCGCCCGCCCGGGAGGCGCCGGCCAGTTCGGCTTCGCCCACCTCGGCGTCGGAGTCGCCAGCTCCTGACAGCCCGGCCAGCCGCACAGGGGCCGAGGGGGGCGGTACGGGCGTCGGACGCGCAACCGGAGCCTTGCGCGGCGCAGGCTTTGGCGCGGGCTTCGGCGGCGCGGGCGTCACCGCCGGCTGGGGCTCCGGTTCAGGTTCAGGTTCAGGTTCAGGTTCGGGCGCCGGCGGCTCCGGCGGCGGCAGGGTCACAAGCGCCACCGACATCGCCGGCGGCACTGGCGCCACCGGCGCGTCTGGCGCGAGCGAGGCCACCCACAGGGCCAGCGCCCCATGGCCGGCCGCGCTGGCCAGTCCGGTCACCCACCGCCGGCGGCGCGAGGCCGCCACGCGGGCCGCCCTAGGCCAGGACGATCAGCACGACCCTGCGGTTCTGCTGGCGGCCGTCGCGGTTGTCATTGGGGGCCGCCGGCGCATCGGGGCCATAGCTGATGGTACCGATCCGGTTCAGCGCAACGCCGTGCTGGTTCAGGTATCGCCGCACCGCCTCGGCCCGCTGTTCACCCAGGCGGTAGTTGTAGTCCTTGGGGCCGGTGGCGTCGGTATGCCCCTGGACCTCCACATAGACGTTGCGGTTCTCGGTCTTCAGCTTCTCGACGAAAGCGTCCAACCGGGCCTGCGCCTCGGGCGACAGCGCGGCCTCGTCCACCGGGAACTTCATGCTGTCATCCGACAGCACCTCGGAGAACAGGAACTTGCCCTCGGCCAGCTTGCCGGCGGCGGTGGCGCGGTCCAGTGCATCCTTCGCCGTGCCTTCCACCTGGGTCACGTGGCCTGACACCACGTCCACGCGCTGGCCGACCAGGGCGGTCTGCTCCCGCACGAAACCCTTGGTGGCGCAGCCGCCAAGGCCGGTCATTCCCAGCAGCATCGCCCCCGCGATCACAGTCTTCGATCCGATATGGATCATTTCGAGCACCTCCGGTTGGGGCCCCCCAATCGGCGTAACAAGGTGTCACCGGATTTGTTTCAGGGCTGAAAAGGGCCATTTTCGGGCGCAGCTTTGCCGTAGCGAGCCTGGGCGCAGCGGGTATTCATCCCGCCCCTTCCCTCAATCTCCTGCGCGCCATGGCCGGGCTCGTACCGTCCATGACGATCCGGGGGATCGGGAACGCTCCGCCGCGCCATACGCTTAAGCTGCTCAACGCGGCCCCGCCGCTCAGACAGGCGCTTCCCATGTCCATCCTGATCTTCGCCATCGTCGTCCTGGTCGTGGCGGCCCTCATCGCCTGGGCGGTCCAGCGGCTGCCCCTGCCCGCCCCGTTCGGCTCGCTGATCCAGGCCCTGATCCTGATCGTGGCCGCCATCGTGATCGCCCGGCGAGCAGGCCTGTTCTAGGGGCATGGGCGGCGGCGGACGGAGCCCGGCTGCATCGGAGGACCTGCTTCCGCGCCGTGGCGGCCGGTAAGTCTTTCGGCTACGTCCCGGGTACACCGGACGGGAGGGCCGCACATGACCGCGATCGAGACACGGTTCCGCTACGAGGGCGCCGACGGCGCGGGCCTGGCCGGCTTCGTCTGGCGCGATCCCGAAGCCGCCCCCCGTGGCGTACTCCAGCTGGCCCATGGCGCCGGCGAGCACGCAGGGCGTTACTTCGGCCCCCTGGCCCCGGTGCTGGCCGCCGGCTGGATCATCTACACGGCCGACCACCGGGGCCACGGACAGACCTCTGGCATGACCCACCTGGGCGACTTCGGCCCCGGCGGCGCGCCTGCGGCCGTCGACGACATGGCCATCCTCTCCCGCCGCGCCCGGTCCGAGAACCCCGGCCTGCCGCTGGTGCTGATGGGGCATTCGATGGGCGCGATGTTCGCCCAGGCCTACATCCTCGATCACTCGGACCTGATCGACGCCTTGGTGCTCTCGGGCACGGCCGGCCCCGGCCCGCGCATGAAGGGCGGTCCCAACAGCGTCTACGCCAACCCGCGCACGGCCTACGACTGGCTGAGCCGCGACGAGGCCGAGGTCGACCGCTACATCGCCGACCCCTTCTGCGGCATCCAGTTCACCCCCGAAAGCGCCGCCAGCTTCGCGGCCCTGCGCGAACGCGAAGCCACCCCGGAAGCCCTCGCCGCCGTCAAACCCGGCCTGCCGACCTACGTTTTCGTCGGCGACGAGGACCCCATCAACCAGAACCTCGAACGCCTCACCCCCCTCATCGACGCCTACCGCACGGCCGGCCTCGACGTGACCCTCAAGGTCTACGCAGGCGGCCGCCACGAGATGCTCAACGAGACCAACCGCGACGAGGTGGTGGCGGATCTGGCAGCGTGGCTGGAGGGCCAGACGACCCGCTGACCTGCCCCGCGTTCAGCACGTCACCCTACGCCGCCAGGCCCGACGCCTCGCGACGCCGCCGCGACGACTGGCGCAGGGCGGCGCCCGCGCCCGCAAATCCCACGATCAGAAGCGCCCAGGTTCCGGGCTCGGGAACGGCCGGCCCGACCGGTATCGCGCCGACCACGTCAAGCCGTGTCGCAAAAAGGTCGGCGACAACCGTGCGATTGCTGACCACGCCGAAGGGGTCGGTACGCTCCTGTACAATCTGCATGTAGCCGTTTCTCCAGCTGAACCCGGGCGTTTCGGCGCTGGTCAGGCTTGGGAGCGTCCTGAAATCATGACTGGCGAGGTAGTCGGTTCCGAAGCCGAAGATGCTGAATTGCAATTCATCCACGACGTGAAGCCGGGAGCCATCGTCGAAAGTTCTGTCCGAGAAACTATCCGTGTAGAAACTGAAACCCTCCCGGAACGCAGAATTTTCCTGCCCCTGTGATCCGTATCGGGCGCCAAAATCGACGGTTACCCCACCCATGGTGAAGCTGGAAAGCACCGTGCTCTGGTCGTCATAAAACGACTGTTCGAAGAGGAGGGAATAGGTAGCGCCATCGGTCTGAACTGAACTCGGATCGAAGTCGTTCAGCCGCGTGAAGACAGCTGTGAATGACCGGTCATTGTCGCCATTCACGTCACCAAACATGCTGGTGTTGTCTATGTCCACGCGCGCCTGACCCGTGAACGTATAGGTGGTGACACCGGCGGCCGCGGCGGGGACTGCGCTCAGCGCGAGCGCCAGGGCGCCAACGGCGGCGCCGGCCAGATTTCGACACTTCATGGAACGATCCTTCTCATCACGAGCCATAACGCTGGTTCGCAGATCGGAAGGCCGCATCATTCGAATGGATGATGCCGTGGACAATTCATCGGCCGCCACGGCCATGTCGCCCGCAGGCGCGGGACCAGCGGGGCGAGATCGACGCAGGGTCGCCAGACCCTACGCCCCCTCCACCGCGCGCCGCGGCCACCTTCCCCCAACGCGGGAGGAGAGGATCGGCATGCCTATTTCGGCTTGAAGCGCTTGGTGGCCGGGAAGCCCTTGGGCGCCAGCTTGCCGGCGCTCGCCCGGCGTCCCAGCCAGTCTCGCCATTCCGGCCAGGCGCGCGTGCGCCCGTCCGAGGTGGTCCAGGACGCGCCGTCGGCCTCGACGAAAGCCATGGCGTCGCGCAGGGCGCCCTCGCGATAGGACTGCAGCTTCACGCCCTTGCCGCGCGGCATCTCCGGCAGTTCGGCCACCGGGAAGACCAGCAGCTTGCCGTTGTCGCCGATCACAGCCAGATGGTCGGCCGCGCCCAGCGGCAGGCTCACCAGGGCCTGGCCGTTCAGCACCTGCTTGCCGGCGCGGCGGAACGCAATGGCTTCCGCCTCTGGCAGGATGAAGCCGTAGCCGTCCTTCGAGGCCAGCACCCGCTTGCCTCCCGGCCGGTGCACGAACACGTCCACCAACCCCACCTTGTCGTCGAGGTCGATCATCAGCCGCAGCGGCTCGCCATGACCCCGCGCCCCTGGCAGCTTGTCGCAGCCCAGGGTGAAGAACCGGCCGTCGGAGGCGAAGATCAGCAACTTGTCCGTGGTCTCGGCCGGCACCAGGAACTGGAGCCTGTCGCCTTCCTTGAACTTCAGTTCCGAGGGGTCCTCGATCCGGCCCTTGGCGGCGCGGATCCAGCCGCGCTCGGACAGGATCACGGTGATCGGCTCGCGCACGATCATCGCCTCGAGGGCGGCCTCGGTGTCGATCTCCGGGGCGTCGGCGAATTGGGTGCGACGGACGTTGAGCTCGCCCAGCGCGGCCTTCACCTGCCGCAGGCCCGCGCCCACCAGCTTCCACTGGGCGCGGTCGTCGGCCAGCATGGCGACGATGCCGTCACGCTCCTCGGCCAGCTCGGCGTGCTCGCGCCGCAGCTCCATCTCTTCCAGCCGGGCCAGTTGCCGCAGCCGGGTGTTGAGGATCGCCTCGGCCTGGATCTCCGACAGCTCGAAGGCGGCGATCAGCTTGGCCTTGGGCTCGTCCTCATAGCGGACGATCCGGATCACCTCGTCGAGGTTGAGGTAGGCGATCAGCAGGCCGTCCAGGATGTGCAGACGGGCCTCGATCTTGGCCAGCCGGTGCCGGGCTCGCCGCACCAGCACCTCGCGGCGGTGGTCGAGGAAGGCCCTGAGCGCCTGCTTCAGGTTCATCACGCCGGGCGTGCCACGCGCATCTAGGACGTTCAGATTGACACTGAAGCGGGTCTCGAGGTCCGAGAGCTTGAACAGGCTCTCCATCAGCACCTCGGCCTCGACGTTGCGACTCTTGGGCTCGAGCACCAGCCGCACGTCCTCGGCGCTCTCGTCGCGCACGTCGCCCAGCAGCGGGGCCTTCTTGGCGTCGATCAGCTCGGCCAGCCGCTCCACCAGATCGGCCTTGCGGACCTGATAGGGCATCTCGGTGATGACGATCTGGTACATCCCCTTGCCCAGATCCTCCTTCTCCCACTTTGCCCGCACGCGGATGCCCCCGCGGCCGGTCTCGTAGGTCTCCAGCATCGAGGCGCGGCTCTCGACCACCACACCGCCGGTCGGGAAGTCCGGCCCCTGGACGTGGCCCATCAGCGCCTCGACAGAGCTGTCGGGCTTGTCCAGCAGGGTGAGGCAGGCGTCGATCAGTTCGCCGGCGTTGTGCGGCGGGATCGAGGTCGCCATGCCCACCGCGATACCGGTCGAACCGTTGGCCAGCAGGTTGGGGAAGCCCGAAGGCAGCACCACCGGCTCCTCGTCGGAGCCGTCGTAGGTGGGCCGGAAGTCGACGGCGTCCTCGTCGATGCCGTCCAGCAGCATCATCGCCGCCACCGTCAGCTTGGCCTCGGTGTAGCGCATGGCCGCGGCGTTATCGCCGTCGATGTTGCCGAAGTTCCCCTGGCCGTCGACCAGCGGATAGCGCTGGGCAAACGCCTGAGCCATGCGGACCAGGGTGTCGTAGATCGACTGGTCCCCGTGCGGGTGATAGCCGCCCATCACCTCGCCGACCACCTTGGCGCACTTGCGCGCGGCGTTCTCCGGATTCAGCCGCATCTCGCGCATGGCGTACAGCACGCGCCGCTGCACCGGCTTCAGGCCGTCGCGCACGTCGGGCAGCGCCCGGTCGGTGATGACGCTCAGCGCATAGGCGAGATACCGGCGGCTCAGCGCCTCGGACAGGGGCTCGTCGACGATACGGTCGCCGGGGGGTGGCGGGGCAGTGGTGGTGGCCATGGGGGCTTTCTAGCGTGGCGAGGGATTCGCGTCGCGGGCCGCGAGCGGCCCCTCCACCGCGTTTCCGCGGTCCCCCTCCCCCGCCTGCGGAGGAGGTGTCAGCGAAGCTGACGGAGGGGGCGCTACAGCCGCCCCGCCTCCGTCAGGCGGTCGATCAGCCACAGCCTCGCCGGGGGCAGCGGCCGGTTCAGCGGGTTGAAGATGAACGCCTCGAGGAAGTGCGCCGTCAGCGCCAGCCCGGCGCCGATGTCGCCCGCTTCCAGCCCATGCTGCGCCGACAGCAGGAACGGCGGCAGGGCCAGCAGCCGGTCCTTGTAGGGCTCGCCCGCCGCGCGGCTGACCGCTCGCCCGGTGCGCGGGCTGACATAGATCAGGTCGTCGACGACGCCGGTGGCGGCGCACTTCGACAGGTCGAAGCCGAAACCCAGGTCGGTGAGCAGTCCGGCCTCGAAGCGCACGAACACCGCGGGCCAGATTTCCGGAAAGGCGAAAGCCCCGGTCAGCGCCTCGAAGGCGTAGAACGCCCCCGCGTGCGGCTCCCGCTCTGGCAGCGCCCCGGCGGCCACCGAGGCGGCGGCGGCGATGCCCGCCAGAGCCAGCGGATCGTCGAACAGGGCCGAGGGCCCCTCGCCCACCGGCTCCAGGCTGGCCGAACCCAGCTGGTCCGACACACGCGCCCGGTAGCGCACCAGCACCCGCGCGCCGGCCTGCAGGAATGGCTTCATCCGGCGCGAGGCTCCGCCAGCCACGTGGGCGGCGTACTTGCCGTGGCGCTCGGTCAGCAGCTCCACGATCGCCCCGGATTCCCCGTGGGCGCGGGCGGCCAGCACGTAGGCGTCGTCCTCGAACTCCATGGTCCTGACTTAAGCCACGGAACGGGGCGTGAACACCGCAAATCCAGCGAGGTCCCTATGCCGCATCTGGTTAAAGGCGCTGAAGCTATCCGCCTTCACCGCGGTTTAAGCGGGGGGCGCAAGGCTGGGTCTATGATGGTCGCCCCGCCCCGGACGGATGTGCGCGCCTGGTTCACCCTGGCGGTGACGGCGCCGCTCGTCCTGCTGTGCCTTGCAGAGACCGCCACGCTCGATGGCGACAGCCGTGTGGCCGGTCTCTGGATTGCGGTGCTGCTGGCTCCCACCGTGGCTCTCGCCCTGCGCTCGCTGGAGACGCGCGCGCCCCGGCCCGCGACCCGCGACCCCGCCCAGGCGGCCCGGGCGCGTGAAGCGATGCTGCAGACCGCCTTCCGGCTGACCACGGCGGAAGCCTGCGGCATCCTGCTGGCGGTGATGCTGGGCGCGCCGCTGGCGGGGCAGTCGGTGGCGCTGGGACTGGCGGTCGCCGCCCTGCCGCTGACCCTGGCGGTGACAGCCTGTCTGCTCGGTCCGGTCCGGGACCGGCTCCGGCTGGAAACGCCCGTTCCCGTCATCGCGACGATGGACGGGTCAGCGCCCATCCTGACGTTCGCCCCCGCCGCGGCCGCACCGCCACGCCTGCGGCGCAATCCCACTGACACGACCTTCGCGCCGGCCCTGCGGCTTGCGGCCGATGGCCCTTGGCTGCGGATCGTCGAGACCGGACCCGCACCGGAGCGCCACGACGCCGGCCCGTTCCGGCCGATCCGCCTCTGGGTGCCCCAGGATGCGGTCGATCCCCTGCCCTCCGACGACACCGAGCGGTTCGACCAGGCTCTGGGCGAGCTGCGGAACCTGCTGACCCTCTACCGCCCGAAGCGCCCGCTCGCCGCCTAGACGTCGTAGTCCAGACCCACGTCGCCGTAGAACTCGCGCTTGTCGGCCCACTTCTCGTCGACCACCACATGCAGGAACAGGTGCACCGGGCGGTCCAGCAGTTCGCACAGTTCCTCCCGCGCCTTCTGGCCGATCCACTTCACCGTCTGGCCGCCCTTGCCGAGGATGATCGGCCGCTGGCTCTCGCGCTCGACGTAGATGTTCTGCTCGATGCGGACCCCGCCGTCCTTTCGCTCCTCGAACTTGGTGGTCTCCACCGCCGCCGAATAGGGCAGCTCCTCGTGGACACGCAGGTAGAGCTTTTCGCGGGTGATCTCGGCGGCCAGCAGGCGGGCCGGCAGGTCGGCGGTCTGCTCCGCCGGATAGAGCCAGGGGCTTTCCGGCATAAGCGCGGCCAGTCGCGCCTTCAGGTCGTCGACCCCGGAACCGTCGGCGGCCGAGATCATGAACACCTCGGAATAGACCCCGGTCTCGAACAGCCGCTGCGACAGCCCCAGCAGGGTGTCGCGGCGCATGCCGTCGATCTTGTTGAGCGCCAGGATGGCCTTCTTGCCCGAGGCCTTCAGGCCTTCCACGATGGACTCCACGTCGATGGCGGCCTTGCGGTCGGCGGGCGAGCCCTTGCCCTCTCCGACGGCCAGTTCGGCGGCGCTGTCGACCAGATGGACGATCACCTCGGCCTCCTCGGCGCCGCCCCAGGCCGCGCGGATCATCGCCCGGTCCAGCTTGCGACGCGGCTGGAAGATCCCGGGGGTGTCCACCAGGATGATCTGGGCCTCCCCATGAAGCGCGACGCCGCGCACCGGGAACCGCGTGGTCTGCACCTTCTGGGTGACGATCGAGACCTTGGCGCCCACGAGGCGGTTGGTCAGGGTCGACTTGCCGGCATTAGGTGCGCCGATGATGGCGGCGAAGCCGGCGCGTGTGGGGGTCGTGGAGGTGGTCATGATTCCGTTTCCGGCTCGGGCACGTCCGACGGAACGGGACCCTCGCGCTTGAGTAGCATGGTCAGGGCGGCGGCCTTCTCGGCCGCCTGGCGGGAGCCGCCTTCGCCGCGTTCGGGGCCAAAGCCCTGGATCTGCACCTCGACCGTGAACGAGGGGGCGTGCGGCGGACCCTCGCGGCCGACGATCTGGTACTGCGGCAGCGGCAGGCCGAGGCCCTGGGCCCACTCCTGCAGCTGGGTCTTGGGATCCTTGGAGCGCGGCGCGTCGACGTGCTCAAATTCTTCGGCCCAGAAGCGCTCGAAGAAGGCCTTCGCCGTCTCCAGCCCGCCGTCGATGTAGAGCGCCGCGATCAGCGCCTCGCAGGCATCGCCGAGCACGGCGTCGGACTTTCGCGCCCCCACCTTGGTGGCGCTGGCCGAAAGCCTCAGCGCGTCCGGCAGTCCGGCGCGGTGCGCGGCCCGGGCGCAGGCGTGATAATTCACCAGGCTCGCCAGCCGTCGCGACATGTCGCCTTCGCGGGCGTCGGGATCCATCGCCATGAGCCGCTCGGCGGCGCACAGGTTCAGCACCCGGTCGCCCAGGAATTCCAGCCGCTCGTTGTGACGCACCGCGCGCGCGCCGTCGCCGACGCTGGCGTGCGTCAGCGCCCGCTCCAGAAGATCGCGGTCGACGAAAGTGTGCCCGATGCGGCGCTCGAGATCCTCGACCGCGGCGATGCGGAGGTTCATTTCAGCAGCTTGAAGAACCGGCTCGGCCTTGCGCCCAGCACCCAGGTCCAGGGCTTGAAGATGGAGGCCTCCGGCTTCCAGGACAGCAGGATGATCTGCGCCTTGCCGACCAGGTTTTCCGCCGGAACCAGGCCCACGCCGCCCTCAAAGGGGCTGACCCGGCTGTCCGAGGAGTTGTCCCGGTTGTCGCCCATCATGAAGTAGAACCCGGCCGGGACAATGAAGGTTTCCGTGTTGTCCAGTTGGCCGTCGGGGCCTGAATCCTGGGTGACATAGGCCTTGCCGCTCTCGAGGCGTTCCTGGAAGCGGGCGACGTCGACGATCTGGCCGAAGCCGAGGTCGGTCTTCACCGGCGACAGCGGGTCACGCTGGACCAGCTTGTCATTCACATAGAGCAGGCCGTTGCGCATCTGCACCCGGTCACCGCCGACGCCGATCACGCGCTTGACGTAGTCGGTGTGGCCGTCGCTGGGCAGCTTGAAGACGACGACGTCGCCACGCTGGGCCGGCTTGTCCATGATCCGGCCGGTGTAGATGTTCGGGCTGAACGGCACCGAGTGCCGCGAGTAGCCATAGCTGAACTTCGACACGATGATGTAGTCGCCCTCGTAGAGGTTCGGCTCCATCGACGCCGAGGGGATCGTGAACGGCTGGAAGAACAGCACGCGCAGGAACAGCGCGATGAGCAGCGCGTAGACGACCGTCTTGACGATCTCGATGAATTCGTTGGCCGCGCCGCCCGATTTCTGGGGCGCCTTGGCGCTGTCTACCGTCTCACTCATGGGCCGTCCTTCAGCGCTTCGGGGTCCCGAAGCGGGTGTTGCGTATCCGCTCCCTACCCCATGAGCAAGATCGGCGCCCGTGAACTCTGCGTCACAGGCGAGGCCGCGTCGCCGCAACTGGCGCCGTGACACCCGGGCGGTATGGCCTATCAAGGCCCAATGAGCCGCACGCCCCTGCCCCCGCTGCATCTGCTGCTGGCCCTCGTGGTGGTGGCCGTGTGGGGGACCAATTTCGTGGTCATCAAGTGGGGGCTGGCGGACTTCCCGCCGCTGACCTTTGCGGCGCTCCGCTTCACCTTCGCGGTGATGCCGGCGGTGTTCTTCCTCAGGCGCCCCGCCGTGCCCTGGTGGAACCTCGCCGCCTATGGCGTGCTGATCGGTGTCGGGCAGTTCGGCCTGCTGTACATTGCCATGACCCACTGGATCTCGCCGGGGCTCGCAAGCCTGGTGGTGCAGACCCAGGCCTTCTTCACCATCGGCTTCGCCATGCTGCTGGCCGGGGAGCGGATCCGGCCGTTCCAGATGGTCGCCCTGGGCCTCGCAGCCTGCGGCCTCGGCTGGCTGATGGCCCACGTGAGCGCTGAGGTGACCGCGGTGGGCCTTGGGCTGGTGCTGGTCGCCGCCCTGAGCTGGGCCGGGGGCAACACCGTTCAGCGGCGGGCGGGCCCGGTGAACATGCTGGCCTACGTGGTCTGGGCCAGTGTGTTTTCCGCCCCGCCGCTGATCGTGCTGGCCCTGGTCAACGAGGGTTGGCCGGCCATTTCGACGGCTCTGGTCAACGCCAGCCCCGGCGCCTGGGCCGCGGTGCTGTGGCAGTCGATCGGCAACACGATCTTCGGCTACACCGCCTGGGGCTGGCTGCTGGCGCGGCATCCGGCGGCGACGATCTCGCCGCTGTCCCTGCTGGTCCCGGTCTTCGGCATGGGCGCCTCGGCGGTATTGCTGGCCGAGCCCCTGACAAGCTGGAAGCTGACCGCCGCCGCGCTGGTGCTGAGCGGCCTGGCGCTGAACACCCTGTGGCCCCGGTTCGCACTCCGGAAACAGAAGCGCGTGGAATCGGCCCTATAGGAAGCTTCGGGGATCTTGCTGGGGGCGAAATGATCGGCGTTCGGTGGGCATTTGCGGCGGCGCTGGCGGCCATACCCGGCGTGGCGTCAGCGCAGACCGCGCCGACTGAAATTCAGAGCCTTGAGGTGATCGCCACCACGCCGCTAGGCGACCGCGGCGCGCCAGTTGAGACCGCGCCGGCCGCCGTTGCGGTGCTGGGGACGGCGGATTTCCGGCGCGGCGGGCCACCCAGCGTCCTGCGCACCCTGGACGGCCGGCTGGGCGGCGTCGCGCTGACCCAGGCCCAGGCCAATCCTTTCCAGCCCAATCTGATGTACCGGGGCTTCGAGGCTTCCCCGCTGGCGGGCGATCCGCAGGGCCTGGCGATCTATGTGAACGGGGTGCGGTTCAACCAGCCGTTCGGCGACACCGTGAACTGGGACGTCCTGCCTGACATGGCGGTGGCGCGGGCCGAGCTGGCCGGGTCGAACCCGGCGTTCGGTCTCAACGCCCTCGGCGGCGCGGTCGCCTTCACCCTGAAGGACGGCGCCTCGGCGCCAGGTGGCGAGATCGAGCTCGGCGGCGGCGCCTCGGGACGGCGGCAGGGCTCGGCGCAGTACGGCATGGTGGCCGGCGCGCTCTCGGCATACGGCGCGGCTTCGATGCTTGAGGACGACGGCTGGCGAGACCACTCGCCGTCGCGTGTCCGGACCGCCTATGCAAACCTCGGCTGGGACGACGGCGGCGCCGAGGTCCACCTCAGCCTGATGGGGGCCGACAACGCCCTGACCGGCAACGGTCCCGCGCCGGTGGAACTGCTGGAGCTCCGTCGGGCGACGGTGTTCACCTATCCGGACGAGACCGACAACCGCTACGGGCGGGCGATCCTGTCGGGATCGCGGGCGCTGGGCGGCGGCTGGTCGGTGCGCGGAACCGCTCATCTGACCGCGCTTCGCCAGCGTACGGCCAACGGCGACGCCGCCGAGGTCGAGCCCTGCGACGCCAATCCCGCCCTGCTCTGCCCCGACGACGAGGATACGCCTTTCACCGACGAGACCGGCGCGGCGATCCCGAACTTCGTGAGCAACAGCGCCTATGCCGCGACCGTGCCCCGCTATCGGAGCGGCGGACCCTATGCGCTGCTGAATCGAACCTCCACGCGGACCACCAGCTATGGCGTGACCCTGCAACTGAACCGAAGCGCGCCGCTCTTCGGCCGCGAGAACCGCTTCGCCGCCGGCCTGAGCTTTGAAGGCGCCCGTACGCGCTTCGGCGCGGAGACCGCCATCGGCGCCCTGTCGGCGGACCGGGCCTTCGTCGGGCCGGGGATTGCTATCGACGCCGAGGACGCCGGGCTCACCCCCGTATCGGTGAAGACCCGCAACGCCGACTGGGGCGCCTATGTCTCCGACACGCTGGAGCTGACTCCGGCGCTCAGCCTGACCGTCTCGGGCCGATACGACCAGGCGAAGGTCCGCCTGCGCGACCAGATCGGGACAGAGCTGGACGGCGACCACACCTTCCGCCGGTTCAATCCAGCGGCGGGTCTGACCTGGCGGATCGGCGGCGGAGTCTCGGCCTATGGCGGCTATGCCCAAGCCAGCCGCGCGCCGACGCCGGCGGAACTGTCCTGCGCCGACCCGGCGTCGCCCTGCAGCCTGACCAACTTCTTCGTCGCCGACCCGCCGCTGAAACGGGTGGACGCCCATACGGTGGAGGCCGGGTTCCGCGGCGCACACGACCTCGCTGGCGGGCGGCTGACCTGGCGGGCCGGGATCTACCGCACCGAGGCCCGCAACGACATCCAGTTGGTGGCCAGCGACATCAACGGCCGCGGCTACTTCACCAATGTCGGGCGCACCCGCCGCGAGGGTGTCGAGGCTGGCCTGACTCTGCGCACGGCCTCCGTCACCGCCTTCGCGGACTACGCCTTCACCCGGGCGACCTACCGGACCGGTTTCACCCTGAATGCCGGCGCCAACCCGGCCTTCGCCGCCGAGGACGATCCGATGGACGTGAAACGCGGCGACCGGCGACCGGGCGTGCCGGCGCACAACCTCAAGCTCGGGCTGGACCTGACGCCCCTGCCTGCCCTGACACTGGGCGCCGACATCCAGGCGACCAGCGGGCGCTGGTATGCGGGCGACGAGGCCAACCTGAATGAGAAGACGCGCGGGTACTGGCTGGCCGGTCTGCACGCCGAGTACCGGCTCGGCGACCGATGGACCGTCTTTGGCGTGGTCGAGAACCTGTTCGACCGGAAGTACGCAACCTTCGGAACCTACGCCCCGGTCGATATCGTGCCGGTGCTGGAGGCCCCCGGCCTCGACGATCCCCACAGCCAGAGCCCCGGCGCTCCGCGCGCCGGCTACCTCGGCGTGCGCTTCAGCTTCTAGCCTCGCACGCGCCCTTGATCGCGGTCAGGCCCGCCCGCATCCAGGTGGCATAAGGCCCATTGAGGAACGCCAGCTTCAGCAGGAACCCGCCGACGCGCACGCCGAGGAAACCCGGGAAGGCGTTGGGCTTGAGGCCGAAGGAATAGTTCCAGACGCAGCGGGTCTTTCCCTCGCCCTCGGCCACGTAGTGGAAATCGCCCAGGCCATAGCGCAGCGGCGCTGCGGCGGGCGTGGTGTAGCCCCAGACCACATAGCGAAAGCGCCAGTCGGCGTCGGTCTTTCCGTTCTCGATCACCTGCTCGATCACCGTCGTGCCGTCGGTGAGGAAGACGAGGTGCCGCCCGCCCACCGGTCCGAAGCCATCGGCAGTGAGCGGCAGCGTTCCCGCGACCCCGGGCAGCCCGCCCGCGGCCGGGTGGCGCACCGACAGCGGCGTGGCGTCCACGGTAGCGATCACCTCGGCCAGCGGCCGATCGATGACGATCGATTCCACATGGGCGACCCGGCCCTCTGGCCCATCGATCGCGGGGTGCGGGGTTTCGACGAACCCGGGCGGCGGCTGAAGGTCAGACATGGCTTGGACTTTCGCGCGGCGATGTCCGGCGACCTTAGCCTACTCCGGCAGCGCCTCAATGATCACGAAGGCCTGGGCGTAGGGGTGGTCGTCGGTAAGGCTGAGGTGGATCACCGCCCGCATCCCTTCGGGGGTCATCTCCTGCAGCCGGGCCAGAGCGCCGCCGGTCAAAGCCATGGTCGGCTGGCCGGAGCGCAGGTTGATGACTCCCATGTCGCGCCAGAAGACGCCACGGCGCATGCCGGTGCCCAGCGCCTTGGCGCAGGCCTCCTTGGCCGCAAACCGCTTGGCGTAGCTCCAGGCGGGATCGGGCTTCCGGTCCGAACGCGCGCGCTCGATGTCCGTGAAACAGCGCTGTTTGAACCGGTCTCCGAACCGGTCCAGCGAGGTCTGGATCCGGCGAATGTCGCTCAGGTCCGCGCCGACGCCGATGATCACGCCGCGGCGTCCATGGCGGCCCGCATCCGGTGGATGGCGGCGGGCAGGCCGACGAAAACGGCCTCGCCGATCAGGAAATGGCCGATATTCAGCTCCCGGACCTCGGTGATGGCCATCATGTGGGCCGCTGTGA
>CAUJHW010000077.1 GCA_963205005.1 Pseudomonadota bacterium
CGGCGCGGCGCGGCCTTCTTGTTCTCGGCCAGGCGATGCAGGATCGGCAGGGCGAAGGCGGCGGTCTTGCCGGTGCCGGTCTGGGCGATGCCCAGCAGGTCGCGGCCGGACATCACGCCCGGGATGGCCTGGGCCTGGATCGGGGTGGGGGTGTCGTAGCCCTCGTCAGCCAGCGCCTTGAGCAGCGGCTTGGCCAGGCCAAGGTCGATAAATTGGGTCAAAGGAAGAGTCTTTCGCGTAGGCGCGGTTTGCGGCCCAACGGGGCTTCCGTGGGGCGCGGCGCGCGGGTCTTTGGGGAAGCGCCCCGCGTGATGGGCGAATCTATGAGAAGTTCTCACTGCGCTCGACAGGCTGGACCCGGCTTCGGATCCCACGCGGCTGGAGCGTCGCTAGCGTCTCATGCTGAGGCGCAGGCTGCACATCGGCGCTTTGCACGTTAAAGTCAACCCACGCGGTCGGAATGGGGCCTCCCGCGCTTGCGGCGAGGTGGCGGCGAAGCCGACGCAGGGGGTTGCCAAGGCATGGCGGGCGCTGGAAGACGGGCCCATGTCCAAGCCCCTCCTGCTCGTGGCCGCCGCGGCCCTGGTCGATGCCGATGGGCGGGTGCTGCTGTGCCAGCGGCCAGAGGGCAAAGCGCTGGCGGGACTGTGGGAGTTTCCGGGCGGCAAGGTGGAGGCGGGCGAGACGCCCGAGGCCTGCCTGATCCGCGAGCTCAACGAGGAACTGGGGATCGTGGTCAGCAAGTCATGCCTGGCCCCGTTCGTGTTCGCCAGCCACGAGTACGAGAGCTTTCACCTGCTGATGCCGCTCTACCTGATCCGCCGCTGGGACGGGGTGGTCACTGCGCGCGAGCACAAGGCGCTGGCCTGGGTCCGGCCCAACGACATGGACAAATACCCCATGCCGCCGGCCGATCCGCCGCTGGTCGCCTGGCTGCGCGACCTGATCTGAGTCTCAGGGCTTGGGGGCCGGCGTTTCCGCCTTTTCGCCGAAGGCATCCTTGACCTCGGCTTCGGTGATCCGGGCGGAGGGGTCGCCCTTCTGGTTCAGGTTCTGCTCTTCGGTGCCGTCGCCCATCATTCCGGGATGCGGGTCGGCGGGCTTGTCGGCGTGGGGGTCGGCCATGGGGTTCTCCAGTGAAGCTCGAAAGTCCAACGGGCGCCGGGGCTGAACGTTCCTGCGGTCGGATGGGCGGACAGCAGAAAGGGCGGTGCGCGTGAAGCGCCCCGCCTTTCCGGTTCTCAAGGAGTGTCGAATTCCTAGGTCGGCGGCATGTCCGTCGCCGGAGTCTGGATGGCCGGGGCAGGTTCCGGCGCGATCGGCGGGGTCGAGGGAATCGCTTCCGGCGCCGTGGGGGCGGTCTCGGCAATCACCGGCGCGGCGGGGTTTATCGGCTGCGGCGGCGCGCCAGGGTTCAGCGCGCTGTAGGGCTGGGGCGCGTCAGGTATCGTGGCGCTGGCGTTGACCGCGGCGCCGTCCGCGCTGGCGATGGCCGCGGGACGCACGCGGGCGATGGGCGCCGTGCGTCGTGCTTCCGGCGGCGCGACGCGGACCGTGGCCGGGGGAGCGGTGTTCTCGGCCACCACGACCGGTTCCGGCGGGGGCGCGACGGGCGCAGCGGCGATCTCGCTGCTGGTCGAAGCCGGCGTCATCTCGACGACAGGTTCCTGGCTGCGCATGGCCAGCCAGCCCGCCCCGCCCAGGACCACAACCGCGCCGAGGGCCAGAGCGATGGCCGTCGGCGACGCGCTGCCGCCGGACCGGACCGCGCCGGCGCCGGAGATCGGGGCCGCGAGGCCGCCACCGTTCCCGACGGCAAGGGTCGAGGGCGTGACCGTCGCGCCCGGGGGAAGGCTCGCGCCCGTGGCCATAGAAGGCCCCGGCTCGAACGTCCGCGGCTCGGCGGGGGTGGTGCGGCCACCAAAGCGGCTGGACTTGCGGCGGCGTTCCCAGGCGGGCGTCGCGGCGAACATGACGCCTTCAGCGTCCGTAGGTGAAATGGCGGCGTCAAGCCCGGTGAAGTTGGTCGTCATGACTTTTCCTCCAGGATTGTCGGGTGAAATAACGGCGTCACATCGGGAGGGTTCCAACTTTGTGCAATCGGTTACACAGAATGGGACTATGGAAACTGAAAGCGATGCGCCTGTACTTGACGAAATCTCTGCATATTGCCGCCGCAGCAGCGCCACATTGTGAAATCGAGGCGGGGCGGCCCCCGGGGCCAGGCGATCGGCCGCAGATTGAGCCGCCGCCCCGCTTGACCGAGACGACCGGCGCTCGCCAAGCTGATCTCGGATCCGGGAGGTGTGGATGCGGCTCGAGGCCAGGCTCAAGCGCGACTGGCGGTTTCTGCGTGGACTGAACCGGACCCTGTCGCGGGTGAAGACCATTGCCCGGGACAGCGACAACCTGGTCTGCGACGATCTGCAGGCGGCGGTGGATCTGCATCGCGCCCGCCCGGCCATGACCTTCGAGGGGCGGACGGTCACCTACGGCGAGCTGGACGCCATCGCCAACCGTTACGCCCACTGGGCCAAGGGGCTGAACCTGCGTCGGGGCCAGGTGGTGGCGCTGTTCATGCCCAACCGGCTGGAATACTTCCCCATCTGGTACGGGCTGTCGAAGGTTGGCGTGGTCACCGCCCTGATCAACAACCAGCTGACGGGCGCGCCGCTGGCCCACTGCCTGAACATCTCCGGCGCCGCCCACGCGATCGTCGACGCCGAGACATCGCCCATCTTCGAACAGGCCCGCGGCCAGCTCGAACGGCCGATGCAGCAGTGGATCCTGGGCTTTGCGCACGGCGACCAGCGCGATCTGGTCCAGGCGCTGAAGAGCTGCAGCCAGCTGCCCCCCGACCGGATCGTCCGCGAGGGGATGACCGCCGCCGACACCGCGCTGCTGATCTACACCTCCGGCACCACCGGCCTGCCCAAGGCCGCGCGCATCACCCACATGCGCGCCCAGCTCTACATGCGCGGGTTCGCCGGCTCGACCGGGGCGGTGAAGACCGACCGGATCTATGTCTGTCTCCCGCTCTACCACGCCACCGGCGGCCTCTGCGGCCTCGGCGCGGCGCTGCTCAACGGCGGGTCGGTGGTTCTGCGGCGAAAGTTCTCCGCCAGCCAGTTCTGGAAGGATGTGGCCGAGGAAGGCTGCACGATGTTCGTCTACATCGGCGAGCTCTGCCGCTACCTGGTGAACCACGAGGAAGACCCTGACGAGACGCGCCACAAGCTGCGGCTGGCCTTCGGCAATGGCCTGCGCCCCGATGTCTGGCCGGTGCTGAAACGCCGCTTCCGCATCCCCGACATCCTGGAGTTCTATGGCTCCACCGAAGGAAACGTCAGCCTGTTCAACTTCGACGGCAAGGAAGGCGCGATCGGGCGGGTGCCCCGGTGGCTGCGCAAGCGGTTCAGCGTCCGGCTGGTCCAGTACGACGTGGAGACCGAATCCGTGATCCGCGGCGCCAGCGGCCTGTGCATCGAGTGCGGTCCGGGACAGGTCGGCCAGTGCGTGGGCCGCATCGGCGGCGACGTGCGCGCCGAGTATTCCGGCTACCTCGACAAGGCCGCGTCGGAGAGCAAGATCCTGCAGAACGTGCTGGAGCGCGGCGACGCCTGGTTCGCTACCGGCGACCTGATGCGGCAGGACGCCGACGGCTACTTCTATTTCGTCGACCGTATCGGCGACACCTTCCGCTGGAAGGGCGAGAACGTCTCCACCGGGGAGGTTTCCGAGCGGCTGCTGGCCTTCGAAGGCGTCGACGAGGCCACCGTCTATGGCGTCACCGTCGACGGCGCCGACGGCCGCGCCGGCATGGCGGCCCTGGTGATGGACCGGCCGTTCGACGCAAAGGCCTTCGGCGAGCATGTGGCCCGCGAGCTGCCGCCCTATGCCCAGCCGCTGTTCGTGCGCCTCCTGCCGGCCATGGATACCACCGGCACCTTCAAGATCCGTAAGGTCGACATGGTCGCCGACGGCTACGATCCTTCAAAAGTGAAGGGCGCCATGTATTTCCACGACCCCAAGCGGGGCTATGTGAAGCTGACGAAGTCGGTGTTCGAGCGGCTGGCCGCTGGCGCCTTCAGGATCTGACAGGGGATAGTTCAATGTTGAAAGTTATGGCCGGCATCGCCTGTGCCGCGATCTGTCTCGCCGCCGCCGCGCCGGGACAGGCGGCGGACCTTGCGGCCGCGAAGGCTGCGATCGACGCTGGACTTGACCGCGGCTACCCGAAGCTTGAGGCGCTCTACAGGGACATCCACCAGAACCCCGAGCTGGGCTTCCAGGAAAAGGCCACCGCCGCGAAGCTGGCCCGCGAGATGCGCGCGCTCGGCTTCGAGGTGACCGAGGGCGTCGGCGGCACGGGGGTCGTCGCCATCTATCGCAACGGCAAGGGTCCAACCGTCCTGGTCCGCACCGAGCTCGACGCCCTGCCGATGGAGGAGAAGACCGGGCTGCCCTATGCCAGCAAGGCGATCGCCACCTGGAACGGCAAGCCCTCGCCGGTGGCCCACAGCTGCGGTCACGACATCCACATGGCGTCATGGGTCGGGACCGCCCAGGCCCTGGTGGCGATGAAGGACAAGTGGCGCGGCACGCTGATGTTCATCGGCCAGCCCTCGGAAGAGACCGTCTCCGGCGCGCGGGCCATGCTTGCCGACAAGCTGTTCGAACGGTTCGGCAAGCCTGACATCGGCTTCGCCCTGCACGTGGGGCCCGGCCCCGCCGGCACGGTCAGCTACAAGCCCGGCGTCAACAGCTCCAACTCCGACAGCCTGGACATCACCTTCCACGGCAAGGGCGGCCACGGCTCGACCCCGCACGTGACCATCGACCCGGTGATCGAGGCGGCCCGCTTCACCATGGACGTCCAGACCGTGGTCAGCCGCGAGAAGGACGCCACGCAGTTTGGGGTAATAACAGTGGGCTCGATCCAGAGCGGCAGCGCCGGCAACATCATCCCCGACACCGCCATCGTGCGCGGCACCGTGCGAAGCTATGACCCCGGCGTGCGCGAGGTGCTGCTGAATGGCATCCGCCGAACGGCCACTGCCGTGGCCGCCATGTCCGGCGCGCCGGCCCCGGATATCCAGCTGGTGTCCGGCGGCCGCGCGGTGATGAACGACGCTGCGGTCACCGCCCGCACGGCCACGGTGTTCAAGCAGGCGTTCGGGGACAAGGCGCTGCTGTCGCCCGGCCCCGGCTCGGCCAGCGAGGACTATTCGGAGTTCATCATCGCCGGCGTGCCCTCGCTGTTCTTCGGCATCGGTGGCTACGACCCGAAGGACATCGCCGCGGCGAGGGCGAAGGGCGAGACCCTGGCGGCCAATCACAATCCCTACTTCGCGCCCACGCCCGGGCTGTCGATCCGCACCGGGGTCGAGGCGATGACGCTGGCGGTGCTGAACGTGATGGCGCCCTGAGCCGACGGGGATCAATTTTCTGAACGTCATGGCCGGGCTTTTCCCGGCCCCCCCAGGCCACCGAGCCGGGGGGAGGTCGCCGCGGCGCCCGCGCCCCCACTCC
>CAUJHW010000078.1 GCA_963205005.1 Pseudomonadota bacterium
TTCGTCGAGACCTAGACCGCGCGCGCCAGCACGAATGCGGCCCGTGGGCCGAGGTCGCCCGTGGGCCCGACGAGCGGCGTATACCCCAGGGCCGGCAGGCGGCTCATGATCTGGCCGAATGTGGCCTCGGCCTCGACCCAGCCCTGCCTGCGCTCGGCGTCCGTCTCGTAGATTTCCGGCCACGGCGGGAACACGAAGACCGTCGGATTATACCGATAGCGACGCACCGCCTCGATGATTGCGGGGGAGGGCGGGACGCCATTTCCGCCATGGCTGTCGAGGATTCCGCGATCGAAGAAGACGCGGCGCGTCTCCCCGGCCATGGATTCGAAGATGGCGATGTCGCGGGCGACGCAGAGGTCGCCGAACAGCCGCGCGTCGATCCAGGGCACACCGCGTCCGCCCGCGTCGACCTGTTCGCGGATCACGGCGCGCGCGGTCTCTTCGACCACAAGTTCGCCGGTGGCCTGGAGGCGTCGGATCAGGCTGGTCTTGCCGACGCCGGGTCCCCCGGTGAAGACGAAGAAGTTGGGCTTCTCAAGGATCATGGGGGTCCGGCTCACGCCGGCGAGGCGGCGGCCTACTTCGGGGGGCAACCGGTGAACTGGCCAACCTTCACCGCGGTCAGGGTCGACAGGTTGAGCTTGCGCATGGGCTGCATCGAGGCCGCGCCATGGCCGGTGTAGAGGTCGATCCGCTGGCCCTTGATCGCGCCACCGATGTCGGTGGCGTACCAGTAGCCGTCATGATCGCGGCCGTCAGGCATCTTCAGGCCGACGGTTTCCTTGATGAAGACCACCGTGCGGCGGGGGATCACGTTCTTGTCGACGGCGATCGTGCGCATGGGCACCACGCGGCAACCCAGGCTGTCGAGCGCGCCGACGCCCTTGGCGCCGGCATGATAGAGCGTGGCCTTCACATTGAAGACACCGGTGCCGGGCAGGGCCCCGGAGATCACCGAGGAAATCAGGTCGCCGACGGGATCCTTCGGCGCAGCTTGCGCGGCGGATGAAGTGGCGAATACGGCTAGTGCTGCCAGGGCGGCGAGGCGGCGTCGCATGGACGGCGTCCTCCTTCGTCGTTGAACTGGAGTGGCCGGAGTCCTAACGGCTGAGGTCCGCCGGGGCAACCCCGGACCGGTGTTTTGCATTTCCCTGTGAGTTTTTCTCACGGTTGCTGAGCCGTCTTATCGATTGATTTGAAGGGGTACAGGCGCCACTCCGGACGAGGATCACTGGAGCGGGATTTCATGAAAATCTATGGAGACAGCATCTCCGGAAACTGCCTGAAGGTGAAGTGGACGGCGGATTTTCTGGGCCTGACCTACGACTGGATCGAGGTGGATGTCCTGCGGGCTGAGTCTCGCACACCGGCGTTCCTGGCGATGAATCCCGCCGGACAGGTGCCGACCGTGGTGCTGGATGACGGGCGGCCGCTGGCCCAGTCCAACGCCATCATCCTGCATCTGGCCGACGGCTCGACGCTGGTTCCGGCGGACGCCTATGAGCGCGCCCGGATGCTCGAATGGCTGTTCTGGGAGCAGTACAGCCACGAGCCCTATGTGGCCGTCGCCCGGTTCCAGGTGAAGTATCAGGGCAAGCCGGTACCGGAGCTGGAGCCGCGGCTGGTCGAACGCGGAAAGGCGGCTCTGCAGCGCCTGGAGGATGGCCTGGCCGCCACGCCGTTCCTGGTCGGCGACCGGGTCACCCTCGCCGATGTGGCGCTGGTCGCCTACACGCGGATGGCCGGCGATGGCGGTTTCGACCTTGCCGACTACCCGTGGGTGACCGCCTGGATCGCACGCGTCGAGCAGGCGCTCGCCATCGGCTGACTCCGCTTGCCTTCGCGACGGGGGAGGGCGAAACCGGAGGCATGAAACGTCTCTCCGCCATCGTCCTGGCCGCCCTGGCCATCGCCGTCCCCAGCGACCTGCTGGCCTGGGGCAACACCGGCCACCGCATGCTGGGCGCCATCGCCATGCGCGCCCTTCCGGCCGAGGTCCCCGGGTTCCTACGAACACCGCAGGCGGTGCTGGATGTGGCCGAATACTCCCGCGAGCCTGACCGTTCGAAGGGTTCCGGCCGGCTGCACGACCAGGACCGCGATCCGGGCCACTTCATCGACCTGGGCGAGGACGGCAAGGTGCTGGGCGGCCCGCCGATGCTGCCGCTGGCCGCCACCCGCGCCGAGTACGAGACCCAGCTCCGCGCCGCCGGGCTCGACCAGTGGAAGGCCGGCTATCTTCCCTACGCCATCATCGATCGCTGGCAGCAGCTCACCACCGACTTCGCTTACTGGCGGGTTCTAAGGGCTGCGGAGGCCAATCCCGCCTGGAAGTCCCATCGCGCGTGGTTCACCCAGGACCGGATCCGGCGCGAGGCCCTGATCCTCAAGGGGATCGGCGAGCTGTCGCACTTCATCGGGGACGGCAGTCAGCCGCTGCACGTCACCACGCACTTCAACGGCTGGGGCGACTACCCGAACCCGCAGGGCTATTCCACAGCGCGCCTGCACGGCCCGTTCGAGAGCGACCTCGTCCAGGCCTATGTGAAGCCGGCCGCCATCGAAGCCCGGGTCACCCCGCTGAACCTCTGCAGATGTTCGATCGATCAGCGGGTGTCGGGATACCTGGCCGCCACCGGCAAGCAGGTGATTCCGTTCTACGAGCTGGAGAAGGCCGGCGGCCTTGCGCCGGGCGATCCCCGCGGCGTCGCGTTCGCGGTCGAACGTCTCGCTGTGGGCGCCTCGGAACTGCGCGATGTGGTGGTCGAGGCCTGGCGGGCCAGCGCGAACCGCACGATCGGCTGGAAGCCCGTCGCCGTGGCCGATGTACTGGCCGGAAAGGTCGATCCCTATCCCGCCCTCTACGGCGTCGACTGATGACCACGCCGCAGTTCGGCGAGGCCCTGCCGGGCGCGACCTATCCCGACCGCCCCGCGGCCTTCGCGGTAATCGACCGGGAGGGCCTTCTGGCCCTGGTCGAGGTCGAGCGCGGCCAGCGCGGGCTGGTGCTGGACCTGCCCGGGGGCGGCATCGACGCGGGCGAGACGGAGGCCGATGCCGCCATTCGCGAGTGCGGCGAGGAAGCCGGTCTGGTGGTGCGGCTCGATCCGGAGCCCTTCGTCCGGGCGGACCACTTCTTCCTGCACAACGACGGAGTGGTGCGGAACACCCGCGGGACGTTCTTCACGGGCCGTGTCGCGGCCGAGGACCCGGCGCTGAAGATCGAGGACGACCACACCCTGGTGTGGATCGCGCCCGAATCCGCCCTGCTGCGGCTCGACCGCGAGTCCCATGTCTGGGCGCTGGCCGTGTGGCTGAGATTGCGCGCGCGCGCCTGAAGGGATAGCAGCGCGGCCATGACCGACGCCCCAGCCAGAATCATCGACGGCAAGGTCCACGCCGAGCGCCTGCGCGCCGAGGTGGCCGCCGAAGTGGCCACCCTGCGGTCCGAACACGGGCTTCAGCCGGGTCTGGCCGTGGTGCTGGTGGGCGACGACCCGGCGAGCCAGGCCTATGTGAAGTCCAAGGGCGAACACTCGCTGGCCATCGGCATGCACTCGGTGACCCACCGTCTGCCGGCCGACACCCGCCAGGAAGAGCTGATCCGGCTGGTGGCCGATCTGAACGCCGATCCGCTGATCCACGGCATCCTCGTCCAGCTGCCGCTGCCGAAACACCTCGACGAAGCCGCGGTCATCGGCACGATCAACCCTGACAAGGACGTCGACGGCCTGCATGTGGTCAACGCCGGGCGACTGGTGGCCGGCCTGCCATCGCTGGTGGCCTGCACCCCCATGGGCTGCATGATCCTGCTGCGCGAGACGCTGGGCGACATGTCCGGCAAGCATGCGGTGGTGGTCGGGCGCTCGCTGCTGGTGGGCAAGCCGATCGCGCAGCTGCTGCTGGCCGCCAACTGCACCGTCACCATGGCCCATTCGCGGACCGTGGACCTGCCGTCGATCTGCCGTCAGGCCGATATCCTGGTGGCCGCGGTCGGTCAGCCGCGGATGATCCGCGGCGACTGGATCAAGCCCGGCGCCACAGTGATCGACGTGGGCATCAACCGGGTGCCCTTCGACAATCCGGTCCAGGCCGCGGCGGGCAAGACCAAGCTGGTCGGCGACGTGAACTACAAGGAGGCCGCGCAGGTGGCCGGCTGGATCACCCCGGTGCCGGGCGGTGTCGGCCTGATGACCGTCGCCGCCCTGCTGCGCAACACCCTGGCCGCCGCGAAGCGGCAGGCGGGTCTGGACGCCTAGCTCGCGAGCCGCGCCTCGTAGGCCGCCCGCGCGGCCTTGAAGCTCTCGAAGGGAAACTTGATCGGCACACCCATCAGGGCCGCGGCCAGCATCTCCAGGTGCGCCTCCCAGCCGGCGCAGCTGCGCGCCACGTTCTCATCCGGAGGGATCTTCAGGGTGAGGGACAGGCGGCAGCCGTCCATCAGGGCCGCCAGCGTCCAGGTCACCGGACGGAGAGGTTCGCCCGGTCCGCTCCAGGAATACTCCAGCAGATGGTTCGGATCGAACAGGGTGACCGGCGAATTGATCACGATGCCGCTGTCACCGAAGTCCAGGCGGGCATAGCCGCCGTCGCGCAGCTCGATGGTCCCCGGCGCCAGCCACTGGGCCAGCATCGCCGGCTCGGTCAGGGCCGCCCAGACCTCCTGCGGAGAACAGTCGAAATCACGGGCGAATTCGGCCTTGAAGCCGCCCTCGATGCGCGTGATCCGCGCGAGATCCTCGATATTGACGTCCATGGCGCTCTCCTTGTCGCGAGAGAGCCTGTCGCCCGCGGGAAGGGGCGTCCTTGACGTCACTCAAACGGGGGTGGCGAGCTCGTTTGTCCAGGCCACGATGTCCTTGAGCACGGCCGCCACGGCCTGATCATAGGCCGGCACGATAGACGATACCCGGTTGCCGTCCGCCTTGACCTGTCGTTCGAAGATCCGCTCGCCCACCAGGCCCCGCGATCCGCTGCTGGTCATGGCGGCCCGCACACGGACGACCACGCTGGGCGCCGCCTTGGGCCCGTTGTCGTAGCGGGTCTCGAAGTTCCGCACATCCAGCCGCAGCTGATAGGCCACCGATGCCGGCTCCCCACGCGAGATCAGCCGCACGCGGCCCGGGTCTGCGTCGAAGGCGGCCAGCACGGCCTGGTCCCACAGTGTCGTGGCCGGCGCGACCCAGCGGGTCTCGGCGACATAGGCGACCTTGCCCGAGGTGACCGTCAGCAGACGATCACCGCCGGCCTCGCGCGGGAACAGGCTGTTGGCGCGGAAGACGCCGACGCGTCCGGGGCCCACTGTTTCGGTCCCGGCCTCCGCCGCGGCGGGTTGGCCGAACCGGTAGAGATCGGCGGGCTTGGTCTTCGGCAACAGGGAGACGCAGGCCGACAGGCTGAGGGCGAGCGCGGCGGTGGCCGCGGCACGGAAGAGGGCGGGGAAGCGCATCATTTCGGCACCTTCAGCTCTTTGGCGCTGGGCTTGCCGAGCGCGCCCGTCGGGCTGGACTGGATTTCATTTACCAGGCGCTCAAGCGCCTCGGCGGAGGTCTGCAGCTGGATCACCGCGGCGGTGACCTGCGGCAGTCCGTTGGTGGCGAAGTCGGAGGTGGGCCCCTGCAGCTTGGAGATCATCCCGCGGGTCTCCTGGGCGGCGACGCGCACCTCCTCGGAGGCGTCAGCCAGGTTCTTCACCGCGCGCTTGCCGTCACCTTCCACCAGGTCGCGGCTGGAATGGGAAAGCGCGGCGACCTCGGCCAGGGCCTCGTCGGCGTGCTGGACCGCGCTCTGCAGGTCGGCGACGATCGATTTGCGCGAACGCAGCTCGGCGGTGACGGCCTGGGTGTCGGACAGGGCGGCCGAGAAGGTCTTGATGTTCTGATCCGACAGGACCCGGTTCATCCGGTCGAGCGCCTCGATAGTGCGGGTCAGCACAGTGCCGCCGCCTTCCAGCAGGTCTGAGATGGCGCTGCGCTGGCTGCGGAGCAGGGGAATGCAGCTGCTGCTCAGCCGCTCGCACTTCGCCTCGGCATAGTCCTTCAGGAGCTGGCGGGTCGAGGTGCCGGCGGTGATCTGGACGTAGTTCAGGCCCGTGATCCCCTGGGGTTCGAGCGTGGCGTAGGAGTCGATGCGGATCGGCACGTCCTCGGTGATCCGCGCCCGGGCGATGACGTTGTTGGGGTTGGTCTGGTCGAGGGCGATCTTGGTCACCTCACCGACCTTGATGCCGTTGAAGTGGACTTCGCCACCCTCAGTCAGGCCCCGGACCGGACCCTGGAAGACGATGTCGTACAGGTCGTACTCGGCGTTGATCCGCAGCCGTGCGAGCCAGACGATGAATACCGCCAGCGCTATGGTCAGGATCAGGGTGGAAAGCCCCACCAGGGCGTAGTTGGCGTTCTTTTCCATCAGGCGTCCGTTCTGGCCTTGGCCGCGCGCGCGGCGCGGCCGCGGGGGCCCAGGAAGTATTCGCGGATCCAGGGGTGGTCCGAGCTCTCGAGTTCCCGAACCGGCGCGGCGGCCACCACCTTGTGGTCGGCGATGACGGCGACGCGGTCGGTGATCGCATAGAGCGTGTCGAGGTCGTGGGTGATCATGAAGACGGTCAGGTCGAGACTTTCGGCGAGGTCCTTGAGTAGTTCGTCGAAGGCCCCCGCGCCGATCGGATCGAGCCCGGCGGTGGGCTCGTCCAGGAACAGCAGTTCCGGATCGAGCGCCAGGGCGCGAGCCAGCCCCGCCCGTTTGCGCATCCCCCCCGACAGCTCCGCCGGCTTCAGCGATCCGGCCTCCGGCCGCAGCCCGACCATGGCGATCTTGAGATCGGCGAGTTCGTAGGCGTCGCGGCGGGAGAGGGTGGTGTGCTCGAACATGGGCGCCGCCACATTCTCACGCACGGTGAGGTTCGAGAACAGCGCGCCACCCTGGAACAGTACGCCCCAGGCCCGCTCCAGAGCGCTCCAGCGCTTGCGGGAGGCGCGCTGCAGTTCCTGGCCGAAGACGGTGATCGTCCCGGCGTCAGGGCTGCGCAGGCCGATTATGGTGTTGAGCAGCACCGACTTGCCGCTTCCGGACCCGCCGACCACGCCCAGCACCTCGCCCCGGCGGACGGTCAGGTCCAGGTTCTCGTGCACCACGTGGTCGCCGAAGGCCGAGCGCAGGCCCTTGACCTCGATGGCCGGCCCTTCCTGGTCCAGCAGTCCGGCGTTCGCCTTCGCCGCCTCGGTGCGCGCATCGCTCACAGGTCGAGCTCCATGTAGATCAGCGCGAACACCGCATCGAGCAGGATGATGGCGAAGATCGCGTGGACCACGGCGGCGGTCACACGCCGGCCAAGCGACTCCACGTCGCCGCCCACCAGCAGGCCCTGCCGACAACCGATACTGGCGACCACCCCGGCCATCACCGGGGCCTTCGACAGGGCGATGTAGAAGTGGTTCGGCCCGACGTTATCGACGATCCGCTGCAGGAAGAACGTCGGCCCGAGGTCGAGCGTCGACCAGGTGACCATCAGGCCGCCCAGCAGGCCCGAGAGCGTGGCGATGAAGGTCAGCAGGGGAATGGTGATCAACAGGGCGGCGAACCGCGGCAGCACCAGCGCCTCGAAGGGATCGACCCCCATCACCTCCATGGCGTCGACTTCCTGGGTCATCTTCATCGAGCCCAGTTCGGCGGCGAAGGCCGAGGCCGACCGGCCGGCCAGCAGGACCGCGGTGATGACGATGTTGAACTCGCGGAGCATCGCAACCCCGATCAGCTCCACGACAAACACCTCGGCGCCGAACTGCCGCAGCATGTTGACGCCCAGCAGGGCGACCACGGCGCCGATGAAGAAGGTGGTGATCGCCACGATCGGTATGGCGTCGAGGCCCGCGCGCTCCATCTGCTGGAAGATCGGCGCCCACCGGATCCTGTGGGGCGCGGTGACCAGCCGGAACAATGTCATGACCGTGGCCATCAGCAGATGGCCCAGGAAAGCCATGGTGCTGAGGAACTCCTCGCCCAGCCCCACCATCCCGCGGCCGATGCGGATGGTCATCTGGTAGAAGCCCCGGGGCTCTTTGCGGACGACCGCCTTGGAGCGGTGGGCGGTGTCCACCAGCTGCAGCAGACGCCGGGTTTCCGGACGGGCGGTGATCCGCTCGAGGTCAAAGGTGTCGCCGGCCGCGCGCACCACGGCGAAAGCTCCCGCGGTGTCCATGCGGCGCACGCGCGACAGATCGAAGGCAGGGTCGGCCTGGCCCTCAACCGCCTTGCCCAGCGCCGCGCCGGTCCCGCCCAGCTGCTGGGTGGTCCAGTCGCCACTCAGAATCGCCGTGGGACGATCCGTCGCGCCTTCAAGGCTGAATTCGGCGGGAGTCTCCATGCAAACGGTTGTCCCGGCGCCCGAGCTGACTGTCCAGCCCCTACACGGGTCATGATCTCCTTGGGTCTTATCGTCACATTAGCAGAGACGCGCCCGTCCCGAACGTCCATACGGCGCAGGCTGTTCCACCGAAGTCAGGTTCCCAAGTGCGTCATACGGCCAAGCTCAGCCAAGTTTTCGTCCAAGTCCGCCCGGAAAGGTCCGGGAACGTCGAGCGCGCGCGAGTCGTTGGCGCAGGAGTGGAGAGCAGAGTGACCCGTCAGATCGATCTCGCCGGGGCCTCGGGCGCCCGGTATCGCTACAGTCCGCTCGACGAGAACCGGTTCCTGCCGCCGGCCGGGGCGAACTACGTCATCGCCGAGCTGTCGGAAGATGGCGCGGCCAACGTCGTCTACGCGGGCGAGACCGACAATCTCGCGAGCCAGACTTGGAAGGCGGACCTGGAAAAGGCCCGGCGGAAATTCGCCACCGCCACCGTCCTGACCCGGCTGAACGTCACCCGCGCCGTTCGCGAGGCCGAGCGCGCCGACCTTGTCGAACACTACCATCCGCCCCTGAACGGCTAGCTGGCAGAGCGCGGCGGGGCGGGGCATCCTGCGCCCATGCGCGCGCCGTCGCCCCTGATCGTCATTTTCGGCGCGGCCATCCGCCCGGACGGGACACCGTCCGCAGCCTTGCTGCGCCGCATAGACTATGGGCTTGTCGCGGCGCGGCTCCACCCTGATGCGCCCATTCTCTGCTCGGGCGGCGCGCCGAGGCCGGGCCCGTCCGAGGCCTCGATCATGGCCGAGGTGCTCCGGCGCGAGGGGATTGCCGGTGTTCGGTTGATCCTCGACGAGGCCAGCCTGAACACCCTGGACAATGTGGCCGCCACCCAGCGCTGTGTCCGCGAAGGCGGGCACACGGTGGTGATCGCCTGCAGCGATGGCTACCACCTGCCGCGCATTCGGATGAAGCTCGCCCTTCACGGCGTCCGGAGCCTGCCGGGGCCGGTTCCGCGCGGTCCGGGGAAGGGCGCATTCGGCCACTGGCTCGGCATGAGCCTCCGGGAGGGGCTGGCGATCCCGTACTATCTGCTGGTGCTCCTCGCACGGACCTGCCGACGCAGGCCTTAGTGCGGACCAAGTCGCGGCCGAGTCTGGGGGCGATGGCTTCCGACCCCGACGACAACCCCTTCGCCCGAAACAGCGCCTGGCCGAAGATGCCGCAGGCGCCCTTCCGCCTGGGGGCCACGCGGCGCACAGCGCCTCCGGCGCCAGAGGCGCCGCCCGCCACGATCACACCGCTCTTCGTCCGGCCGATCCATGCCGAACCGCCGGCACGACCCGCCGTCGTCGCGGTGGATCCGCCGACCATCCCTGATCCCCCGCCGCAGGAGCCTGTCGAACTCAGCCCGCTGGTGGTCGCGCCGGCGCGGGCGGTCCGCGCCCCGCCGCGCCGGTCGCCGGCGCCGGCCATTGTCGCGACCCTCGTTGCGGTCGCGGGCGTCCTGGGTCTCGCTCTGTTGCTGAGCCGCATCCAGCAGGCGGCGCTGGAGACGCCCGACACGCGACCTGCGGCTGTCAGCCTTGCGTCCCCCATCGCCGCCGACGCCGCGCCAACGCCGGTTGTGACCCTGCCGGTCGCGGCGCCGCCGCCACGGCCGCCTGCGCGGACAGGGGCCGCGCCGACCCCGGCGCCGCAGACCGGCCTGGCGACGGAAGCGGCCGCGACTGCGCCGCTCATTGAATTGCCGCCGGCCCGGCCAGAGGTGGTCTCGCAGCCGGAGCCAGCCTACAGCCCGCCGCCGCCCGCCGACCCCGAGGCCCCGGTCGTGACCCGCAGTCCCTATTCCTGAGGCGCCCTGACCCGGGCCACGGTGGCGGCGATCCCGGCCTGAACCGGGATCTGCAGCGCCAGGATCAGGGCGGCCGCCGCCAGCCGGAACGGATTGTCCACGGTGATCATCGCCCCGGCGAGCGCGAGGCGGAAAGCCCATACGGCGGCGGAGGTAAGGTTACCCTGTTGCACACCATAGGCTCGCCCAAAGCGGGGCGGGCCGCAAGGCGATCGTGGACCGCCTCAGGCGCCGGGTTCGACCACTTCGATCCGGTCCGCCGGCGCCTTGGCCGCGGCGTCCAGGACGACCACCTTCTGGATGATATCGACGGCCCCAGGCGGGCGGGTGTCGATCGCCGCATGCAGGGCTAGGTCCGGGACGCCGGGACGCGTCGCCCGCGGGGCGCCGGACACCACCTGCAGGCCCGACGCGGCTCCACCGCCGATCATCTGGACGGTGGCCGTCTCGGAGCGCTTCAGCGCGGGCTGGCGGGTATCCCGGATGACGCAGTCGAGCGCCAGGACATCCCGTCCGTCGATCTGCGAGAGGGTGCAGCTCGACCGGAGCGACGCGCCGCTCTCGACGTCCACGGCGCTGGACGGCGTCGGCCGGGCCGCGACCGGTGTGGCCAGGCCGAGGGCCAGCAGGATCAGGGCGTAGCGCATTGCGACCTCCGTCTGAGTCGGAGCGTCATCGTCTCACGAAACCGGCGCGGCGCCTTTGGCCTTCAGCGATGCCTGTCCGGCGGGCAGGCGCAGGCCCGCGGCGGCCAGCAGGTTGCGCGACCAGCCCCGGGCCGTCGACCATGCCTGGCCCGGCGCTTCGGCCAGGGCGTGCGCCAGGGTCGCCACGCGCCGGGAAATGGCGCGAACCAGCGGGGCCTCGGACAGCTTCGCGAGCGGTCGCGGCTTGGCGGGGGCTGCTTCCGGCGCCGGCGTGGCGGCCGGGGTGTCCAACAGCTGCTCGGGCATCTGTGGCGTTCCGGCGTCGATGTTGGGCCCGTCCACAAGGCGGGCTGTGACGATCAGGGCCAGCTGCAGCCGCTGGCTGCGCTCGCGGGTCGAACGGAACAGCGCGCCCAGTGCGGGCAGGTCGCCGAGGCCCGGGGTCTGCGCCGCCTGCTGCTCGTCGGACTCCGAGAACAGGCCGGCAAACAGGAAGCGCTGGCCATCGCGCACCTCCAGCGTCGTCGCCACCCGCCGCGTCATCAGGGCGGGGACCGTCAGGCCCTGGACCCGCAGGCTGTATCGCGGGTCGAGGCTGCTGACTTCCGAGGTTAGCTCCAGCCGGATCAGCCCGTTGGCCTGTACTGTCGGGCGCATCGCCAGGGCGGTTCCATAGGGTCGGAACTCGACGGTGACGCCGTCGCGGGTCGGCACGGGGTAGGGGAACTCGCCGCCGGAACGGAACGTGGCGCTTTCGCCGGACAGCGCCAGGAGTTGCGGCCTGGCCAGGATCCGGGCGGCGCCCCGGGTCTCCAGGGCGCGGAGGGCCGCGTCGAGACCGAGGTCTCCGGCTGTCCCGTGAATACGGACTGTGTCGTGCGGCGGCTCTATGCCCACGAGGCCCGAGCCGCTGGTGAGCGACAGCCGGGGGCCGGTGGCGGCGAAGTCGAAGCCGATGTCGCGAAGGTCTTCCTCCGTCGCCTCGACCAGCTGGACCTCCAGCATCACCTGATGGGGGCGGACCTCCAGGGTCGAGATGACGGCGTCCGGGGCGGCGCGCTCGGCGAGATCGAGGGCGACGGCCTGCGCTTCCGGCGTGGAGACAGAGCCCCGGAGCATGAGGCCGGTGCTCAGCGTCGCGACTTCGATCCGTTCGCCGGGCAGGGCGTCGCGGATGTCAGACTGGAGCTGGGCGCCATCGTAGCCAACGTTGATGTCGAGGGTCTGCAGCAGGCGATCGCCGGGGCCGTAGACGAGCAGGTTGGTGGCGCCGACGTCGCGGCCCATCACGTAGAGGCTGTCCGGGCCGGCGACCGAGACCTTCGCGGTTTCCGGCTGGCTGACCACGATGCGCGACACCGGGCCGTTGAGGGTTAGAGGCTCGGACTTGCCGACGGCCATCTGCAGGCTGGTGGCCGGCGCTGGGGTGGGGTCGAGGATCTGGGCGGCCGCCGCCACCGGGGCGAGGCACAGGGCGAGAACGAGCCCCAGTCCCCGGCCAAGCCCGAGGACCGACTGCGCCGCCGAGCGGGCGCGGACAAGGAGATCGGCCGGTCGCATGAGGGAAATCAGGGTACGCCGTGTGCACTTCAACCGCGGCATTCTGGCACGCCACCGCCTCCGCTATCGGTAACGGACGTGGTTAAGTGAGCTTAGGGTTCACCCTGTTTTCATCGCCCGGTTCGACCGCATAAGTTGACATTAGAAAATAGTCGTAATGCACGAATATTATGCAAGAAAACCATCCTGACTTAATGTCGCGATTTAACGGCCGTCAGGTGACTTTCGGCCCCTCCCGGCGCACGGAAAATGCGCTTGGCGGGGCCGGTGCGCCGCCTTCGGCCTTAAGGCTGTGGCGGAGTGACAAGGAATGGCTGTGTCACCGCCTCGAACGCGGGGAGGGCCTCGCAGGTCCGGGCGTGGGCGGCCAGCGAGGGCCAGCGTGCGGGGTCGAAGACGTCCGGATGGGCCTCGCTCAGGAAGCGCAGCACGCAGGCCACTGCGATGTCCGGATGGCCCGGCGACGCCCCGGCCCACCACGGTTCGCGCGACGAGCGGTCGGCTTCCAGCGCATCGAGTACGCCGGCGATCTGCTCGCGACAACGGGCCTGCCAGACGTCGGTGCTGCGGTCGTGGATCACCCGTTCGTAGACCAGGCTCACCGCCTTGTCGGCCAGGCCCGAGGCCAGCGCGCAGATCTTCAGCGCATGACGCCGCTCCACGCCTGAGCGCGGGATCAGCGCCCGCTCCGGTCCCGCCAGTTCATCAAGCCAGTCGAGGATCGCCGCGCTGTCGGCCAGAGCCTCTCCGTCGTCGGTCACCAGGGTCGGCACCCGAATCAGCGGGTTGAGCGCAGCGATCCGCGCGGCGTCGCCGAACACCGACCAGGGGCGGTGCTCGTAGTCGAAGCCATAGAGCCGAAGCGCCACCGCGACCCGGCGGACGAACGGGCTGTCATACTGTCCGATCAGGATCATGCGCGTCCCCTTTCTGCGCCAGCGTCAGGCGTCAATATGACCATGAGATTCGGCGACGGAAGGCATCACATGGACGGCCAGGCTTGGACCCGCTGAACCCCCTGCTGCCTGCCCTCGGTTTTGGCATGGTCGCTACATTCATGACCCTGATCATGACCCGGCGGCTGGCGCCCATGGTGGCCTTGATCGTCGTGCCCGCCGCGTTCGGCCTGCTGGCGGGCCATGGCCTGGATCTCGGGCCCATGATGCTGGACGGGGTGAAGAAGATCGCACCCACAGGCGTGATGATCATGTTCGCCATCCTCTACTTCGGCCTGATGATCGACGCCGGCCTGTTCGATCCGCCGGTGCGCCGCCTGCTGGCGCTGGTCCGGGGCGATCCGGTGCGGGTGGTGGTGGGGACGGTGGTGCTGGCCGTGGCGGTCTCGCTCGATGGCGACGGCTCGACGACCTACATGGTGACGGTGGCGGCGCTGCTGCCGCTGTACGCCCGGCTGGGCCTGAACCCGCTGATCATGGCCTGCCTGATCATGCTCTCGAGCGGGGTGATGAACCTGACCCCCTGGGGCGGACCCACCGCGCGGGCAGCCGCGGCGCTGCAGGTCGAGGCGGCCGATCTTTTCCTGCCGATGCTGCCGGCGATGGCGGCGGGGATCGGCTTCCTGCTGCTTCTGGCCTGGATGTACGGGCGGCGGGAACGCGCCCGGCTGGGCGTGCTGGCCCTTACGCCCCGCGATCCGGCAAGCGAGGCTGCCGGGGTCACCGTGTCCACCGACCCCGGGGCGCGGCGGCCTGACCGCCTTTGGATCAACGCCGGCCTGACGCTGGTCCTGCTGGCGACCCTGGTCAGCGGCCTCGTGCCGTTGCCGGTGCTGTTCATGGCCGGTTTCGCCATCGCCACCCTGGTCAACTATCCGCGCTCCGACGACCTGCGCGCCCGCATCGCCGCCCATGCGCCAAACGCGATGGCCATGGTCTCGCTGATCTTCGCGGCAGGGGTATTCACCGGCGTGCTGTCGGGAACCGGCATGGTCGAGGCGATGCCGCGCAGCCTGCTGGGGCTTATCCCTCCCGAACTCGGTCCCTACATGGCGCCGATCACCGCGGCGCTCAGCCTGCCGATGACGTTCTTCGTCTCGAATGACGCCTTCTATTTCGGGGTGGTCCCCGTTCTGGCCGAGGCGGCCTCGCACTACGGGATCTCGAAGGCGGCCATCGGAAGCGCCTCCCTGGTCGGCCAGCCGTTTCACCTCCTGAGCCCGCTGGTGCCGTCGACCTACCTGCTTGTCAGCCTGGCGGGCGTCGAGTTCGGCGACCACCAGCGTTTCACATGGCGCTGGGCGGTGGCCACCTGCGCGGTCATGGCGGTGGCGGCGGCCCTTGCCGGGGTGTTTCCTGTCCGCGGGTAGGCGAGGTCCTGGCCCGGCCGGCGCCGAGTATCATCCGGGTCGCGGCGACTGTCAGGGCGTCCTCCACCAGGCCCGTGGGCGTCTGGCCGTGGCGGCGCATGGCGTGCATCCGGGCGCTGAAGGTCAGGTAAGCGGCGCCGACCGCCGCCGATGCGCCCAGCACCGCACCGAGCCCGGCATGACGGCGGGGGGCGAGCGCTGCCCCGGCCAGCCCGCCGCTGACGATCCGGGCGATGACTCCGGCCGCCACGATGCGGTCCGGCGCGCGGGGCAGCTTGTCGCCCCACATTTCTCCGGCGGCCAGCGCCTTTGCGCCGGTCGCGACCAGGGGATGAGCCAGCCACGCCGCGCCGTGCCCGGCCGGCAGTTCGCCACGCCGTGCAGCCTCGCTGACCGCGGCCAGCGGGGTCATCGCCCGGGCGCCTGCCGGAAGGCCGATGAGGAAGGAGCGGAGCATGGGAGCGTCTTTCCGGAAGCGTGGAGGGGAGGGGCGGGCCCGTCGCGGCGGACGGGCCCGGGGCAGGGTCAGTTGGCCTTGGCAGGCGCCATCTCGGCCATCAGTTCGTCCTTGCGCGCCTGCATGCGCTCACCCATCGCCTCAAGGTCCTCGTCGCCCTTCTTGGCCTGGGCGAAGATGCCGCCGGGCTGCTCCTCTTCCTTGACGTGGTGCTTGATGTACTCGCCCAGCACCTTGACCTTGGCGTCGTAGTAGTCGTCACCCGGCTTCATCGCCTCGATCTCGGCGATCAGCTTCTTGGCGCCGTCATGCTCGACGTAGGCCTCGTCCAGCATGTCCTCCTCAACGTCGCCGCGCTCCTCGGGATAGAAGATCTCTTCCTCGAGGGTGGTGTGGACCTTCAGGGCCAGGGCGATGCGGCTGAACAGGGCGAGCTTGTCGGCGTCGTCCTCCAGCTGTTCGTACTCGTCGAACCAGCCCTCCGCCTCGCGGTGATCGGCCTTGAGCAGGCGGACGGCGAGCGGATCGCGGCGGCCGGAGCGGCGGCGGCGTCCGGAGGTCTTGCGGGCGGAGGCGGATTTGCTGGTCGTGGCCATGGGCGGCTCCCGTCAGGTTTGATGCGCTGCCTTACTCAGGCAGACCGGGGGATGCGCCATGCAGCCCTGTCCGGTCCGGGCGTAAACGATGGCGGTGCGGACCCGTTCCCTTGTGGGAAAGCCGACATGGCGTGTTGGGCCAGACATTGTCGGCTTGCGAAGAGCCCGTTCGTCGTTTCGTTATCGTAACGCTGAGCCCGAACGGAACAGGAGCACGACGATGCGGGTGATGGTGCTGGTGAAGGCGACCGAGGACAGCGAGCGGGGATATGTCCGCTCGCCGGAGACCGACGCGATGATGGCGGCGATGGGCCGCTTCAACGATGAACTGGAGGCGGCCGGCATCCTGCGCGACGCCGACGGCCTGACGCCCTCGTCGAGGGGCTGCAGGGTCGCCTTCGACGGCGACACCCGCACGGTCATCAAAGGCCCCTTCGCTGCCCCCCACGAACTGGTCGCCGGCTACTGGCTCTGGGAGGTCAAGGACCTGGACGAAGCCATCGCCTGGGTCAAACGCTGCCCCAATCCCATGCCAGGCCCCAGCGAGATCGAGATCCGGCCCCTGTACGAGGCACCGGATCTGGGGTGAGGTGAAAGGGGAGATAGCCGGTGGACCGGAGTGTATGCGGCTGAAAAGAATGGTGGATGCGACAGGGATTGAACCTGTGACCCCCTCGGTGTGAACGAGGTGCTCTCCCGCTGAGCTACGCATCCTCCGCAGGAAGGCGCGGGCTATAGCTGACCGGGTGGCGCGCCGCAAGCGCTCAGGAGGCGGGCGCAGGCGGGGGGGAGCTGGTCGAAGCGGTCGATCAGGATGTCCGGGTCCAGCGCCGCCGCCGGGGTCTCGGTGTAGCCGAAACTGACCAGCACCAGATGGGCGCCGGCGTTGCGGGCGGCGCCGGCGTCGGTGGCTGCGTCGCCGACCATGACCGTGCGGGCAATGTCGCCGCCCACGGCGTCCACCGCGGCCTGCAGGTGGCGGGCGTCGGGCTTGATCGCGGGGGCGGCGTCGGCGCCGATCACGGCCTCGAAACGGCGGGAGAGGCCGAGCGCGTCCAGCAGGGCCACCGACAGGCCGGTGAGCTTGTTGGTGCAGACGACCAGCTTTGCGCCGGCGGCCCGCAGGTCGTCGAGCGCGGCCTCGCAGCCGGGGAAGGGCCGGCTCTCGTCGGCGATGTGGTCGCGGTAGTGGATTATGAACCGGTCGAACAGCGCCTGGGTGCGGGCGGGATGCAGATGCTCGCCGGCGGCCTCGAAGCCGCGCTCGATCATCCAGCGGGCCCCGCGGCCGATGAACGGCCGGGCGTCATCGAGCGGCAGGGGCGGCAGGCCCTCGTCCCGGAGCAGCACGTTGAGCGTGCCGATCAGGTCGGGGGCGGTGTCGACCAGGGTGCCGTCGAGGTCGAAGGCGATGACGGCCCCTTCCAGGCCGTCAGCCGCCATGGATCACCGCGGTCGCCGCTTCCAGTCCCGCCGCATAGTCGGTCAGCGCCTGGGCGGTGAAGCCGATATACGTGTCCGCATCGTCGAAGCGCCGCTCTTCGATCGCCTCGCGCACGCCGGGCAGGGTCTTGGCGCCGTAGCCGGTGAAGCGGCCGGGCGCGTAGATCAGGTTCCGGTACCAGGGCCGGAAGGGCAGGCCCTTCTCGTTCAGAAGGCGTTGCTCAAGCGGCAGGATGGCCGCGGACAGGGTCTTGCGCTGGGCCGGCGTCAGGGCCGCGCCCTTGTCGGCAAGCGCGCGGTCGAAGCCAGCCGCGCTGGCCTTCAGGCGGACGAGGGCCGCGTCGAGCGGCGCGAAGTCCAGCTTCGGCGACGGCGTCAGCGGGGCGGGGTCGCCGCGCGAGACGGTGGGATCGTCGGCGATCCTGTAGGCGCCGGCGGCCAGCAGGCGGGTACGGGTGGCGGCCTCGTCGCGTCTGCTCTCAGCGAGCTTCTTCACTTCGTCGACGTAGCCGGCGACGGTGTCGGCGAAGTCGCCGTAGCGCTGGACGGGCGCGTCGGCATCGGCCAGTCGCATCACCATGCGGCCGGTGACCTTCGCGAGCGCGCCCGCATAGGCGTGGCCGGGATCCACGAAGCGGCTGTGGTGCTCATAGGTGTCGTAGGCCGAATGATAGACGCCGCCGCTCTGGCCTTCGCCGCCGAAGCCGATGTCCATCGAAGGCACGCCGAGGTGCTGCAGGAAGGCCGAGTAGTCGGATCCCGAGCCCAGCGGCTCGATCGGCAGGTCGCGGGCGTGGTCGGACGCGATCCGGCCGAGCGCGGTAGTGCGGGGATTGGCGCCCGGCTCAGCGGCGCTGACCTCGAGTCCCGCGCGCAGACGGTCGCGGACCGGCACGCCGGTCTGCGGGTCGGTCACGTCGGCCGAGACCTGGTTGACGAAATGCTGGAACGCGTGGCTCCCGCTGACCCCAAGGAAGCCCCGGGCATTGGAGTCGGAGTTGAGATAGATGACCGCCTTCTTCTTCAGTTCGGCGGCGTGGGTCTCGGCCCATTCGGTGGAGCCCAGCAGCATCGGCTCCTCGGCGTCCCAGCTGGCGTAGACGATGGTGCGGCCGGGCTTCCAGCCGCTCTTGACCAGGGCCCCCAGCGCCTTGGCCTCGTTCATCATCGCCACATGGCCGGACAGGGGATCGGAGGCGCCGAACACCCAGCCGTCGCGGTGATTGCCGCGGACCACCCATTCGTCGGGCGACTGGCGGCCCTTGAGCGTGGCGATGACGTTGTAGGCGGGCTTCAGGCTCCAGTCGGAAACCACCTTGATGTGGACCTTCGCGGTCTCGCCGCCGCCCACGTGGTAGGTCAGGGGCAGCGAGCCCCGGAAAGCGGCGGGGGCCACCGGCCCGTCCAGCGCCTTCAGCAGGGCCGTGGCGTCACCGTAGGAAATCGGCAGGGTGGGGATCTTGAGGATCGTCGCGGCGTCCTCGCGGGCGACGCGCTTGGCGTCCTTCGTCGAACCGTAGCCCGGAGTGGTCGGATCGCCCGGGAAGGTGGTCATGTCGGCGACCGAGCCGCGCTGAAAGCCGCCCGGCGGCCGGGCCGCGCCCTTGGGATAGACGTCGTCGGTGGAATATCCATCGTCGCGGGGGTCGGAGTAGATGATCGCGCCTACCGCGCCATGCTCCTGCGCCAGCTTGGGCTTCAGGCCGCGCCACCCGGCGCCGTAGCGGGCGATGACGATCTTGCCCTTCACCGAGACGCCGAGGCGCGCCAGGGCTTCGTAGTCGGCCGGCATGCCGTAGTTCACATAGACGAGCGGCGCAGTCACATCGCCGTCGCCCTGGAAGGCCACGTAGGCCGGAAGCTGGTCCTTGGTCCGGGTCGAGGACTCATCACCGGGGATTGGCGCCTCGGTCAGGGTGGCCCTGAACGGCGCGCCGGGGCCGGCGACGAGCTCGAGCGCCACCTCCTTCGGTGTCGGATAGAGGACCTGGAACACCTCTATCTTCGCGTCCCAGCCCCACGCCCGGAACTGGGCGAGGGTCATCTCGGCGTTGGCCTTGTCGTGAGGCGAGCCCACATGATTCGGCTCGGCGGCCATGGTCTTCAGCCACGATCCCATCAGCGCGGGATCGATCAGGGCGTCGAACTTCGCCTCCAGCGCCTTGTCGGGCGCGGCGTGGGCAACAGCGGGCACAAGCGCCGCAAGCGCGCCCGAGCAGAGCAGGGCGGCGAAACGCGAACGGAATTTCATGGTGACTCCGGATCAGGAACGCGCGGACGCTAGCTGTTTCTCGCGCCCCGCCACAAGGCTTGCTAAGCCTCGGACCACACGAAGACTCAGAACCTTGGCTGGAGAGAGCTGAATGACCGCACGCGCCGCCGTGATCATGGCCGCGGGCCAGGGTACGCGGATGAAGTCGCCCGTGCCGAAGGTGCTGCACAGGGTCGGTGGGCGCAGCCTGCTGGACCGGGTGATCGACACTGTCCAGGCGGCGGGGTGTACGCGCATCCACGTGGTGGTCGGAAACCACAGCCCCGAGGTCCGGGCCCTGGTGGTGAGCCGGCTGGGCGAGGGGGCCGCCGTGCTGCAGGACCCGCCGCTGGGCACGGGGCACGCTGTGCTGGCCGCGCGCGAGGCGCTGGCCGATTTCGACGGCGACGTACTGGTGGTGAACGGCGACTGCCCGCTGCTGGGCACCCCGGACCTGGAGCCGCTGTTCGCGATCCGGGCGAAGGGGGCGGCGCTGGCGATCATGGGCTTCGAGCCCGTCGATCCGCTGCTCTACGGCCGGATCCTCCGTGGGGCCGACGGCCATGTGATGCGCATCGTCGAGCCCAGTCAGGCCACCGACGAAGTCCGGGCGGTAAAGCTCTGCAATGGCGGGATGTACGTGGCCGACCGGGTGGACCTGTTCCGCTGGCTGGGACGGGTGAAGAACGACAACCCCAAGAAAGAGTACTTCATCACCGACATCATCGCCGAGGCGACGCTGGAGCACGCGGTGGTGCGGGCCAATGTCGCGCCGGAGACGGCGGTGATGGGCGCCGACACCCAGATGCAGCTGTCGCAGGCCGAGGCGATCTTCCAGAAGCGCCGCCGCGACCAGTTTCTGGCGGACGGCGTGGCCATGCCTGCGCCGGAGACGGTTCATTTTTCGTGGGACACCCGGATCGCGCCCGGCGCAACGGTGGAACCCTATGTGGTGTTTGCCCCGGGCGTCAGCGTGGAGACCGGGGCGGTGATCCGCGCCTTCAGCCACCTCGAGGGCGCGGTGGTGCGCGCGGGCGCGCTGGTGGGGCCCTATGCCCGCCTGCGGCCGGGCGCAGACATCGGCGAAGAGGCCCACATCGGCAACTTCGTGGAGGTGAAGAAGGTCAGGGTGGGCAAGGGGGCCAAGGCCAATCACCTGAGCTATCTGGGCGATGGCTCGGTGGGCGCCGGCGCGAACATCGGCGCCGGGACGATCTTCTGCAACTACGACGGCTTCTTCAAATATGACACCCACGTGGGCGAGGGCGCCTTCGTGGGTTCCAACAGCGCCCTGGTGGCGCCGGTCTCGATCGGGGCTGGGGCCTATATCGGCTCGGGCTCGGTGGTGACCCGGGATGTCCCGGCCGACGCCCTGGCCCTTGAACGCGGAACCCAGATCGAGAAGCCCGGCTGGGCGGCGCGGTTCCGGGATGTCATGGGTGCGAAGAAGGCGGCAGCGAAACGATGAGCGATCCTGATTCCCAGAAGCGCGCCGCCGGCGAGGCCGCCGCGGCCCTGGTCGAGCGGGGCATGGTGGTGGGCCTGGGCACCGGCTCGACGGCGGCCTGGTTCGTGCGCGCTCTGGCGGCGCGCAAGCTCAACGTCATCGGCGTGCCCACGTCTCAGGCCACGGCGGACCTGGCCGACAGCCTGGGCATCCGGGTGGCCAACCTCGGCGAGACCAAGGCCATCGACCTCACCGTGGACGGCGCTGACGAGATCGGCCCGGGCCTGTCGCTGATCAAGGGCGGCGGGGCGGCCTTGCTGCGCGAGAAGCTGGTCTGGGAGGCCTCGGCCCGCTGCGTGGTGATCGCCGATGCGGCCAAGCGGGTGCCGACCCTCGGGAAGTTCCCGCTTCCGATCGAGGTTGTGGCCTTCGGGCACAAGTCGACCGCCGACCGGATTTGCGACGCCCTGGCGGAATGCGACATCGGAATCGCCCCGATCCTGCGGCGAAAGGACGGCGAGCCGGTGAGAACCGACGGCGGCAACCTTATCTATGACGCAGCCTGTGGCCGGATCGAGGAACCGGCGGCCCTGGCGGCGGCGCTGAAGAGTGTCACCGGCGTGGTCGACCATGGCCTGTTCCTCGACCTGGCCGACCTTGCGCTGATCGGCACGGCCGACGGCGTCGTGGAATTCGAGCCTTAAGGAGCCCTCCGTGGCGAACTACGACTATGATCTCTTCGTCATCGGCGCCGGTTCCGGCGGGGTGCGGGCCGCGCGTCTGGCGGCGATGTCCGGCGCGCGCGTGGCGGTGGCCGAGGAACACCGTGTCGGCGGCACCTGCGTGATACGTGGCTGCGTGCCGAAGAAGTTCATGGTCTATGCCTCTGAATATTCGAAGAGTTTCAAGACGGCCCACGGCTATGGCTGGGACATCGGCGAAACGAATTTTGACTGGCCCCGGTTCCTGCTGGCCAAGGACGTCGAGATCGCGCGGCTGTCGGGCATCTATGTCCGGAACCTGCAGAACGCCGGCGCCGAACTGCTGCATGGCAAGGCGCGCGTGACGGGCCCTCACACGGTGGAGGTCGAGGGCCATGGCCCGGTCACTGCCGGCAGGATCCTGGTCGCCACCGGCGGACGGCCCTGGATGCCAGGCGACGTGGCCGGCATCGAGCACGCGATCAGCTCCAACGAGGCCTTCCATCTGGAGGCCCTGCCGAAGAGCATCGTGATCGCCGGCGGCGGCTATATCGCCCTGGAGTTCGCCTGCATCTTCAACGGCCTGGGCGTCGAGACGACGGTGGTTCACCGCGGCCCCAACGTGCTGCGGGGCTTCGACGACGACATCCGCAGCCACGTGGCCGAGGAACTGGAGGCGTCGGGGATCAAGGTGCGCCTGGGAACCCGCATCGCCAGCATCGAGAAGACGCCCGACGGACTGGTCAGCGCCTGCGTCGATGGTCACTCGGTGACATCGGACGTGGTGATGTTCGCCCTGGGCCGCGAGCCCTACACCGAGGGCCTGGGGCTTGAGACGGCCGGCGTCGAGCTGACCGAGAACGGCGCGGTGAAGGTGGATGCCTATTCGCGCACCACCTCGGATCACATCTGGGCGGTGGGCGACGTTACCGACCGGATCAACCTGACCCCCGTGGCGATCCGCGAGGGCGCGGCCTTCGCCCAGACCGAATTCTACGCAAACCCCACGTCTTTCGACCACGAGATGGTCGCCTCAGCCGTCTTCACCCAGCCGCAGATCGGCTCTGTGGGCCTGTCCGAGGCCGACGCGCGGCGCATCCACGGCAAGGTGGACATCTACCTGTCCAAATTCCGCGCCATGAAGGAGACTTTCTACGGCGGGACCCAGCGCTGCCTGATGAAGCTGGTGGTTGAGCAGGGCAGCGAGAAGATCCTCGGCTGCCACGTCGTTGCGCCGGACGGTCCCGAGATCATCCAGATGGCCGCCATCGCCATGAAGATGGGCGTGACCAAGCCGCAGTGGGACTCTACCTGCGCCGTCCACCCGACGCTGGCCGAGGAACTGGTCACCATGCGCGAGAAGTATACGCCGCCCGCCCTGGGCGCGGTGGCGTGACGCCAGGGAGCCAGCCGGTTTCCGATCGACTCGGCGCCTGGTGCGGCTGGGTGATGGTGGGCGTCGCCGGCCTGACGCCGCTGTTCGCCTGGCTGGGTCCGCTGGGCTTCGCCGCCCTGATGGGACTGGCGGGCCTGCTGTGCCTGCCTGCGCTTCGGCTGAGCGTGCGGGACATGCCGCTGGCGGTGGTTCTTCTACTGGCGCTGGCGTGGGCCGGTCTGTCGGTGCTGTGGACGGCGCACCGGCCTGACGAGATCGAGGACAGCGTCGCCCTGAAGCTTGCCCTCCAGCTGCCGCTCTATGCCGCTGCCTGGTGCGGTGCGCGGCGGGCCGAACCGGCGCTGGCGCGGCTGGCGCTGCGGGTGCTGGCCTGGGGGCTTGCGGCCTATGGGGCCCTGCTGCTGATCGAGGCCTTCACCGGCGGCGGGGTCTACCAGACGATCCGCAATCTGCTGCACGACCCTATCCGGCCGGACCTCGGCCGCAAGAACCTGGCCCAGGGGAGCTTCGTGCTGGCGCTGCTGTGGCCCGTGGCGGCGGTCGGCGGCGCGCGCGCCGGCGCGCCTGTGTGGCTCGCGTTCCCCATGGCGATCGGGACGGCCGTTCTGGCGCAGCTTTTCCTCTCCGACGCTCCGGTGCTGGCTGTGGGACTGGCGACCGGCGTGGGCGCGCTGGTGTGGATCTGGCCGCGCACCGCGCCCCGGCTCCTGGCCCTGGGCGCGGCCGGGGCGGTGCTGGTGATGCCGGCGCTGATCCTGGCCGTGAGGCTGCTGGGTCTCGGGCGACATCTGCCGGTCTCCTGGGACCAGCGGATGGGGTACTGGAGCTATGCCATGGGCCGGGTCGCAGACCATCCGCTGCGGGGCTGGGGTCTGGACGCCAGTCGCGCCTTCAGCCCGCACATCCAGCTTCATCCACACAATGGCGCCCTGCAGATCTGGCTGGAACTGGGCGCGGTGGGGGCGGTGCTGGCTGCCCTGACCTGGGCGCTGATGTTCCGTGGCCTGATGCGCGATGAACGCAGCCTGCTCACCGCCGCCGCTTCCGGCTCTGCCGCGGTCTACCTGTTCTTCGGCCTGGTCAGTTTCGGTGTCTGGCAGGAGTGGTGGCTGGCCCTGGCGGCCCTGGTCGCGGTGATCGTCGCCCTGGCGGCAAGCCGTCCGGAGACGGCGTAAACCAACCCGTCGACGCCGCGCTCCAATGCGAGTAAAACGCCCGGCCCGCCGAAACCCCGGCGGTTTCTGACGTTAGAGCCATGACCGAACACTGGACCCCCGCATCCTGGAGATCGAAGCCCGCGAAGCACATCCCGTCCGACTATCCGGACACGGCCGAGCTTTCGCGCGTCGAGACGGAACTTCGCCGGATGCCGCCGCTGGTGTTTGCAGGCGAGGCGCGACGTCTGAAGAGCCTGCTGGGTGACGTGGCCGCCGGAAAGGCCTTCCTGCTGCAGGGCGGCGACTGCGCCGAGAGCTTCAAGGAATTCCACGCGGACAACATCCGCGACCTGTTCCGCCTGATCCTGCAGATGGCGGTGGTGCTGACCTTCGCCGGCGGCAAGCCGGTGGTGAAGGTGGGCCGCATGGCCGGCCAGTTCGGCAAGCCGCGGTCCTCTCCGGTCGAGACCATCGGCGGCGTCGAGCTGCCGTCCTACCGGGGCGACAACATCAACGGCATGGAGTTCACGCCGGAGTCGCGGACGCCGGACCCGAACCGGCTGATGCAGGCCTATGCCCAGTCGTCCTCGACGCTGAACCTGCTGCGCGCGTTTGCCGGCGGCGGCTATGCCGACCTCTACAACATTCACCGCTGGACCCTGGGCTTCGTCAACGACAGCCCGCAGGGCGCGCGCTACCGCGAGCTCAGCGAGAAGATTTCCGAGGCGCTGACCTTCATGGCGGCCATCGGCGTGACGCCGGCGTCGCATCCCGAGATGCAGCGGGTGGAGTTCTTCACCAGCCACGAGGGCCTGCTGCTGGGCTACGAGGAGGCCATGACCCGGGTCGATAGCACCTCGGGCGAGTGGTACGACACCTCGGCGCACCTGCTGTGGATCGGCGAGCGCACCCGCGACCTGGGCGGCGCCCACGTCGAGTACTTCCGCGGCATCCGCAACCCGATCGGCATCAAGTGCGGCCCGACCATGGAAGGCGACGACATCCTGCGCCTGCTGGACGTGCTGAACCCGACCGACGAAGCCGGGCGGATCACGCTCTATGGCCGCTTCGGCTACGACAAGATCGACAAGCGCCTGCCGGACCTGCTGCGCGCCACCAGGGCGGCCGGCCGCAACGTCGTCTGGGCGATCGACCCGATGCACGGCAACACGCTCACCGCCAACAACGGCTACAAGACCCGGCCGTTCGACCGCATTCTCTCCGAGGTGAAGAGCTTCGTGGAGATCTGCAAGGCCGAGGGCGTGCATCCCGGCGGCGTTCACCTGGAGATGACCGGCCAGAACGTCACCGAGTGCCTTGGCGGCGCGCGGGCGGTGGGGGAGGGCGATCTCGCCGACCGCTACCACACCCACTGCGACCCCCGGCTGAACGGCGAGCAGGCGCTGGAACTGGCGTTCCTGGTGGCCGAGAAGCTCAAGGACGACCGGGTCGACCTCGCCACGCGGGTCGCCGCCTCGATCTAGAGCCTGCCTCCCCGCCGCGGGGAGGATGCGCCCTCGTCGCCACGGCCGGGCCGTGACCGGTTTCCACGGTCAGGCCCGGCTTGCCCATTTCCGACACTGGCGCCAGTCTTCGCGCCTCTTTGAACTCAGGGTTGCCCGCCATGGACCGCGCCGCGGCCCAGAAGTCCTCGCTCGTCCGTGCCGACCTGACGACCCTGCTGTCGCTGTCAGGGCCGGTGGTGATCTCGCGCCTGGGCATCATGGCCATGGGGCTTTGCGACACCGTGGTGGTGGGCCGGTACTCAGCCGAGCAGCTCGGGTATCACGCCCTGGCCTGGGCGCCGACCAGCGTGATCCTGACCCTGGCGATCGGACTTCTGACCGGCGTGCAGGTGATGACGGCGCGCTACATCGGGCAGGCGCGACGGGACCTCATTGGCGCCGTCCTGCGGCGCGGCCTGGTCTACAGCGCCTGGATCGGACTGGCCTCGACGGTCGGACTGATCGTGGCGGGGCCGCCATTCCTGCACGCCATCGGACTGGAACCTGACCTCGCCGACGGCGCCTCGCGTGCGCTGATCGTGTTCGGCTTCTCGCTTCCGTTCTACGGCCTGGCGGTGACCGCGAGCGCCTGGCTGGAGGGGCAGGCGCGTCCCGGGCCCGGGGCCTGGGCCATGTGGGCGGCGAATGTCGTGAACCTCGGCCTGCTGCTGCTGCTGGTGCCGGGGACCTTCGGGCTGCCGGCGCTGGGCGCCATCGGGGGCGCCTGGGCCACGACCGGCGCGCGGGCGTTCCTGGCGGTCGCCATGCTGGTCTACATCGCGCGGATGCCGGAAGCCCGCGAACTGGGCGTGTTCCGCAAGCCCGAGCGCGACCGGGCGGCCGAGGCGGAACAACGCCGCATCGGCTATGGCGCGGGCGCCTCCAACTTCTTCGAGGTGGCCTCGTTCGCGGGGATGAACATCATCGCCGGCTGGATCGGGGGCCTGGCGGTCGCCGCCTTCGCCATCGCGCTGAACGTGGCGTCCATCGTCTTCATGGTCCCGCTCGGACTCGCGACGGGCGCCTCTGTGCTGGTCGGCCGGGCGTACGGCGCGCGCGATCCGGTCGCGGTGCATCGCGCGGGCCTTGTCTCGATGGGTGTCGCGGCGGCGTTCGGCCTGCTGGTCTCACTGGCGATCTGGCCCACGGCGACGCTGATTGCCGAGGGCTACACCCGCGATCCCGCCACGGTCGCCATGGCGGCCTCGGCGCTGGTGCTGTGCTGCGTGTTCTTCCTCCCGGACGCGGTCCAGGTGGTGACGGCCCAGTCGCTCCGGGCCCGCGGCGACGTCTGGGTTCCCAGCGCCACGCACCTGGTCAGCTACATACTGATCATGTCGCCGCTGGCCTGGTGGCTGGCGATCCCGATGAAGATGGGCGTGGATGGCATCATCCTGGCCATCATCCTGGCGACGTTCATCTCCGGCGGCCTCCTGGTGGGCCGCTTCTGGATGCTGAGCCGGCGGGACCTCTAGGCCCCCGCGCCGAGGATCCAGCCTTCTTCACGTTCCGCGTCGAGCACAACGTCGGCCGCCGTATCCTTCGGGGGCGCGAAGAGGACGCCCAGCTTGTTGGCCTCGTCCAGCCGCGCGAAGTGCTCGGCGGTGGTGCGGACCTGGGTCAGGTCCTTGACCTCACCCGGCGGGCCCTGAGGCTTCAGCAGCGACGGATAGACTTCGGCGACCACAGCCTCGACGCCTTCAAGGTCAGCCTCGGTCAGGGTCTTGAAACCCGTCTCGAAGGGCCAGGCCCGGATGCCCTCGCCGCGGGTGGCCTTCAGCCGGCGCACGAAGGGGATTCCCAGGATCGCCTGACCGCCCACGGAGCCGTTGTAATAGAGCTTCCAGATCGAGGCCGCGCCCTTGGCCGCCAGGTCCGCATGGCGGAACTCCGGCAGGTCGTCCGGCCCGTGCGCGCGGCTGCGCTTGGGCTGCAGGGTTGTCAGGGTGTCCTTGGGCGGACAGCCCCAGAACGGGAACGGGCCGCCGGTCATGCGCCGGTTGATCTCCGAGCCCACGCCGAAGCGGTTGTTGGTGTTGTCGGCCTTGTCCTTGACCATCTTGTTGAGCTGGTCCCAAGCCGCACGCCAGGGCTGCTCGCCCGGCAGGCTGAGAGCCGCGGCGAACCCGCGCGGGAAGCCCAGCGGGAAGTCGAAGCCCACCAGCACGCGTTCGCCCCGCTTCTTCAGGTCGTCGAGGATGGCGTTAAGCCGCACCTCGGCCTCGGCGCGGGTCGAGGGGTTGAAGCTCTCGAAGGCCATGCGGAAGCGGATGTCGCGCTTCAGCACGCCGATCCATATGGAGTCGGCCCCCGTCGTCGGCTTGGCCGCGGCGCTCCAGTCGACGATCACGTAGGCGCTGAACAGGCGCGGCAAGGAGCAACTCCGATACTCAGGGGAGGACGAGGGCTTTTACGCCCTCGCCAGCAGGCGTCCAACGCTCAGGCGAGCTTGACCAGCATCTTTCCGAGGTTCCCGCCCGAGAACAGGCCGAGGAAGGCGTCGGGGGCCTTGTCGATCCCTTCGAAGACGGTCTCCTTCCAGGTGACCTTGCCCTCTTTCACCCAGGCGGCGAGGTCGCGGTGGAAAGCCGGCATCATGTCCCACGAACTGGAGACGATGAAGCCTTCCATGCGGATCTGCTTGCCGACCATCAGCACCAGGTTCGGCGGGCCGGCGGGCATCTCGGTGGCGTTGTACATCGAGATCGCACCGCACAGGGCAAAGCGCGCGAAGGGTCGGGCCGCGTTCAGCGCCGCCACCAGATGGTCGCCGCCGACGTTGTCGAAATAGACGTCGATGCCGCCCGGCGCCGCCTTCGCCAGCGCCGCCGTAAGGTCCTTCTCGACCTTGTAGTCGATGGCGTGATCGACCCCGATGGACTTCAGGAAGGCGATCTTGTCCGCCCCGCCCGCCGTGCCGATGACCGTGTGGCCCTTCGCCTTGGCGACCTGGGCGACCATGGAGCCGACCGCGCCGGCGGCGCCGGAGACGAACACCACATCGCCGTCCTTCAGGGCCGCGATCTTCAGCAGGCCCGCATAGGCCGTCAGGCCCGGCATCCCGGCCGCGCCGAGGAAGGCCTGCGGCGGCAGGCCCATGGTGTCCAGCTTCTGGACAGACGACGCGGGCGCGTTGAAGCCCTCGCGCCAGCCGAGGCCGGACTGCACCAGGTCGCCCACCTTCAGGCCCGGATCACCAGAGGCGATCACTTCGCCGATGGCGCCGCCGTCCATCGGCTGGCCAAGGGCGAACGGCGGCGTGTAGCTCTGAACATCGTTCATGCGGCCGCGCATGTAGGGATCGACGGTCATCCAGAGGTTCCGGACCTGGACCTCACCGGGGCCGGGGGCGGGCGCCTCGACGGCGGCCAGCTCGAAGTTCTCGGCGCGGGGCAGGCCCACCGGGCGGCTCTTCAGGCGGATCTCGCGAAAGCTGGTCATGATCGTTTCCTCAGGGTTCTGGTCTTGGGGAAGGGTGTAGGACCCGGGGCGGGTGGCGTCGAGGCCCGGCGGCGTGTTACGGCGCGCGCCGGTCCGGAGGTTCCATGCCTGAGTCCCTGCGAGGCGGCGTCATCGGCGCCGGCGTGTTCGGCGGCTACCACGCCGCCCAGTATGCGCGGCTGCCCGGCGTGACCCTGTCCGCGGTCTTCGACACTCATCCCGAGCGCGCCGCCGCCGTGGCGATGCCGCGGGGTGGCCGGGGCTTCAGCGATCTCGAGGCGTTCCTGGCGGCGGTGGACGTGGTGACCGTGGCCTCGCCGGCGACAGTGCACGCTGAACAGACGCTGGCCGCGGTGGCGGCCGGCAAGCACGTCTACGTCGAGAAGCCGATCGCCGTGCGACTGGCCGATGCCGAGCGTGTCCGCGCCGCCGCCGTGGCCAGGGGCGTGGTGCTGGCCTGCGGTCACCAGGAGCGGGTGGTGTTCCAGGCCATGGGCCTGCTCGACATCCCGGAGCAGCCGCTGCTGCTCGAGGCCCTGCGGCACGGTCCGCCATCGCCCCGCAGCCAGGATGTCTCGGCGGTGCTGGACCTGATGATCCACGACATCGACCTGGCGCTGGCGATCTGCGGCTCCGAGCCGGTGACGGCCGAGGGGGAGGGCGCCCTTGGTCCCAACGGCGTCTGGGACCAGGCCCGGGCGGAGACCACCTTCGAGAGCGGCTTCACCGCGATCTTCGACTGCTCGCGCCTGGCGCCGGAGCGGCGGCGGACCATGCGGATCGTCTATCCCTCGGGCGAGGTGGTGATCGATTTCGTGGCGCGAACCTTCCGCAACACCACGCCCTATTTCCTGAATGCCGACTTCGCCGACACGCCGGCCGGCCGCGATCCTCTGGGGGCCAGCGTCGAAGGCTTCCTGCAGGCGGTGCGGGGCGAGGCGCCACGGCCCGTGGTCACGGCAGGAGAGGCCATCGCCGCCCTCGATCTGGCGCTGGCCGTGGAACAGGCGTTGGAAGACGCCGCGTAAGGGCGCTAGCCTCCCGCAACACTTGGGAGACGACCATGACCACCGCCCACGACTTCGAATTCCAGGCCATCGACGGCCAGCCCCTGCCGCTGACCACCTTCAGGGACAAGGTGGTTCTGGTGGTGAACACCGCCTCGAAGTGCGGCCTGACCCCGCAGTACGACGGCCTTGAAAAGCTCTATTCCACTTACAAGGACCAGGGTCTGGTCGTGCTGGGCGTGCCCTGCAACCAGTTCATGGGCCAGGAGCCTGGGACCGACGCCGAGATCCAGACCTTCTGCAGCACCACCTTCGGCATCGACTTCCCGATGACCTCGAAGGTCGATGTGAAGGAGGCCGGCGCCCACCCCTTCTACAAGTGGGCCGAGCAGCAGCTGGGCGAGCCCGCCGTGCCGGTGTGGAACTTCCACAAGATCCTGATCGGCAAGAACGGCGAGGCCCTGCAGGCGTTCGGGCCCCGCACGGAACCGCAGGACCCGGGCCTCACCGCCGCGATCGAGAGCGCGCTCTAGGCTCTGAACTCACGACCGCTCATCCCGGCGAATGCCGGGACCCAGTTCTCAGGGCTGGAAGCCAGTCTGGATGGCCTCAACAGGCCTGGAGCCCGCTTCAACGCTATTCCATCTGGGTCCCGGCATTCGCCGGGATGAGCGGAAGTTGTTGAAATCACGCGCGTTGAGTTAATGTCGCGCTCTAGGCGTTCACGTCCACCACGATCCGGCCGCGCACCTTGCCGTCGAGGATCTCCGCGCCGAGGCGCGGCAGGTCGGCGAGGGTGGCGCGGCTGGTCATGGCGTCCAGGGTCGCAAGGTCCAGGTCGCGAGCCAGGCGGGTCCAGGCCTCCACCCGGTCCGGGCCGGGCCGCATCACGCTGTCGATGCCCGCCAGCGTCACGCCACGCAGGATGAACGGCGCCACCGAGCCGGGCAGGTCCATGCCCTGGGCCAGGCCGCAGGCGGCGACGGCGCCGCCATATCGGGTCTGGGCGATCACGTTGGCGAGTGTATGGCTGCCGACGGAGTCGACCGCGCCGGCCCAGCGCTCCTTGCCCAGCGGACGCCCCGGCGCGGAGAGTTCTGCGGCGTCGATCACCTCAGCGGCGCCGAGACCCTTCAGATAGTCGCTCTCGCTGCCGGCGCGGCGTGACGAGGCGATGACCCGGTAGCCCAGCTTCGCCAGCAGGGCGATGGCGACGCTGCCGACGCCGCCCGCCGAACCGGTGACCAGGATGTCGCCTTTCTCCGGCGTGACGCCCTGCCGTTCCAGGCCCAGGACGCACAGCATGGCCGTGTAGCCCGCGGTGCCGATGGCCATGGCGTGGGCGTTCGAGATCGCGTCGGGCAGCTTCACCAGCCAGTCACCCTTGACCCGAGCCATCTGCGAATAGCCGCCGTTGTGGGTCTCGCCGACGCCCCAGCCGTTCAGCACCACGCGGTCACCCGCCTTGAAGCCGGGGTGCGACGAGGTCTCCACATGCCCGGAGAAATCGATTCCGGGGATAAGCGGCCACACCCGCACGACCGGCGACCGGCCGGTCAGCGCCAGGCCGTCCTTGAAGTTCACGGTGGAGTAGTCGACCCGGACCGTGACGTCGCCGTCCATCAGGTCTGCGGGGGTCAGGTCCTCGAACCGCGCCTCCTGGCCGGTTTCGGTCTTGTGCAGGCGCAGGGCGCGGAAGGTGTCGGTCATCGGTTCAGCCCACTTTCTTCGGTGTCTTGGGAGTCAGGCCGTGGCGTTCGCCCCGGCGGCCGCGGACGGCGAGATCGACGGTCTGCAGGCGCCGTTCGCCGCTCATCCGCATCTCGGAACCCGGCATCCACCACATCGCCAGATAGTCGCCCAGCGAATCTTCGAGGGCCTGGGTGAATCCCTGGGCGTCCTGCGCCTTGTTCATCTGGACCTTGGCCATCCGCAGGGCCTCCGGGCTGTTCTCGGCGACCCGGCGGGCCCAGGCGAAGGTCTCGGCCTCCAGATCGGCCGTGGGGAGCACCCGGTTCACGAAGCCATAGCGGGCGGCCTCGTCGGCGCTGATGAACCGGCTTTCGAAACACAGCTCCTTGGCCCGGCGGATGCCGATATCCCAGGGGATCGACATGTACTCGACGAAGCCGGCCAGGAACTCCGCGTCCTCGGCGGCAAAGACCACGTCCATGGCCGCCGCCAGCATCCAGCCGGCATAGATGCAGTAGCCCTCGACCATGGCGACGGTGGGCTTCGGGAAATTGCGCCACTTCACCAGCAGGTCGAGATTGTACTTCTTGAACTGGTCGTAGGTCTGGATGCCGGGCTGTGCGCCAAGGCTTTGGCGGTAGTCCAGGTCCTCGGGCGTGCCGAGGTCGTGGCCGGTGGAGAACACGCCGCCGGCGCCGCGGACCAGCACCACGCGGACGGCGGGATCGATGAGCGCGAGATCGAACGCGGCGTCGATCTCGTCCAGCATCCGGTAGCCCTGGGCGTTACGATAGGCCGGGCGGTTGAGAGTGATGACCCCGACCCCGTCCTCAACCGCGTAGATGGTCTCCTCGAACGCCACCGATGGGCCTCCCCCTCATGTTCTGATACGACTATAGGCAGGCAGGGCGAGGGGGCGAAGCAGGCAGATGGATCAATCGGAAGCGGACATCATCGCCGGGTCGCTTGAAGCCGTGGTCGCCCGCGTCGGCGATCCCGCCGGGCAGATCTTCGAGCGGCTGTTCGCCGAGATCCCCCAGGCCCGGGAGAGGTTCGCCCGCGACGTCGGCGGCAGCATCCGCGGCGAGATGCTGGCCATGGTGTTCGACTGCCTGATGGACCCGGGCGGACCCTACCAGGCCAACATCGTCCGTACGGAGCGGGTCAACCACGACGGGTTCGGAACCCCGGCCGAGGAGTTCGACCGCTTCTTCTGGATCGTGCGCGACACCTGCCAGGAACTGGCCGGCCCGGACTGGACGCCGGAGGTGGCGAGGGCCTGGACGGCCGGAATCGAGCGGATCGTCGGCGCTTCCAGATGAAAAGGGCGCCCCGCCTTTCGGCGGGACGCCCCCTTCGGCCATGCGGGCCGCGCCTCTAGAAGCGGTACTGAAGCTCCACGCCGTAGGTGCGGGGCGGGTTCAGTTCGTAGGTGGTGCTCTGGCCGAACACGCCGGTCAGGTCGGCGCGGGTCGGCGTGACGCCGGCGCGGCGGCCGGCGGTGGCGCCGTTCGCATAGCCCTTGGTGTCGAAGATGTTCTTGGCGAACCCGATGACCGTGTACTTGTTGTTCTCGGATTGCCAGGTCAGGCGGCCGTCGACCTGATCGAACGACGGCGACTTGTAGTACGAGCGGTTGAAGATGCTGCCGTACTGGGCCCCGCGCCACACATAGGTGCCCGAGGCGGTCAGACGACCGGCGTCGAAGATCCAGGTGTAGTTGGCGTTGATCGTGTAGCGGTGCTTGGCCGAGTTCGGCAGGCTGTAGCCGCTCAGGTCCTGGAAGTACTGCGGACCGCCACAGAAGGCGTCGGTGACGCCGGCCAGCCGGGTTTTCCGGGCGCCGGCGGCGAGGGCGCAGGAGTCGGCTCCGTCGATGGCCTGGCCCTTGCGGACCTCGGCGTCGAGGTAGGAGTAGTTGGCCAGGATCTGCAGGTTATCGATCGGCTGCCAGATCGTCTCCAGCTCCAGGCCCATTGAACGCGCCTTGGGCACGTTGAACAGAATGGAGTTGGCCGTGCCGCCGGCGGTCGCCGAAGGCTGCGACAGGGGGACCTGGGCGTTCTTGTAGTCGTAGTAGAACAGGCTGACGTTCGTCTGCAGCGTCGGGCCGATGTTGGTCTTCAGGCCCATTTCGAAGGAATCGAGGGTTTCCTTCGCAGTGAGCGGATCCGCGCCGAGGGATGTGTCGATACCGATCCGGAAGCCGCCGGCCTTGTAGCCCCGGCTGTACTTGGCATAGGCCATGGTGTCGTCATTGGGGGTGTACTGCAGCCCCAGTGTGCCCGTGGCCGCCGAGAACTTCGCATCGTACAGACGGGTCTTGAAGCCGGCCGCCGCATCGAAGGTCGTGGAGACCACGCCTTTGCCGCCGACAAGTCCAAGGAACGGCGCCAGTTCAAGGGGAAGTGTGGCCACCGACGTGCCGGGCGCATTGATGATCCGCACCCGCTCATAACCCGACTTGTGGTCGTCCCCGTAGCGGAGCCCGATGGTCGTTTTCCACTGCGGCGTGAACTGCCAGTCGATCTGGCCGAAGATGGCCCGGGACAGCAGGTTGAAGTGGGGTCGGTCGTCATAGATCTTGCGGCCCGCCTGGGGCAGTTGCCGGCCCTCGTAGAGGCGGCTCTGCCCGAGAACCGGCGCTGCCGCGCCCCCAGTCGCCGGGTTCAGGATGAAGCCGTCCAGGCGTGTTTCATTGACCAGGGTCGTCGAGACCGGCTGGTCGTAGGTCTCGTGATAGTGATAGGCGCCGACCAGCCACTGGAGCGGCCCGTCGCCTGTCGAGACCAGGTTGATCTCGTGGCTCCACCACTCCTCGATCTCCTCGTAGTCGAAAGCGTACTGCGTCGCGTAGTTCACGGGAGCCGTCGTGCCCGCAAGGCAGCCAGGGATGGCCGCGGCGGCCTGAGTGAAGCAGGTCGAGTATGAAGCAACGCCGGTGCCGTCCTGATCGCCAGTCAGGTGGTAGTGGTACTTCGTGCCGCCGGTGACGTACTTCAGGTCGAAGGCGTCTGCATGGTACGTCCAGTGGTTAGCGACAATCACCGTGTCGGTGAGCCTGACGGTCCCGGGGGTGTCGACGCAGATCTTGCGCGAGTCATCCAGCGCCACGTTGCGGGTCGGGCAGTTGCTGACGACGTTGGTGGCCAAGCCGCTGTAGGCGAAGCCGGCGTTCGGCACCTGGGCGTTGCCCTGTGACTGCTGGGCCAGATTGTAGGGTGATGGCGTCCAGCTTGACCGCGATCCCGGGCCGCCCCCGCCGTTGTCCCAGTGGATCAGGCTGACCTTGAACCAGGTCTCGAAGCGCTCGCTGAACTGGATCGCCAGCTGGCCCTCGAAGAAGGTGGTGTCGATGACGCCGCCTTCATCCGGCGCGCCATTGGTGCTGACATTCTCGAACCAGCCCTTGGTCTGCTTGTCCCAGTTGCCGGCGAGGCGGAACTGCATCCAGTCGGTGATCGGGCCTGACACGGCGGCCTCGAGCAGGCGGCGGTTGTAGTTCTGGTAGGTGCCACGCACCTCGGCGTAGAAGTCCTCGGTGGGCTTGCGCGACACGATGTTGATCGCGCCGCCGATCGAGTTGCGGCCGTACAGCGTGCCCTGGGGGCCGCGCAGCACTTCCAGCCGGTCGATGAAGATCGGTGTCTCGCCGGCCTGGACCGTCGAGGTCGAGTAGATCCCGTCCGAATAGACCGCGACCGAGGAGTCGGCGGCGTGCGAGTTGTTGAGGCGTCCGACCCCGCGCAGCGAGATGCGGTCGGTCTGGGTGGAATACTGCAGGCCCGGCGTGAAGTTGGTCATGTCCTGGACCGTGTTGATCCCGACCAGGTCGCGCTTCTCGGAGGTGAAGGCCGAGATGGCGACCGGCACGTCCTGCAGGCTCTGCTCCCGCTTCTCGGCGGTGACGACGAGTTCCTCGATGGTGTTGGTGGACTGGGCCTGTGACGCTGTCGCGCCAAGCATGGTGGCGAGCATGGCGCCGGACGCCAGCAAGCTGTGTTTGAACTTCATGGGTAACTGCCTCCCCGCAGCCGATTGAGCGCTATTTTTGCGCTTCATTTCGAAGCTGAAGCACATGGGTGAGGGCGTCAATCAAATAGCTTGGGCGTCACAGGTCACATTCCCCGTGAATTCAAGTGTCACCAGCCCATGTCGCATGGGCTGGAAGCTTGAAGATCAAAGTTATCAGCAATCACTTGTGAGTCATAAATGCCACGAAAGACGTCCGATGCATTCCGAAGATCAATTGTGATTCGTGAATGGAATCGAAGTCTGTTTGCGGTGCAGCAAGACGAGGTCAAAGACTGTCAATACTAGGAGCTGGATGAGGCGCAGTGCCTTGTGGCGTAAGGGATAGCGCGCCAACAACATTTCAGCGCAGTTGCACAAATACCGTTGGTTTTCCGAAGTGCCCGACAGGAGAGCGGGCGGGTTCGCGGGGCGCTCGCTTCGGGCCGAAGGGCCGGGGCGCCGTACGAAAAAGGGCGCCCCGCCGGCTGGCGGGGCGCCCTCAGTTCAGGTCTTCAGTGGCGACTAGAAGCGGTACTGAAGCTCCACGCCGTACAGGCGGGGCGGGGTCAGTTCGAAGTTCTGTGCGCCGTTGGCGAACCGGTCGGAAGCCACCGCGGGGTTGTTGTTGCGGTTGGAAGCCGCCACAGCCGCAGCGTAGCCGTCGGTGTTGAAGACGTTCTTCACGTAGGCGATGACCGTGTACTTGCCGCCGGTCGGCGCCCAGTAGGCCCGCAGGTCGACCTGGTCCCAGGAGTCGCTCGAGTTGTAGGAGCGCTGGAACACGTTCGCGTAGGACTCAGAGCGGTAGAGGTAGGTGGCGCTCAGCGTCAGGCTGCCCGGGTCCATCTCGAAGGTGTAGGAGCCGTTCAAGGCCAGCTTGTGTTCCGGCGCCTGGGGCAGATCGTTGCCCACGACGCTGATGGCCCCGGTATTGATGTTGTCGTTCACATCGACCAGGAGCGAGCTCTTCTTGATCTTCGTCGGGTTGTACCCGTAGTCCAGGGTGAGGCGGACATTCCGGATCGGTTGCCAGATGCCGCTGACTTCCAGGCCCAGGGACTCAGACTTCGCGATGTTGACGAACTGGGTCACGTTGGTCGCGCCGACCCGGACGGTCACCGGGGCCTGCAGGTCCCGATAGTCAAGGTAGAAGGCCGACAGGTTCAGCTGGATGTTCGAGCCGAAGTTCTTTTTGACGCCGACCTCGTAGGAGTTGACCGTCTCCTCCTTGGCCTTCGGCACCGCGAGGAAGCCGCCGGCCGAGAAGCCGAAGGCCTTGTAGCCGCGGCTGTAGCGGGCATAGGCCATGGTGTCGCCATCAGGCTCCCACTGGAGGCCGGCCGTGCCCGTCCAGGCGTCCGAGCTGTCGCCCAGGCTCCGGGTCGCGATGCCGGTCGTCGGGCTGATCACATACTGACGGCAGACGCCGGCGGTGCAGACGGACGGTGAGGTCACGCCCTCGATCAGGCCTGCCGTGCTCTTGGGAGCCAGGGTGTCGGTCAGGTCGAAGGCGCCGTTCCCGAGTCCGCCGAGCGGAGCCAGGGCATTTCCGAGCCCGAGCGCCTGGCCGACAGCGGGAAGGGCGGTCAGGTTGCCGAGCAGGCTGCCCCAGTTCGCGGCAGTGCCCGGACCGAAGCTGCTGAGCCCCAGCGCCGGGTAGAGACCCGCGTAGGCCACGTCGGAGTTCGCCACGATCCGGCGGTTTTCCGTCCCGGACTTGTTGTCTTTCGTGTAGCGCAGGCCGACGGTGAACTTCAGCGTCTCGGTCGCCTGCCAGTCAACCTGACCGAACAGGGCCTTGCTCTTCGTGGTCAGAGCGTAGTTGCCCGTCGACCAGTATTGCTCGGGGTTCGGCGCCGCACCGAGGATAGGCGTGCGCAGCGTTGACGGGCCGACGTCGAAGAAGTCAGCCGTGCTGCCCGTGCCCGTGTACTTCTCGTTGTAGTAGTAGCCGCCGATGATCCACTGAAGGGCCGAGTCCGAAGTCGACGCGATGTTGATCTCGTGGCTGTACCACTTCGGATACTCGAAATAGTGATAGCCGTTGTTGACGTTCGTAGTCAGGGGCGAGCAGTTGACCGTCGAGCGGCCGGCAGCAAACAGGGCCCCAACGGTGCCGCAGATGGAGCCCGGCGCCAGCGGAATCTGATACGACTTCACGCTCGTGCCGTCAGTATCGCCGTAGAGGTCGTACTTATACTCCTGGATACCGCCGACGTATTTGATGTCCACCGTCGGCAGATGGTAGACGAAGTTGGTGGTCAGCGAGTTGACGTCGCGCAGGCGAACCCGCTGCGGGATGTTGGCGTTGAAGGTCCGATTGTCCCTCAGCGCGGGGTTCGTCGTCGTCGTGGACCCGTTGAACTGAACCAGGCTTCCCGGGACGATGCCGTTCAGCCCGGTCTCTGGCGAGTAGCCGTGCGCGGGGTTGAACACGACCGAGAAGTTGGGATCGGTCCGGCCGGTTTCATGCGCGTCAGCCAGGTAGCCCGAACGCGCGCCCGGGCCGCCTCGGTTGTGCCACACCAGCGTCTTGTACGAGACCCACAGGTCCGCGTTCTCGCCGAGGTCGGCTTCCAGCTGGATCTGGGCCTGGTACTCGTCCCGCTTGCTGCCTTCCGAAGGCTGGCCGGAGTTGACGTTCTTGAAGTAGCCCTTCCGCTGATCCAGCTTGTAGCCGGAGAAGCGCATCCGCAGGCCATCCGTGATCGGGCCGGACACCGCCGCCTGGAGGTTCGTGAAGCTGTAGTTCTCAGCGATCGCACGGACTTCCGCGTAGAAGTCATCCGTCGGCCGCTTGGAGATCACGTTGACGGTGCCGCCGATGGCGTTGCGTCCGTACAGCGTGCCTTGCGGGCCGCGGAGGATTTCGACGCGATCCACGTCCAGCGGCGGGCCGCCGGCCAGCACGGTTGAAGTGGTGAACAGGCCGTCGATGTAGATCGACACCGCGCCGTCCACCGAGTGGACGTTGGTCAGACGGCCGATGCCGCGCATGGACGCGCGGTCGTTCGACGACTGGTAGACGAAGCCCGGCGTGAAGTTGGTCAGATCCTGGACGGTGCTGATGCCGACGAGGTCGCGCTGCTTGCTGGTGAAGGCCGAGATGGCGACCGGCACGTCCTGAAGGCTCTGTTCGCGCTTTTCAGCGGTGACGACCAGTTCCTCGATGGTGTTGCCGGACTGGGCCTGGGCCGCCGAGGCGCCCAGCATGGCGGCCAGCAGAGCGCCAGACGCAAGAAGTCTGTACTTGAAATTCATATGTGGCTGCCTCCCCGCAGCAATGAGAGCGCTATTGTCTGCGCTTGTGGGGTGACGCTGGATCAGGGGGGCGCCAGCGTCAATCTAATTGGGCAGGTAATCCTAATTGGGCAGGTAATCGCTGATAACTTAATGCGAATCATCTGCTTTTTTTCTTTGCTGTGTCTGGGATTGCACGATCCGGCCGGTTGGCGCCCGGCTGGGTCAGACTGCCTTGGCGTTGTCGGCGGCCTATCGCCGGCCGGAACACGCGCCTAGAGAAGGCCATCGCCGCGGCCTCGGGAGCGTCAGATCATGCATCGCAGACCGGTCGGACCGGGCGCCGCCCCGATGAAGACGCTGGGGCTGATCGGGGGGATCAGCGCCGAAAGCACGACCGTCTACTACCAGAACCTGACCCGCCTCGTGCGGGCGCGGCTCGGCGGGCTGCACTCCTGCGAACTGGTGCTCTGGTCGGTGGATTTCGCCCCGCTGGCCGAGTTGCAGGCCCGGGAGGACTGGGACGCCACCGGCGCCATCCTGGCCGAGGCGGCGCGCCGGCTGGAGCAGGCCGGGGCCAGGGCGATCCTGATCTGCGCCAACACCATGCATCTGAATGCCCCTCAGGTGGAAGCGGCCGTGAGCGTGCCGCTGATCCACATCGCCGACGCCACAGCGGCGGCCCTGAAGACACTGGGTGTGAGCCGGCCGCTGCTGCTTGCCACCCGGTTCACCATGGAAAAGGCGTTCTACCGCGACCGCCTGGCGGCGCTGGGCGTTTCGGTCCTGACGCCGTCAGAGCGCGACCGGGCGCGCCTTCATGCGATCATCTACGACGAACTCTGCCAGGGCGTGGTGCTGGCCGACTCGCGGGTCGCGGTGATGGACATGATCGAACGGGGCCGGGCGGCCGGCGCCGACAGCATCGTCTTCGGCTGCACCGAAATCGGCCTGCTGCTGGACGTTGACGCCATGCCTCTGCCGACCGTTGACACCGCCATCGCCCACGCCGAGGCGGCCGTGGACTTCGCCTTCGGCGGCTCCTGAACTACGCCAGGGCGGACACGCCGAACAGCAGCGGGTGCGCGAGCGCCAGGACGGCCCAAATCGCCACGGCAAGCGCGATCCGCCACCAGCCGATCTCGGCCAGGCTGAACGACTGGCGGCCGCCGAAAATCGCGCCGAAGGGGATGTTCGACGTGCTGGCGGCGAAGGCGTCCCAGGCGGGGCCGAGCGCGCGCCTGCGCTTGGCGTCGATGCTGGCGGTCCCGAACACGGCCAGAACCAGCATGGAGCCGAACAGCACCAGGCTTGCCCGGTCGCCGTTCACCAGCAGGTGGCCGGCCGCCCAGATCGCCACGCCCCAGAGGAAGGGATGGCGGCTGATCCGCAGCATGCCCTGGATCACGTCCGGCCGGTCCAGGGCGCCTTCCTGGCGGACGCTGGTGGGATTGGGCGTGGTGAGGCCTGGAACGATGAGCAGCATGGCCAGAAGCTGCGTGGCGAGCTGGATATGGCGGGTGGCCGGAGTCAGCGTCCAGTAGCTGGCGTTCCAGGCTTCGCCACGGCCCTGGGCAAACCCGAAACCCAGCCAGACCAGTCCTGCCACGGAGGCCAGGGAGAACAGGCCCATGTAGGCGTTCTGCCCGATCCGGGCCACGAGCCCGTCGCGGAGGGCGGTTCCGGAGACCAGCAGATGGATCAGCACGAAGAAGGCGGCGGCGGCGAGCAGGGTGGTCATTGGATTCCTCCGGTAACTGACCCTGACATTTTGATTTACGCTGTCAAGTTATCCCGCTCCGCCTCGTCCCCGTCTTCGTCATCCCAGGGGAGGTCATCGTCGTCTTCGTCGGCGAACGTCTCGAACAGCGGTCCGGGCGGCGAGGGGGCCGGCGCCGGGGTCGCCTGCGCGGCGATCGGCGCGGCGACGACGGGCGGCGGGGCGGCCGGGCGAGGGGAGACGGCCCGGCGCAGCAGGGCCTCCATGCGCGCCATCCAGCGGTTGGCCTCGTGCAGGGCCGTCTCGGCGTCCGGGCGGCCATGTCGCCCCTCATCCTCCGGGCGCCAGAGGTCCATCTCGAAATCAGGATGAGCGGGGTCGTCGAACACGAACCGCAGCCGGACCCGTTCCTCTGGGGCGGCCAGCTGGTCCAGGGGCCGGCGGGGCTCGCCGCGGAAGGCGCGGGCGGCGACCTGCCGGTCGAGGATCAGCTCCACGCCGAACAGTTCGTCCACCCGATAGGACAGTCGCCAGGCGCCCCGGTCCCAGGCCACGGCCACCTCGCCGGTGGTCATGTTGAAGCCGATGCCCCGCCCGCGTCCGCGCGCCACCAGAAGGGGATTGGGCTCGCCGCTCAAAGCCTCGGCCAGCGTGCGGCGGATCCGCCGGGTCTCGTCGAGATAGAAGACAAAGGCGCCGCCCACGAGCGTTAGTGCGCCGCCCGCGAGCGCGAGCAGCGTCAGCAGCCTCGCGACTTCGTCCATGTCGGCAAGCTACGCCGTTTCGCTGAGTCGCCGAAACCGGCCCCCGCTGGGACTCAGGCGTCCAGTTCGATCACCAGAGGTACGTGGTCCGAAGGCTTCTCCCAGGACCGAACGTCGCGGTGGATCGACACCCCCGTCAGCAGGTCCGCCGCCTGGGGGGAGAGCAGGGCATGGTCGATGCGAATGCCGTTGTTCCGCTGCCACGCGCCGGCCTGATAGTCCCAGAAGGTGTAGGCGCCGGGCGCGCCGTCGGCCTGGAGGTATGCCTCGGTAAGCCCCAGGTTCTTCAGGGTCCGGAACGCCGCCCGGCTTTCCGGTCGGAACAGGGCGTCGCCGGTCCAGTTGTCCGGAAACTCCGCGTCGCGCCGCTCGGGGATGACGTTGTAGTCGCCCAGCAGGGCGAATGGCTCCTCCAAGGTCAGCAGTTCCCGGGCGTGGGCCTCCAGCCGCGCCATCCAGCCCAGCTTGTAGGCGAACTTCTCGGTCGCCACCGGATTGCCGTTGGGCAGATAGAGGCAGCCCACGCGCACGGGCTGCGCGCCCGACACCACGGCCTCGATGTAGCGGGCCTGTTCGTCGGTGTCGTCGCCAGGCAGGCCGCGCCGGACGTCCTCCAGCGGCCGCTTCGAGATCAGGGCGACGCCGTTGTAGGTCTTCTGTCCGTGGACGGCGACGTTATAGCCAAGCCGTTCAAAGGCCTCGGCCGGAAACTTCTCGTCGACGCACTTGATCTCCTGCAGGCAGGCGACGTCCGGCTGGGCCTCCTCGAACCAGCGCAGCACCGTCTCGAGACGCGCATTGACTGAGTTCACGTTCCACGTGGCGATGCGCATTGACGGCTCCGTTAAGGGGTCCGACGCTAGAGCCCAAGGCCGGTCGCCTCAAGGCCGCGCGCAGATCGAGAGTGGAATGAGATCCCTGATCCTGGCCCTTCTGGCGAGCCTGGCCGCGTCGCCCGTCCTGGCTCAGGCCTGCGCGCCGGCCACCCTGACCAAAGTAGTGACCCGGTCCGTAGGGCCGGATGTGGTGCGCGGCAGTTTCGCCGCGGAGCCGGTGACCCTCTACCGCAAGGGCGAACGCTTCCTGCGTCTTGAGGAATCTCCCGATCCGGCGCGCAGGGTCCATCTGCTGTCGGTGGTGGCCGAGCCCGACATCTGGTTCGTCAACCGGATGGACGGGACCGGCCGGCACATGGTCGATCCCGGCCCCGTCTTCACCGCCCACGCGCCGATCGTGGTGGGGCCGGGCGTGCCGCCCATGTTCAACGAGCTGGAGTTCGGGTGCGAGGCGGCGTTCGCAAAGACCCGGGCGCGTGAGGCCGGGACCCGCCCGGTACTGGGCAAGCCCGCGCGGATCCATGCCCTGCAGCAGGGCGACCGCCGGCTGGAGATCCTGCTCTCGGACGCCGGCGTCCCGGTGGAGGTGGCCTATTACGAGGGCGCGAAGGCGGTCCTCGTGATCCGCTACGACGTCTTCCAGACCGGGCTGCCGGACAATCCGGATCTGTTCCGCAAGCCCGATGGCGTGACCTACCAGGAAGCGACGGCGCGTTGAGGCGGCTCATCCCCGCGCTGGCCGGGCTCGCGGCCATGGGGGGAACGGCCCTGGCGCAGCCGCCGGCGGATCCGGGCGCGCCGAATGCCGGCCTGCCGCCGATCATCACCCGTCCCGGCGCCTGCGCGCCTGCTACCCTGACCCGCATGACCGTCCGCGAGATCTCGCCCGGCCTGGCCGCGGCCGATCGCAGGGCCCAGCCCAGGGTGATCCACAGGCTCGGCCCCGACAGGTTGCGGAGCGAGGAGCAGCCGGATCCGACCCGTGACGGCGAGACCCGCCTGACGGTGATCACCGAGCCGGATATCTGGACGATCAACCTCACCACCCGCAGCGGCCAGCACGCTGTGGATCCGGGCCCGACCTTCGAGGTCCTGGCGCCGATCCTGCCGGTGGGCCCCGATCTGCCGCCGATTCTGCGCACGCTGGAGTTCGGCTGCGAAGCCGCCTTCGTCGCGTCGAATGCCCCTGTGCCGACGCAGAGCGTCGCCTGGGGGTCAGGAAGCGCCAACGCCCATGTGGTGACCGTCGGCGACCAGACTGTCGCCCTGCTCATGGACGCCCGGCGCAAGACACCGCTGATGATCAGCTACTCGCGCCAGGGCCGGGCTGTGTATGCCGTACGGTATGACGAGTTCCGCGAGGGGTTGCCGGATCGGCCGGACCTGTTCACGCCGCCAAAGGGCATCCGCCTCGATGAGGCGTTCAGGGCGCAGCCGCAGCCGCCGAAGCCCTAGATCGAGAAGCTGACGCCGCAGCCGCAGCTGGACTTGGCGTTGGGGTTGCGGATCCGGAATTCCGCGCCGGCAAGTTCGTCGACGAAATCGATCACCGATCCCTTGAGAAGGGCCAGCGAGATCACGTCCACCAGCGCCGCGGCGCCGTCCTGCTCGACCTTGAGATCGTCGGGCTGGACCTCGTCCACCAGGTCGAACTGGTACTGGAAGCCCGAGCAGCCGCCGCCTTCGACCGCGACGCGCAACATCACCGCGCGGCCTTCCTCGGCGCCGATGGCCTGGATGCGTTTCGCCGCGGCGGGCGAGAGGGTCAGGTCTGATGTGGTCATGGGCTGTTAGACGAATGTCCTTGCTGGACTATATGAGGGCCTGGGCGGCTTCCACCAAGGGGCCATGATTTAGAACGGTCCGATGGTTTCAACGACGACGCCTCGCGCACCCTACGCCGAAGATCCTGCCGCGTCGCGGGGTCGCAAGGTCGCTGAGGCCCACAGCCGCACGCGCACGGACTTCGCCCGCGACCGGGACCGGATCATTCACTCCACGGCCTTCCGGAGGCTGAAGGAGAAGACCCAGGTGTTCGTCGCCCACGAAGGCGACCACTTCCGCACCCGGCTGACCCACAGCCTGGAGGTAGCCCAGATTGCCCGGTCGCTGGCGACGGCGCTGGGCCTGGACGCCGATCTTGCCGAAACCATCGCGCTCGCCCACGACCTGGGACACCCGCCCTTCGGCCACGCCGGCGAGGACGTGCTGCAGGTGCAGATGCAGGGCTACGGCGGCTTCGACCACAACGTGCAGACGTTCCGAGTCGTCACGAAGCTGGAGCGCCGCTATCCCAGCTTCGACGGCCTGAACCTGACCTGGGAAACCCTGGAAGGGGTGATCAAGCACAACGGCCCGGTGATCGACCAGCTGGCCAAGCCGTCGTGGAGCGCCATTTCCGAGTTCGACGCCCAGTACGCCCTGCGCCTCGACACCTGGGCCTCGGCGGAAGCCCAGGTGGCCGCCCTGGCCGACGACATCGCCTACAACAACCATGACGTGGACGACGGCGTCCTGGCCGGCCTGTTCAACCTGGACGAACTGGCCGAAGTGCCGCTGATCGGGCCGCATGTGCGCAGCGCGCGCCGCGACTATCCCGACTGCGAACCAGGCATCCTCCGCCTGGAGGCGGTGCGGCGGATGATCGGAGCCATGGTCGACGACGTGCTGGCCGAGACCCGACGCCGCGCCGAGGCAGGCCGGGTGACCTCGCCCGAACAGGTCCGGGTGCTGGGCCACGCGCTGGTGGCCTTCTCGCGCGACATGCTCGAGGACCTGGGCGCCCTGCGGCTGTTCCTGATGGAGCGGATGTACCGGCACTGGAAGGTCAACCGGACCCGCAGCCAGGCCCGCCGGATGCTGGCCGAGATGTTCCAGCTGTTCATGGCCGAGCCCGACGTGCTGCCGGGGGAATGGTACGCCCGCGCCGAGGCGCGAGACGAGGCCGGGCGCGCCCGCGTCGTCTGCGACTACATCGGCGGCATGACCGACCGCTACGCCATCGAGGAGCACAAGAAGCTCTTCCAGCTCGACGTCTGGAGCTAAGCTTGGCGGTCCTGGTGGTGCGCGGCCCGATCTTCCATTCGACGGGCGACGAAAACGCCTTCTTTGGCTGGGTGCGGAAGATCGGCGCGGTGCAGCGCGTGAACGGCCGCGGCCGCGATCTGGAAATCCACCTGCGCCCCGGCAAGGTGTCGGTTGACGAACTGCGCGAGCTGCGGTCGGCCTTCTATCGCTACGGCATGGACACCAGCGACCTCGAGGCTCTGGGCAAGGACGGCTGACCGCCGCAATTCGGCCCCCTGCCGCCCACAGAAATCGCTGCGCCGGGCGCACCGCACGGCCCGGTCTTCGCTAGACTGCCAGCGATTCCGGGCGATTCGTTCAATGGCGACACGCGCCCGCCGGCTTGAGCTGCAGGAGCCTCCCGCGATGTCAGACCACGAGCGCGGCGCCTATACGCCCCCGACGGCCGATGCGCCGCTGAGCTTCGACCCGCGCCAGCCGGTGCGTGGCGCGCGGCCCGTTCCGCTGACCCTGATCCTGAGCGTGCTGGTGCTGGCTGCCCTGGTGGTGGCGATCTTCGTCTTCTACCAGTCGGGCGTGCGGCAGGCCGCGCAGTCGCCCGAGCTGGTCGGTGCGCCGGTCGAGGGGATCAAGTCGCCGGCGACGGTCGAGGCCCAGCCCCAGGATCCCGCCGCAGGCCTGCAGATCTATCGCGCCGAGGCCGGTGGCGCCGGGGAGGGCGCCCCTGCTGCGCCCACCTTCGTGCCCCCGCCCGAACAGCCCCAGGCCCGTCCGACGACGCCCGTGGTGGTGACCCAGGCCGCCCCGCCGCCACCGCCGCCGGCCGTCGCCGCCGCCACGGCCCAGGCGCTGAAGCCGGCCATCCCGGCGCCGCTCCCGGTGACAAAGGTCGCCCCGCCGCCGGCGAAAGCCGCCCCGGCTCCGACCCCGGCCCCGGTGAAGGTCGCCGCCGCGCCGTCGCCGCCGGCCGCCAAGGTGGTTCCGCCAGAGCCGAAGAAGACGCCGGCGCCTCCGCCGACCCCCGCCTCGAAGCCTGCCGCTGCGGGTGGCGCGGTGGTGCAGATCGGCGCGGTCTCGTCGACCGCGCTCGCCGACAAGGCGTGGAGCGACGCGGTCGCCGCCGCCCCGGGCCTCGCCGCCGGCAAGGGCAAGAGCGTCGAGAAGATCGAGAAGAACGGCGGGACCCTCTATCGCACCGCCGTTACCGGCTTCGGCTCGCGGGCCGACGCCCAGGCCTTCTGTGCGAAACTGCAGGCCGCCGGGAAGAGCTGCTTCGTCCGGTGACGGCATCGGCCTGCATCCTGGGCTGTGCGGGCCTCACCCTGACCAAGGCGGAGAAGGCCTTTTTTGCCGACGTGAAGCCCTGGGGCTTCATCCTTTTCGCGCGCAATATCGAGACGCCGCGCCAGGTGCGGAAGCTGACCGCCGCCCTGCGCGACCTGGTGGGCCGCGAGGACGCGCCGATCCTTATCGACCAGGAGGGCGGACGGGTGCAGCGGCTGGCCGGGCCGCACTGGCGGACCTATCCGCCGGGCCGGGCCTATGGCGAACTTGACCCCGTGGTCGCCCGCGAGATCTGCCGGCTCGGCGCGCGCCTGATGGCCAACGACCTCAGCGCGCTGGGAATCAATGTGGACTGCCTGCCGGTCCTGGACGTACCGGCCCCCGACGGCCACGCCGTGATCGGCGACCGGGCTTATGGTGCGACGCCCGAAACGGTCGCCGTGCTGGGCCGGGCCGCCGCCGAAGGACTGATCGCCGGCGGGGTGCTGCCGGTGATCAAGCACATCCCCGGACACGGTCGCGCGCGCGCCGACAGCCACCTTGAACTGCCGGTGGTGGACGCCGGCTGGGACGAGCTGGACGCGCGCGACTTCGCGCCGTTCCGGGCGCTTTCCGACATGCCCATGGCGATGACAGCGCACGTGATCTTCACGGCGGTCGATCGGAAGCGGCCGGCGACGACATCCAGGCGGCTGATGCGCGGTGTGATCCGTGAGGCCATCGGCTTCGAGGGTCTGGTGATGAGCGACGACCTGTCGATGAAGGCGCTGAAGGGCGGGCTGCGCGAGCGGGCCGAGGCGGCGTTCAAGGCGGGCTGCGACGTCGTCCTGCACTGCAACGGCGTGATGGCCGAGATGAAGGCCGTGGCGGCGGGAACGCCCCGGCTGGCCGGCAAGGCCGCCCGCCGCGCCGCCGCGGCCCTGGCCCGTTTGCCCCGGTCGGTCGAACCCTTCGACGTGGCGGCCGGTCACGCGCGCCTGGATGCGGCCTTCGGCGGACGGTGGGCGGCATGAGCCAGGGGTTCCAGCCGTCCCTCGACTTTGCCGCCGCGACCGTCGCCGCCGAGGATGGCGAGGCGCTGATCATAGACCTGGAAGGCTACGAGGGCCCGCTGCATGTCCTTCTGGCCCTGGCGCGCAGCCAGAAGGTCGACCTGCTGCAGCTGTCGATCCTGAAGCTGGCGGAACAGTACCTGGCCTTCGTGCAGGAGGCGCGGCGCCGCCGTTTCGGCCTGGCGGCGGACTATCTGGTGATGGCCGCCTGGCTGGCCTACCTGAAGTCGCGGCTGCTGCTGCCAAAGCCCGAGCAGCCGAAGGCCGAGGAAGCTCCGGCCGAGGAGATCGCCGCGCGGCTGGCGTTCCGGCTGGCCAAGCTGGAGGCCATGCGCGAGGCCGCCGAGCGCCTGCGCACCGGACCGCAGCTGGGCCGCGAGGTGTTCGTCCGCGGTGATCCGGAGGCGATCCGGATCATCCCGTCCGGCCGCATCGAGGGCGACCTCTACAGCCTGATGAGCGCCTACATCGGCCAGCGTCAGAAAGAGGCCCAGCGCAGCTACAGGCCCGCCACGCCCCAGGCCTACCCGCTGGAAGACGCCCGCGACCGCCTTCGCCGCCTGTTGCCGGACCTGGACCGCTGGACCCCGCTGACCGGGGTGGCGCCGACCGGGTCGCCCACGGCGGGACCGTCCCGCGCCTCCTATGTGGCCTCCACGCTGTCGGCCAGCCTGGAACTGGTCAAGGAAGGCGACCTGGAGGCCCGACAGCTGGAAGCCTTCGCAGACATCTACCTGCGCGCCCGCAAGGGCGAGGCGGTCCGGGAAGCCAACTGATGGGCGACAGGCTGGAAACCGCGCGCGAGATCGAGGCCCTGCTGTTCGCCGCCGCCGGTCCGCTGACCTCCGGCGAGCTCGGCCGCCGGCTGCCGGAAGGCGCCGATGTCGAGGGCGCCCTGGCCGAACTGGCGGCGCGCTACGAGGGGCGGGGCGTTGTGCTGGCCAACGTCGCCGGCGGCTGGCGCTTCCAGACCGCGGGGGACCTGGCCTGGCTGATGACCGAGGAGCGCGAGGAACCGCGCAAGCTGTCGAAAGCCGCCCAGGAGACCCTGGCGATCATCGCCTATCACCAGCCCGTCACCCGCGCCGAGATCGAATCGGTGCGCGGCGTCCAGGCCAGCCGCGGCACCCTGGATGTTCTGCTGGAACTGGGACTGGTGCGGATGCGCGGGCGGCGGCGTTCGCCCGGGCGGCCGGTCACCTATGGCACCACCAACGCCTTCCTCGAGCACTACGGCCTCGCCAGCCTGATCGACCTGCCCGGAATGGCCGAGATGAAGGCCGCGGGCCTGCTGTCGCTGGACCTGCCGGCCGATTTCACCGTGCCCGATCCCAACGCACCAGCGCTCGATGAAGACCCGCTGGAGGCCGACGCCCCGGAATTCCACATCGATTTCCTCGGCGAGGACTGACCCCGTTGGCGCGAGCGCGACGGACGGACTATATAGCGACGTGAGACAACGGACCGGGGCCAGGAGGGCGCCGTCCAAGGAGAGTTCAGCGCATGGGCGCCTTCAGCATCTGGCATATCCTGGCGATCGTGATCGCGGCGGCGCTGCTCTTCGGCGGCCGCGGCAAGATCTCGGGCATCATGGGCGACACCGCCAAGGGCATCCGCGCCTTCCGCGAGGGCCTGAAGGGCGAGGACGCCCCGGAAGAGGCCGGCAAGACCCTGCCGAAGGACGAGAAAGACAGCGCGCGCGGCTGAGGCCGGCAGCGACCTGAGCGACGCATCGCGCCGGCCTTGATCGGGGCCGGCGCTTCTGTTTTAGGCCCCATCCATGCTTCCCGAAGTCGGCATGTCGGAACTCGTGGTCATCGCCATCGTGGCGCTGATCGTCGTGGGACCGAAGGATCTGCCCGTGCTGCTCCGCCGGTTCGGCCAGTTCATGGCCAGGCTGCGCGGCATGGCGGCTGAATTCCGGGCCAGCTTCGACGAGATGGCGCGTCAATCCGAGCTGGACGATCTGCGCAAGGAGGTCGAGGCCATGCGCCGCGGCCAGTTCGCCGACATCGCCGACCATGACCACCAGATGCGCTCCACCGTCGGCGAGATCGAGAACAGCCTCTCCGACGTGGGCGTGCAGCTGCATCCGCCGATGAGCTACCAGTACGACGCCCTGGACCCTTCGCCCCCGGTGGAGATCAGCGAGGCCCCCGTCGCTCCCAAGCCGGCCCGCAAGTCGCGCGCGAAGCCCGCTGCCAGGACCGAGGCCGAAGCCGCGCCGGTCGCTGACGCCCCCAAGCCCCGCCGCAAGCGTGCGGCCAAGACCGTCGAGGCGGGCTCTTGAGCTACGAACACGACGACTCCGAGATCGAGGCGTCGCGCGCCCCGCTGCTCGATCATCTTGTGGAGCTTCGCGGCCGGCTGATCATCTGCGTGGTCGCCGTGGTGATCTGCTTCGCCATCTGCTTCGGCTTCTCGGACCCGATCTACCGGTTCCTGCTGCACCCCTTTGCCATGGCGGCGGCGATGTACGCCGAAACCCGGCAGGGCCACGCGGCCGGGCCCTTCGACCTTCTGTTCGTGCTGGTGGGCATGAAGGAGGCCCCGGTCGCAAGCGGCGACCTGCGCCTGATGTTCACGGCCCCGCTGGAATTCTTCTTCACGAAGCTCAAGCTGGCCGGGTTTGGCGCCGTGGTGATGAGCTTCCCGGTGCTGGCCTGGCAGGTCTATGCCTTCGTGGCGCCGGGCCTCTACAAGCGCGAGCGCTTCGCCTTCCTGCCGTTCCTGCTGGCGGCCCCGATCCTGTTCACGCTCGGCGCGGCGCTGGTCTACTTCCTGATCCTGCCGTTCGTGCTGTGGTTCTCCCTGAGCCAGCAGATCATTGGGGCGGGCATCGCGGTGGAGCTGCTGCCCAAGGTGTCGGACTATCTGACCCTGGTGACGACGCTGCTGCTGGCGTTCGGCCTCTGCTTCCAGCTGCCGGTGGTGCTGACCCTCCTCGGCATGGCCGGAATCGTCAATTCGGAGATGCTCTGGAAGGGCTGGCGCTATGCCGTGCTGGCCGTGGTGGTGGTCGCCGCCGTGGTCACCCCGCCGGATCCGATCAGCCAGCTGCTGCTCGCAGGGCCGATCATCCTGCTCTACTTCGTCTCGGTCGGCTGCGTGAAACTGATCGAGCTGCGGCGCAGGAAGGATGATGCTTCCGCGGGCACGGACGTGGCCACGGCCTGACCGGTTTGGTTGGGCTTGGCCCGACCCACGACGCGCTCTAGAGAGAGCCGCTTAACCCCCAAGCGGACCCCATGCACGACATCCGAGCCATTCGCGAAACCCCCGAGCTGTTCGAACAGGCCTGGGCGGCGAAGGGCTCGTCGGGCCGCGTCGCCGAGATCCTTGAGCTGGATGCGAAGCTGCGCGCCGCCCAGACGGCTGGGCAGTCGGATCAGGCCGAGCGCAACGAGCTCTCCAAGAAGATCGGCCAGGCCAAGGCCCAGAAGAACGAGGCCGAGGCGCAGACGTTGCTGGCCAGGGTCGAGGCGCTGAAAGGCGCATCCGCCGAGCATGCCGAGGCCGAGCGGCTGGCGGGCGAGGCCCTGCGCGGCCTGCTGGCCAGCCTGCCGAACATTCCCGCCGCTGACGTGCCGGAGGGCGCCGACGAGCACGACAACGTCGAGGTCCGCCGCTGGGGCGAACCGTTCGCCATCGCCAACCCCAAGGACCACGTTGATCTGGGCGAAGCCTCCGGCCTGCTGGACTTCGAGGCCGCCGTGCGGATGAGCGGCGCGCGGTTCACGGTGCTGAAGGGCGAACTCGCCCGGCTGGAACGGGCGCTGGGCCAGTTCATGCTCGACCTGCAGACCCGCGAGCACGGCTACCTGGAGGTCTCGCCGCCGTTGCTGGTCAACGATGCGGCCGCCTACGGCACCGACAAGCTGCCCAAGTTCGCCGACGATCTGTTCCAGACCACCGACGGTCGCTGGCTGATCCCGACGGCGGAAGTGCCGCTGACCAGCCTGGTCATGGGTCAGATCGTCGCCGAGGAAGAGCTGCCGCTGCGCTTTACCGCCCTGACGCCCTGCTTCCGCTCCGAAGCCGGCGCATCGGGCCGCGACACCCGCGGCATGATCCGCCAGCACCAGTTCTACAAGTGCGAGCTGGTCTCCATCGTCGCGCCGGAAAAGTCCGACGAGGAACACGAGCGGATGGTCGGCTGCGCCGAGGCTGTGCTGAAGCGCCTGGAACTGCCGTTCCGCACCATGCTGCTCTGCACCGGCGACATGGGCTTCGGCGCCCGCCGGACCTACGACCTGGAGGTCTGGTTGCCCTCGCAGGGCAAGTACCGCGAGATCAGCTCCTGCTCGAGCTGCGGCGACTTCCAGGCGCGGCGGATGGATGCGCGGACCAAGAAGTCGGGCGAGAAGGGGACGCGCTTCGTCCACACCCTGAACGGCTCGGGCCTGGCCGTGGGCCGGACCCTGGTGGCGATCATGGAGAACTACCAGGACGAGGACGGCCGGATCGCCATCCCGCAGGCGCTGCATGCCTACATGCCGGGCATCACCCACATCGGCGGCAAGGCGTGAGGATCCTCCTCACCAATGATGACGGCATCCATGCCGACGGGCTGGAAGCGCTGGAGCGGATCGCGGCCAAGCTGACCGACGACGTCTGGGTGTGCGCGCCGGAGTACGAGCAGTCGGGCGCCAGCCGGGCGCTGACGCTCGCCGAGCCGATCCGGGTCCGGCAGCTGTCCGAGCGGCGCTTCGCCACCACCGGCACGCCGACCGACTGCGTGATGCTGGGGGTCAACGACCTGATCGTGGGCGCGAAGCCCGACCTGGTCCTCTCCGGCGTCAACCGCGGCGCCAACCTGGCCGAGGACGTGACCATGTCCGGCACGGTGGCCGGCGCCATCGAGGGCATGGCCCTGGGCATCCCCTCGATGGCCCTGTCGCAGATGGGCTTCTACGAGGAGGGGACCAGCTTCGAGGCCTCCGAGACCTTCGCGCCGGGGATCATCAAGCGCCTGATCGAGCTCGGCTGGCCCCGCGACGTGGTGCTGAACCTCAATTTCCCCAACGGCGACGTGTCGCGGATTTCCGAGGTGGAGGTCACCCGCCAGGGCTTCCGCGACGTCCACATCCGACACAACGAGAAGCGCACCGACCTGCGCGGCCGCGAGTACTACTGGGTCGGCTTCCAGGCCATGCGGTCCAACCCGCCGGAGGGCACCGACCTGCGCGCCCTCTATGAAGGCCGGATATCCGTGACGCCGCTGCACATCGACCTGACCCATCAACCGACCGTCCATGACCTGAAGGGTCGGCTGGGCGGCACGCCGCCCAGGCTCTGAGATGTCGGAACCCGAGGACACGCCCGAGACGCGGATGGCGCGGCTGATCCTGGCGCTGCGCTCGCAGGGCGTCACGGACCCGAAGGTGCTGAACGCCATCGAGACCACGCCCAGGCCCCTGTTCACCCAGGATCTGTTCAAGGAGCGCGCCTTCGAGGACTCGGCCCTGCCGATCGCTTGCGGCCAGACCATCAGCCAGCCGTTCGTCGTGGGCCTGATGAGCCAGGCGCTGAAGATCGACCGGCGCGACCGGGTGCTCGAGATCGGCACCGGCAGCGGCTATCAGACGACGATCCTCTCCAAGCTTGCCCGGCTGGTCTACACGGTGGAGCGCTATCGCACGCTGATGAAGGAGGCCGAGGGCCGCTTCAGGCAGCTGGGTCTGACCAATGTGATCACCCGGTTCGGCGATGGCGGTGCAGGATGGCCCGAGCAGGCGCCTTTTGACCGCATTATGGTCACAGCCGCGGCGCCAGATGAGCCCAAGGCGTTGCTCTCGCAGTTGAAGCCGACCGGGATTCTGGTTGCGCCGATCGGCAAGGGGCCCGTCCAGGTCCTGCGCCGCTACACCGGCGACGGGCAGGGCGGGTTCACGGTCGAGGATATGATCGACGTCCGCTTCGTGCCGCTGCTGGACGGCGTGGCCAGGGAGCTCTGACCTTTTCGTGTTGCGGCCGATTGCGGGTTGGCGGGGGCGTCGGCTCGCCGCCATCATCCCACCTCACGCCCCGATGATTCCCTGTCACCACCCCGGAGCGGCGATGACGCACCTCGTTCAACGATCGGTCTTGATCCTGCTGGCCGGCACGGCGCTGACCGCCTGCGCCAGTCCGAACTATCCGATCACCGCGCCGCTGGTTCAGGTCCCGCCGCCCGCGGCGCCCGCCCAGCCCGCGCCGTCTGCGCTGGCGGCCGTTTCGCAGGATGTCCTGCCGGATGCGCTCACGCCGACCGCGCCGGTGGAGACACGTCCGCTGGCGCCCCTGGCGCTGGCCCCGTCCTCGGCCATGGCGGTCAACGACACCGAGGCCGCCCGGGTTCTGTCGATCGCGCCGCCCGGCGTGGACGCCGCCGCCCGAGCCAAGTCCCGGCGTACGAGCGACAGCTACACGGTCCGCAGCGGCGACACCCTGGCCAAGATCGCCGTCCGCATGGGCAGCGACGTCGAGACCCTGGCGAAGATCAACGGCCTGAAGAAGCCCTACCGGCTGGATCTCGGCCAGGTGATCAAGGGCCCCGGCTCAGAGGAAAAGGCGCCGGCCAAGGCGTCGTCGAAGTCGGGTTCGAAGTCGCGGGCCGAGCCCGCCGCGGGACAGACCTATGAAGTCCGCCGCGGCGACACCCTGTTCGCCATCGCCCAGCGCCTGGGCACGACGGTCGAGGCCCTTCAGGCCGCCAACGGACTCGGTCGCGGTTCGTCGATCATGCCGGGTCGCAAGCTTGTGGTTCCTGGCTCGGCCGTCGAAGCCGAGCCGGCGGTGGAGGAGACCCCTCCGCCCGAGCCGAAATCGCGCCGGTCGCGTACGGCCCGCGACGAGGCGCCGGTTGAAGCCGCCGGCGGTCGCGAGGTCACCGGTCGGGTGGTCAACGTCGAGGTTCCCGGCAAGGCCTACAAGGTCCGCAAGGGCGACACCCTTGAGCGGATCGCGCGGAAGCTGGACAGCGAGATCGACGATCTCGCCCGCATCAACAGGCTGAAGAAGCCCTACCGCCTGCAGCCTGGACAGACGATCCGCGGGCCGGGCGACACGGCCAAGGCCTATGTGGTCGGCCGCGGCGATACCCTTGCCGAGATCGCCCAGCGCTTCGGGGTGACGGTGGACAAGCTGCGTACGGCCAACGGCCTGCGCCGTGGGGCCGCCGTGGCGCCCGGGCGCAAGCTGCGCCTGCCCGCCGGCTATCGCGACCGTGGCCCGATCGCCGGCCCGGCGCCCGAACTGGAGGCGCGCGAACCTGTCCGCCGCGAGCCCGAGGCCCGCCCGGGACCAGAGCCCCTCCGCACGCCGGACCCGCGACGCGAGCCGACTCCGCGTCCGCGTTCGTCCTTCGACACCCCGCCGCCGGTGGGTCAGGTGCTGCCGCCACCGCGTTCGGCGACCCCACCCGGCGCCCTGCCGTCGCGGCCGCAGCCCTACACGCCCTCGCGCCCCTCCCAGACCTACACACCGCAGGGCAGCGTCAACGGCGCGCCCACCGCCAGCCCGCCGGTCAGCGAGGCTCAGATCATGGAAATGGGTCGTGGCCTGTTCATCTGGCCGGTCCGCGGGGAAGTCCTCTCCAGCTTCGGCCAGAAGAGCATGGGGCAGGGCAATGACGGCCTGAACATCCGCGCCAACGCCGGCGACCCCGTGCGCTCCGCCGCCGACGGCGACGTGGTCTATGCCGGCGACCAGGTGCCGGGCTTCGGCAACCTGGTGCTGGTCAAGCACGCCAACGGCTGGGTGACCGCCTACGGGCACCTGTCGCGGGTGGCGGTCCGGATGCAGCAGAAGGTCAGCCAGGGCCAGGAGATCGGCCAGGCCGGCTCGACGGGCGGCGTCAGCGAGCCACAGCTCCACTTCGAGGTCCGCTACGCGCCCAGCCCGCAGGAGCGCGCGCGGCCGGTGGACCCGAGCCTGGTCCTGCCGAAGTAGTTTTCCCTCCCCATTCAGGGGAGGAACAGCCTCAGAGCGGCAGGCTCTTGCCCAGTTCCCCCGCCAGGTCGCGGATGAACTGCCAGGCGACCCGGCCCGAGCGGGCGCCGCGCAGTTGTGACCACTGCAGGGCGCGGCGGTCGATGTCAGGGGCTTCGAGGCCGAAGCGGACCGCATATGCCTGGACCGCGGCCAGATAGGTCGCCTGGTCCATCGGCGGGAAGCCGATCCACAGGCCGAAGCGGTCGGAGACGCTGACTTCCTCTTCGGCGTCCTCCGCGGTGGCGACCAGGCCCCGGTCCTCGGCATGGCCGCGCGGCATCAGGTGACGGCGGTTCGAGGTGGCGACGAACAGCACATTGGCCGGCGGGCCGGAGACCCCGCCCTCCAGCGCCGATTTCAGCGCCTTGGCGGCGGTTGCGCCCTCCTCGAACGACAGGTCGTCGCACAGCACGACGAAGCGCTCGGTCCGGCCGCGGAGGGCGTCGAACAGGGCGGGCAGGGCGGTGACCTGGTCCCGGTCCACCTCAACCAGCTTCAGGCCGTCACGGGGCCCCGCCACGGTCATGAAGGCAGCCTTGGCCAGCGAACTCTTGCCCGTGCCGCGCACGCCCCACAGCAGGGCGTGGTTGAAGGGCAGGCCGGCGGCGAACCGTTCGAGGTTCTCCACGAAGCGGCCCTTCTGGCGATCCACGCCTACCAGGCTGTCCAGGCCCAGCGGATAATCGGGGGCGGGGTGGAAGCCGCCGGTCTCCGGATCGTGCCGGAAAAGGCGGGCGCCGGCGAAATCCATCGGTGCGGGGGCGGGCGGCGCGAGGCGCTCGAGGGCCTCGGCGATGCGGGTAAGGACGGGTTTCAGGTCGGTCTCCATGCGATCAGGCCAT
>CAUJHW010000079.1 GCA_963205005.1 Pseudomonadota bacterium
CAGCTTCTCAGATCCGATTGTGGCAATTCGGGTTTCCCTGAACCCCACTTAGCCAGTAGGCCATGGGCGCCGTGACGTCCGCCAATGCCTCTTCCGCTCCGACGCCGACGCCCTGGGGCCTGGTGATCCTGTTGGGATCGCTGACCGCCATGGGGCCGCTGGCGATCGACATGTACCTGGCGAGCCTGCCGGCCATCGGGCGGAGCCTGCAGGCCGATCCCGCGGCGGCCCAGGCGACGGTGGCGGCCTTCCTCGCTGGCATGGCGGTCGGCCAGATCTTCTACGGCCCCTGGTCCGACCGGATCGGGCGGCGCGCGCCGATCCTGCTGGGTGTCGCCATCTTCATCGCCGCCTCGGTGGGCTGCGCCATGGCGACCACGGTGGAGCAGCTTCTGGCCGCCCGGTTCATCCAGGCTCTGGGGGCCTGCGCCGGGGGCGTGGTCTCCCGAGCCATCGTCCGCGACACCTTCGACCACACCGAGACCGCCCGGACGCTCAGCCTGATGATGCTGATCATGGGATTGGCGCCGATCCTGGCGCCGCTGCTGGGCAGCCTTCTGCTGGCGTTCGGCGGCTGGCGGCTGAACTTCTGGTTCATGGCCGCCTTCGGGGCCGCCATCGGCGTCGCCGGCGTCCTGCGGCTGAGGGAAAGCCGCTCCGAAGCCACCGCCGCCCAGGCCCGGTCGGAGAACCCGTTCCAGGCCTACGGCGCCCTGCTGCGCCAGAGGCGACTGGTGGGCTATGCGCTGGCAGGCGCGCTGAACGGGGCGACCCTGTTCACCTACATCTCGACCTCGCCCGGGTTGATCATGGGGACCTACGGGTTCTCGACGACGGTCTATCCGTGGATCTTCGGGCTGAACGCCCTGGGGGTGATCGGCTCCGGACAGGTGAACCGGCTTGTGCTGCGGCGGGCGACGACCGATCAGGTGCTGGCGCGCGCGAGCCTTGTGGCCCTGGCGTTCGGGACCGCCCTGATGCTGGCGGCCGTCACCGGCATCGGCGGCAAGTGGACGGTGTTGCCGCTGCTGTTCCTGCTGTTCTCCAGCTATGGCTTCATGCAGGGCAACACCATGGCCGGCGCCCTGAGCATCGACCCGCTGCGGGCCGGCTCGATCTCGGCGCTGCTGGGCACCGTCTCGTTCGCCTCGGGCGCCATCGCCGCCAGCATCGCCGCGGCGCTGCATGACGGCAGTCCGAAGCCGATGGCGATCGTGATGCTGGCCGCCCTGATCGGCTCGGTGCTGTCGCTGCGCTATCTGGCGCTGCCGAGGCCGCATCAGGTCTGAGGATCGACCCCGCGGGCGGCCCAGCCCAGAACGGCCCAGCCGATGAGAAACAGCACGCCGCCGATCGGCGTCACCGCCCCCAGCCATCGCGGAGCGCCCAGGGCCATGGCGTAGAGGCTGCCCGAGAAAATCACCACGCCACTCAGGAAGAACGCGGGGGCGTGCCGGGCGCGCAGGGCGCCGACATTGATGAAGGTGGCGCAGGCGAAGGTCGCCATGGTGTGCATGAAGCCATAGGAGGCCCCGGTGCGCAGCCACTCGGCGGCCTTGGGATCCTGGACGCCGTGGGCGGCGAACGCCCCGACTGCCACCGACACGAAGCCGCCGATGGCCGCCAGGGTCATCCAGTTCCGGCGGGTCCAGAACCCCATCAGCCCCAGACCTGCGGGCGGCGCGCGGCCCAGGGGGCTTCCTTCTCCAACTGGCCGGCGAGGCGGAACAGGGTGCTCTCGTCGGCGTATTTGGCGGTGAACATCATGCCGATGGGCAGGCCGTTCGAATCCATCTCCAGCGGCAGGCTGAGCGAGGGCTGGCCGGAGAAGTTGAACGGCGGGGTGAAGGGGAAGATTCGGCCCTGACGCTTCATCACCTCGCGCGGCTCGACGTTCACGGGGTCGATGTGGCCGATCTCGGGAACCGGCGTGCCCATCACGGGCGACAGGTAGACGTCGATGTCGGCGAAGGCCGCCAGGGTGGCGCGGTTCAGCATCCGCATGTCCTGCAGCGAGCGCAGGGCGTCGGGCCCGCTGACCTTGCGGCCGCCCTTCAGCGAGGCCCAGGTGAGGGGCTCCAGCTCGTCGGGTTCGGGCTCGCGGCCGATCTCGTCGATCAGTCGGGCCATGCCGGCGGCGAAGTTGGCGGCGCCGGCCGGGCCGCGGGCGGCATAGAGGGCGCGATAGTCGATGCCGAGACCGCGCTCGATGACCTCATGGCCGAGGCCGCGCAGCAGTTCGGCGGTGCGTTCAAGGGCCGCCTGGATTTCGGGATCGATGGGCCGGCCGTTGGGGGTTTCCGACGACCAGGCGATGCGGAGCCTGCCGGGGCCGCGGCTGACATCCTCAAGGTAGGAGCCGGACTTCGGCGGGGCCGGGTAGGGGGAGAACGGCTCGGGATAGCCGGTGGCGTCCAGCATGGCGGCGGAATCGCGCACCGTGCGGCTGACCACGTGATCGACCACCAGCCCGTAGGTGTAGTCGTAGCCGTCGGGCAGGTTCGGGTTGCGGTCGCGGGTGACCTTCATGCCGACGAGGCCGCAGCAGGCGGCCGGGATGCGGATGGACCCGAGGCCATCGGAAGCGTGCGCCATCGGCACGATGCCGGCCGCGACCGCGGAGGCCGAGCCGCCCGACGAGCCGCCGGCGATGTGGCCGGGGTTCCAGGGGTTGCGGCAGGGACCCAGGAAGGCGCTCTCGGTGGTGCCGGTGATGCCGTATTCCGGCGTGTTGGTCTTGCCCAGCGGGACCACGCCGGCGGCGCGGTAGCGAGCGGTGAGGCCGCCGTCCTCGGCGTCGATCAGGCCCCGGGCAAACTTGCTGCCCGACGTGCGCGGCCAGCCGGCGACCGGCATGGCCAGGTCCTTGATCAGGAACGGCACACCCCTGAACGGCCCGTCCGGCAGGTCGCCGGCGGCCCAGCGGCGGGCGTCATCGAAGCCCTTGTAGACCACCGCGTTCAGGGTCGGATTGTGATGCTCGATCCGCTCGATGGCGGCCTCGACCAGTTCGCCGGGAGTGACGGCGCGCTTGGCCACCAGCTCCGCCAGGCCCAGGCCGTCGTACTCGGAATAGTCTTTCATCAGCGGGCTCCAGCGGAGAGGAAGGCGAGTTTCGCGACCGGCGGAAGGCCCGGCGCCTGGGATTTCAGCGCGCCGAACGCGCCCTCGGCGGCATTCAGCGCGCCGTCGATGTCGGCCTCGGTCATCGCCGCGCAGAGGAACATGTTGTGCCACGGGTGCACGTAGACCCCGCGCGCCAGCATCTCCGACGAGAAGCAGAAGCCCTTGCGCAGGTCCGGGTCGTCGTCGAACAGGAACAGCGGCATGGTCCCGGGGCCGGTCTGGCGGAAGCCGAAACCGGCGGCGGCGGCGCGTTCGGCCAGGCCGTCACGCAGGCGCTGGCCGAGCGCGGTGATGCGCTCCAGATAGTCGGTCTCGCGGACCAGGCGCAGGGTCTCCAGCGCGGCGGCCATGGTGGCGGCCTGATACCAGAACGAGCCGGTGACATAGATCGAGGCGGCGGCCTTGCGGGCCTTGTCGTTCCCCAGCATCACCGAGATGGGATGGCCGTTGGCGACGCACTTGCCCCAGGTGGACAGGTCCGGCTGCACGCCGATGCGGGTCCAGGAACAGTCGCGCGACAGGCGGAAGCCGGCGCGGACGTCATCGACTACCAGCAGGGCGCCGGTCTGGTCGCAGAGTTCGCGGGCGCGGCGCGCATAGGCGGGGTCGGGCTCGGCCTGGTCGATGAAGGCGTCGTGCTTGAACGGGGCGGCGAAGATGCAGGCCAGATCATCGCCGGCCTCGGCGACAGCGGCGTCCAGGCTGGCCACGTCGTTGTAGTCGCAGAAGATCTGGTGCGCGCGGTCGGTCTCGATGGTGCCGCCGGGCCGCGGTACGCACCAGGGCAGGGCGCCGTGATAGGCGCCGTTGGCGCGGATCACCTTGCGGCGCTTTGTATGGGCCCGGGCGGTGGTGAGCGCCATGGTGGTGGCGTCCGTGCCGTTCTTGCAGAAGATCGCCCAGTCGGCGTGGGTGACCATCCCGGTCAGGGCCTCGGCCAGTTCGACCATCAGGCCGGTGGGGCCTGTGAGCGTGTCGCCCAGTCCGAGCTGGCGCACATAGGCCGCGTCGATCTGGGGGTTGGCATAGCCGAACAGGTTCGGCCCGTAGGCGCACATGAAGTCGAG
>CAUJHW010000080.1 GCA_963205005.1 Pseudomonadota bacterium
CGTCCGCCTTGCCCGTCTTCGGATCGGCCTCGTAGGTCAGGACGGCATTGCGAACGCTGACCCGGAACCGCTCCTTGCGGTCGGGGAACACCAGATCGACGCTGACCGCTCCATCCTTCACCTTCTCCGGATCCAGCCGCACCGACAGCAGGTCCAGCAGCATGGGCGTTGAGGTGTTGCGCACCAGGTCGAGGGCCGCGCCCGCCCCCCGCGAGGGACGCACCCCCGAGCGGAGTTCCAGCGCGCCGGACAGGTACATGTTGCGCCACAGGGAGCTTTCCGCCCCCGCGGCCTGCCGCTCATAGGTGCGGGCCAGCAGTTCGCGGGCGGGCTGGTTGGCGGCGTCGGCGAACACCAGCCGGTTGGCCAGCTCGCCGGCCCAGCGGTCGTCGCCCTTGTCGAAGGCCGCCTGGGCCGCCGCCAGCACCGCAGCCGGGCCACCCATCATCGCCACGTAACGCTGCGCCTCGTCCACCGGCTCCAGCGGGGCCAGATGCACCGGGTTGGCGTCGTACCAGCCCATGTAGCGCTGATAGACCGCGCGGGAATTGAAGCTCATCGAGCCGTAGTAGCCGCGGTTGTACCATTCGCGATCCAGCGCCTCGGGCAGCCTGATCCGATTGGCGATCTCGTTGCCGGTCAGCCCCTCGTTCATCAGCCGCACGGTCTGGTCGTGCAGAAACTTGTAGGCGTCGCGGTGCTTGCCGAGGTAATCGCCGATCACCGCCTGGCCGAAGCGCGGCCAGCCGTGGCTGGTCATCAGGATGTCGCTGCGGTCGCCGTACATGCGGATCGACTCGCTGAGGTAGTCAGCCCAGGCCTTGGCGTCGCGCACCAGCGCCCCGCGCGGGGTCAATACGTTGTGCATCGTGGCGTTGGCGTTCTCGGCCAGGTCCAGCACCTTCAGGTCCGGCAGGTAGATGTTCATCTCGGCCGGCGCCTCGGTGGCCGGCGTCATCTGGAACTGCAGGCGCACCCCGTCGACCACCAGTTCCTGGCCCGTCCTGACGATCTCCACTGTGGGCGGAATGAGTGTCATGGTTCCCGGGCTGACGGCCATGCCGATGCCGGAACTGACCTGGCCCAGCGGCCCCTTCGGCAGGAAGGTCCCGAACTGGTAGGTCGCCCGCCGGTTCATGGCCGGGCCGGCGATGACGTTCTCGCTGACCGCATGCTCGAGGAACCCGGCCGGCGCGATCACCTGGACCTTGCCGGCGTCCACGTCAGCCTGGGCGACCATGCCGCGCGCGCCGCCGAAGTGGTCGCCGTGGCTGTGGGTGTAGATCAGGGCCACCACCGGCCGGGCGCCCAGCTTCGCGTTGGCCAGGTCCAGGGCCGCCCTGGCCACCTCGGACGAGGTCAGGGGATCGATGACGATCCAGCCGGTCTTGCCGGCGATGAAGGTGGCGTTGGAGATGTCAAAGCCGCGGACCTGCCAGACGCCCTTGGTCACCTCGAAAAGGCCGTGCTTGGCCAGCAGTTGCGACTGGCGCCAGAGGCTCGGGTTCACGCTGGCCGGCGCGGGGCCTTTCAGGAAGTCATAGGCCGTCAGGTCCCAGACCAGCTGCCCTCCGGCGCCCAGGATCTTCGGATCGGCCAGCGTGCCCACGTAGCCGCGCTCGGCGAAGGCATAGTCCTGGCGGTCGGCGAAATCGGGTCCCGCCGCCAGGGCCGGCGCGCAAAGGGAAAGGCCGGCGGCGAGGCCGAGCAGCAGGGTCTTCATGGGCGTTCCTCCGCCGGAACCCATGGCGCCCGGCGGGTGGGTTTGGCAATCCGCGGACCGCCCCGATTTGACGTCCTGGCGGTCAGACCGGACGGACGATGTGGCCTTCGTCCGGCGACACCCGGCCCTCGACCACCTCGGCGTAGAGCGCCTGCAGGGCCTGCGGGCCGGTGTGATGCTTCAGCCTGAGCCAGGGATTGTCGGCGATGAAGCCCTTCAGGCCCTCCAGGAAGCGGGCCTCCAGCTCCACCGGGCCCCAGTCCTTCATCCGCTGGCGGATGCGGTCTGGAGCGAAGAAGAACACCGGCTGCGGGCCGGTCGCTGGCGGCGGGCCGCCGCGCGCATCCCAGTGGGTCAGGCCGACGATGGTGCTGCTGGCCAGGGCCTCGCCGAAGGTCTCGTGGACAGCCTTCGTTACCGAGCCGCGCCCGGCGAAGTCCACATAGGCCACCGGCGCCCCGGCGCTCAGGCCGCCGATCGCGTCATAGGCTGCCACCTCGTCGTAGAGGCCTGAGCCGCGCAGCATCTCAACGTGGGCCGGCGAGGTCAGGCCGATCACCTTCACGCCCCGGCGACGCGCCAACCAGGCCAGGCCCATGGCGGTCTTCGAGGATGCGCTGGACAGAACCAGGGTCTTCACCGGCGCTTCCGACAGCTGATCGTCCAGCAGGAAAGAGGTCATGAACAGCGGCCGCAGGAGGGACCGCCAGTCGTCGAAAGGGTCCGGTTCCGCGATCTGGTAGGCGTTGTAGGTCGGCGGCAGTTCGGCGCGGTGGGCCGAGGCCTCGACATATCCGCCGCCGCGCTTTTCCAGCCGCGCCACCGTGTGGCTCGACATCGGCCAATAGCCGAACAGCCGCAGGCCGACCGGCGCGTCGGTGGCGTTCGACCGCGTCACCGTGGCGAATCCCCACACGGGGATCCTTCCCTGGCCGTCAGGCGCCGGGAAGAACTTCCAGTAGCCGATCTGGTCGCCGGCGGCGCCGTAGGTGACGTTGTTGGCGGTCAGCGCGAAGCTCTCCACCGCCAGCAGGGCCTCCCCCTCGGCCAGGGCCACGTCCGGGTCGGCGTCGGCCAGGCTGGTCCGTCGCAGGTCGGCCCGCTCGACGAGAAGATCCCAGCCCGCCATCAGATATCCGCCCAGTTGCCGTGGAAGCCGAAGGGCATGCGGCGCGGCATTTCGGCCAGCGCGACAGGCCCCCTGGCGATGTCGCGGGCCTCGAAGATCGCCAGATCCGAACGGTTCTCGGCGGCCCGGTAGATCACGGCGGTCAGCCAGCCGTCGCCCTCCGCCGCGTCGGCCGAGCGCTTCACGAAGACCGGCTCGGAGGTCATGTCGCCGCCGTTCAGCTCATAGACCTGGCGCTGGCCGGTCTGCAGGTCGAGGTGGGCGATGGCCGACATCTTCACGGTGGCGAAACCGCCCGGGTCGGCAGCGTACCAGGCGTGGCGGTGCTTCAGGGTTTCAACCCGGGCGTCGACGCGCGGGAACTCCCCGTCCAGGTCGTCCAGCACAGTCTCCTGGATGGCGTCGGAATTGCCGGCCAGGTCGAAGGTCCAGCGCACCAGCCGCGCGGCCGCCTTGTCGCCCCGCGAGCCGTCGGCCTTGGGGAACAGCGGCGCCACGTCGTATCGCATGACGTCGCAGTAGATCTTGTCGCCTTCCTCCCAGCTGTTCAGCGGGTGGAAGACGTAGCAGGCCTCGGTGTTGAACCAGCGGATCGTCGAGACGTCGGCGTCGCGGCGCATCACGCCGACGTAGGAACCCTTCTCCGGCTCCCAGGCGAACGGCGGCAGCCCGGTCATCGCCCGCTGCAGGCTGGCGGTCAGCGGCAGGATCGGGAACAGGGCGTGGTTCTCGGTGACCATGAAGTCGTGGACCATGCAGGCGAACGGGGCCTGGAAGTCCTGGCGGCTGATCAGCGAGCCGTCCGGCGCCGTGCGGCCATAGCTCATGCCGGCCGACAGCGGCATGTCGCCGACGCCGTAGGCGAACCAGACCATCTCGCCAGTCTTCGGATCGATCTTCGGGTGGGCCGTCACCTTGCCCTTGAATTCGCGGTCATAGCCCCGGGATTCCAGCGTTTTCGGATCCATCCGGAACGGGTGGTGGCCCTCCTCAAGCGCCAGCAGCTTGCCGGCGTGCCAGAGGATGTTGGTGTTGGCCACGCCGCCCTCGTTGCCCATGGCCAGCGGGTCGGTGGTCATCGGGTTGCCCATGGATCCGAACAGGGCCCGGCCGTGCTCGTGCTCCAGCTCCCACTTGGGTGTGCGAACATAGCGGTTGCGGTAGGCGACCTTGCCGTCGGCCACGTAGAAACCGTGGACCATGCCGTCGCCACCGAACCAGTGGTGGTTCGGATCCCGGGGCTCGAACTGGGGGTTGGGCCCGATGCGGAACAGGGCGCCCCGAAGACCGGCCGGGATCTCGCCGGTCACCTTCAGGTCGAAGTCATCCTCCGAGCGGACCGGGGCGAAGTTGCCTGCCAGGTAGGGATTGATGCGCGCATCGCCGTCCATGACCGTTCCTCCAGTTCCGTTTTTGTAACTTACGTTGTAAATCAATTGGTGAGCCTCTAGCAGTTGGCAAGCGTTTTCTTTCAGGTGTCGTGCCCATGCCCCGCGTCCTCACCGAGACCGACGTCGCTGACTTCCGCGAGCGCCTCTGCGAAGCCGCCGAGCAGCTGTTCGCGGAAAAGGGCCCCGATGCGGTGACCATGCGCCAGCTGGCCTCGGCGCTGGGCGTCTCGCCGATGACGCCCTATCGCTACTTCAAGGACAAGGAAGACATCCTCGCGGCCGTGCGCACCAACGGCTTCACCCGCTTCGCCGAGACCCTGGAAAAGGCGCGCGACGCGGCGCAGGGCCGGGGCAAGGGCCAGGCGGTCGGCGAGGCCTATGTCGACTTCGCCTTCGAGCACCCGCACACCTACAAGCTGATGTTCGACCTGCATCAGCCCGACGACGAGGCCTATCCCGAGCTGATCGAGGCCGGCCGCCGGGCGCACGCGCAGATGAGCGCCTGGGTGCGGGACCAGGTCGCCGCCGGCCGGATGGCGGGCGATCCGCAGCAGATTGGAGCCATGTTCTGGGCTGCGACCCACGGCGTCGTCGTGCTGGAGATGGCGGGCAAGCTGCCCCCCGGATCTGCCCACGAGATGCGCGAGAAGATGACCCTCGCGCTGGCCCGCGGCCTGCGCCCCGGCGCCTGACCCTTGACGCGCCTTGGGGCAAGCGGGGCATGGTCATGCAAACGGAGCATCTAGATGGCCAAGCCGAAGCCCTTCGAAGTCCACTGGAAGAAATCCCAGGTCAAGGCAGTCCTTGAACAGGTCCGGAACTATCCCTGGCCGCCGACGCCGGAGGTTCCCGATGGCTGGGCCTATGGCTGCGACGGGGCCTATCTGAAGGACCTCTGCGGCTACTGGGCCGAACGCTACGACTGGAAAGCGGCGGTCGAGGAGTTGAACCGCTTCCCGCAGTTCACCGCCCGGGTCGAGGACTTCGATATCCACTTCCTGCACGTGGTCGGCGAGGCCGGCGGCAAGCGCCCGCTGATCCTCAGCCACGGCTGGCCGGGCTCGCACTACGAATTCTGGCAGTCCATCGAGAAGCTGGCGTTCCCGTCCCGTTTCGGCGGCGACGCGGCAGACGCCTTCGACGTGGTGATCCCGTCCCTGCCCGGCTTCGGCTTCTCGTCGAAGCCCACGCGCCCCATCGGCCAGCGATCGACTGCGCGGCTGTTCAACACCCTGATGACGCAGGTGCTGGGCTACGACACCTATCTCGCCCAGGGCGGCGACTGGGGGGCCATGGTTACCTCCTGGCTCGGCCGTGACCACGGCGCGCATGCCCGGGCCATCCACCTGAACATGATGGGCTTCCGGCCTTCGGGCGGTCCGCAGGGCGAGGCCGAGGTCGCCTGGGCCCAGAAGCAGGCCGCCGCCCAGGAGGTGATGGGCGCCTACTTCCGGCTCCAGGTCTCCAAGCCGCAGTCGATCGCCTGGATGGGCGCCGGCAATCCGGTCGGCCAGGCCGCCTGGATCCTTGAACGCTTCCACGACTGGTCGGACCTGAGCCTGAAGTCGATGGACGAGGTCTATCCGCGCGACCGGCTGCTCACCAACATCATGATCTACGTGATGACCGGCAGCTTCACCACGGGCGCCTGGTACTACCGCGGCCTCGTGGAGGAAGGCGGCCTGCCGTTTGCGCCCGGCGAGCGGCTGGAAACCCCCACCGCCTTCGCCAACTTCCCCGGCGAACCGCTCTACGCCGCCCCGCCCCGCAGCTTCGCCGAGCGGGCCCACAACATCGTCCGCTGGACCGAGATGCCCCGCGGCGGCCACTTCGCCGCCATGGAGGAACCCGACCTGTTCGTGGATGAAGTCCGCGCCTGGGCCCGCGAGGTCTGAAGCGCAGCCTGCCTCTCCTCCCCCATCGGGGAAAGGGGACCGCGGAACGCGGTGTAGGGGCCCGCCCCATCCGCCGCGCTTGTGGCGAAGCCCCCTCCACCCTGCTGCGCAGGATCCCCCTCCACCGATGGGGGAGGAGGCGCGGCGGGCATCTTTTGGATCGACTTGCTGGCCGTCCCCAGACCCCGCACCAGGAATGCCCATGGCTCGTTACGACTTCGCCTCCGACAACACCGCCCCCGCCGCGCCCGAGGCCATGGCGGCGCTCGTCGCGGCGAATTCGGGGTTCACGTCAGGCTACGGGACCGACGCGGTCAGCGCGCGGGCGGCGGATCTGGTCCGGGAGATGCTGGACTCCGACGCGGAGGTTCGCTTCGTGGCTTCCGGAACCGCGGCCAATGCCATCTCCCTGGCCGCGCTCTGCCGCCCGTTCGAAGCGGTGCTGGCCCATGAGCACGCCCATGTCTGCACGGACGAGACCGGCGCGCCGGGTCTGTTCGGGCATGGACTGGGCCTCGTCGGCCTGCCGGGCGCATCGGGCCGGATCGACCCGGCGTCGCTGACCGCGCCCCTCGCCGCGCCCGATGTGTCGCACCGCCAGCCGGTGGCCGCCCTGTCGCTGACCAACGCCACCGAGTACGGCACGGTCTATTCCGCCGAGGCGCTGGCCACGCTGATCGCGCCTGTGAAGGCCAAGGGCTACGGCGTGCACCTGGACGGCGCGCGGCTGGCCAATGCGGCGGTTCACGGCTTCGACCTGAAGGCCATAGCCGGCCTGGGCGTCGACATCCTGGTGGTCGGCGGAACCAAGGCCGGCATGCCGCCCACCGAGGCCGTGGTGATCTTCGACCGGGAGCTGGCCCGACGCTTCGACGCCCGCCTGAAGCAGGGCGGCCAGCTACCCTCCAAGGGTCGGTTCTATGCCGCGCCGTTCATCGGCATGCTGGAGGACGGGGCGATGTTCCATCACGCCGCCCACGCCAACGCCATGGCCACCCGGCTCGCGGGCCTGATGCCCTTCCCCGTGCGGCATCCGGTCGAGGCCAACGCCGTGTTCGTTGAGATGGACGACCCGCGCCTGGCCGCGCTGCAGGCCGAAGGCTGGTTCGTGTACCGTTTCCTGGACGGATCCGTGCGCTTCATGTGCTCGTGGGCGACGACGGAAGCCGCCGTCGAGGAGATGGCCGGGGCGCTTCGCCGGATCGCCTGAAACCGTAACCGGCAGGTTACCGGCGGCGCGGTGAGCTTTGCCCCCAGAGCCGCGATTGTGTGGCGCCAATGGCGCACACAGTCTGAAAACTGTAACGATACCGCACTGTTCGGCGTCACTGTGGCGGCTTTTCGTTGCTCGCATGTCGGCTGCGTGACAGCTTCCGGCATCACCGCTCAGGTGCATTTCTCTGGTCGTCGACGTCTGAACAACACGCCGGCGCTCAGTTGATTCTGCGTCTGGACGGCCGAGCGTCGGCCCCGGCCGGCGCGCCCCACCCACTCTTCTTCCCAGGCCGGGGGGCCGCAGAATGAAAGTCCACATGAACACCATGCTTCGCAGCGCGCTGCTGGCGTCGGCCGCGTCGGCCAGCCTGCTCACCGTTCCGACCTTCGCCCAGGCCCAGACGGCCGGTGAAGGCGTCGACGTCGGTGAAATCGTCGTCACCGGTTCGCGCATCCGCCGCGACACCTTCTCCTCGCCCCAGCCGCTCTCGGTGGTCAGCGCCGAGTCGATCCGCGAGTCGGGCCGCACCT
>CAUJHW010000081.1 GCA_963205005.1 Pseudomonadota bacterium
CTACACCTCGCCCGAGGTGGCCTGGGTCGGCAGGACCGAGGAGCAGCTCAAGGCCGACGGCCGGGCCTACAAGACCGGCAAGTTCCCGTTCAGCGCCAACAGCCGCGCCAAGATCAACCACGAGACCGAGGGCTTCGTGAAGGTGCTGGCCGACGCCGTCACCGACGAGATCCTGGGCGTGCACATGGTCGGCCCGCAGGTCAGCGAGATGATCGGCGAGTACTGTGTCGCCATGGCCTTCCGCGCCGCGTCCGAGGACGTCGCCCGCACCTGCCACCCGCACCCGACCCGTTCCGAGGCCCTGCGCCAGGCCGCCATGGGAGTTGAAGGGTGGACGATGCAGGCCTGACCCCGGGCCTGACGCTCCGCCGCGCCCGGCCGGCCGAGCTGCCGGTCTGCGCCGATCTCTATGTCCGCGTGCTGCGCGACACCTTCAACTGGCTGCCGCCCGAGCGGCACCGGGCGGAGGACTTCCTCGCCGCCGCCCGGGACGAGGAAATCTACATCGCACTCGCCGCTGGCCGGCTGGTGGGCGTCGCGGCGCTCTACCGGCCCCAGACCTTCCTGCACTCGCTCTATGTCACCGAGCGTGGCCGCGGCGTCGGCAAGGCCCTGCTGCATCACGTGATCGCCGCCGCGGGCGGCAGGCTCGCCCTGAAGTGCCAGGCGGCCAACGCCGGCGCCCAGGCCTTCTATGTCCGCGAGGGCTTCCGCTGCACCGAGACCGGCGAGGACGGCGGCATTCCCTGGATCAGGTTCGAACGCGGCTGAGGTGACCGAAGCTTAATTTGGCGCCTGTCCGCGACGGTGGCAGCCTCCGGTCCGACCGAACGCTCCGGGAGGCCGCCATGCTGGAACTGCTCGCCGCCGCGACCGTCGTCCTGTCCCCTGCGCCGCCGCCGACCCTGCACCGTCCTCCGGCCGTCCGCGTCTTCGAGCGGCGGACGACCCCGCGGCTCTGCAAGGACGCCGGGCGCCTGCAGACCTCGGGACCCGAACCGGCGCTGCTCTATCGCAAGGACCGGGACGAGGCCCGGATCAGGAAACTGATCGAGATGCCCATGGGCGAGATGTGCCTGCTGGGCGGCCTGGACGCCCCCCGATGACGATCGGCGCCGCCCTGCTGCTCGCCAGCCTCGCCGCGGGCCTGCCGGTCGCCGACGACGCCCAGGCCGGCGACCGCACCCCCGTCCGCTGCCAGCCGTCGCCCTACTATGTCAGCGAGCGCGCGGAGCGCATGCGGCCGGAACGGATCCTGCTCACCGGCAGCCGGGTCCCGGTCACCCGCCCGGAGGACCGCCGGGCGCGCCCGTGTCCGCTGATGCTCGCGCCGGCCCAGCCCGCAGGTCTCGACCGCCGGGTCGCCGACTAGGAACCATCCCGTCAGGCGTGCGGATGCGCCTGATTGTAGGCCCCCAGCAGGGCCGCGGCGTCCACCTCGGTGTAGCGCTGCGTCGTCGACAGCGAGGCATGGCCCAGCAGTTCCTGGATCGAGCGCAGGTCCGCGCCCGCGCCCAGCAGGTGGGTCGCGAACGAATGCCGCAGCGCATGCGGCGTGGCGCTGGCGGGCAGTCCGAGTCGTCCGCGCAGCAACTGCACCATCGCCTGCACGTGGCGGGGACTTAAGGGGCCCCCGCGCTTGGCCCGGAACAGCGCGCCGTCGGCGTCCAGCACGAACGGGACCTCGGCCAGATAGGCGTCCACCGCCTCGCGCACAGCCGGCAGCACCGGGACCATGCGGGTCTTCGAGCCCTTGCCGGTGATCCGCAGCAGGTCGCCCAGCGGGGCGTCGGACCGTTTCAGCGACAGCCCCTCCGAGATCCGCAGGCCGCAGCCGTAGAGCAGGGTCAGAACCGCGGCGTCGCGGGCGGCTTCCCAGTCCTCCCGGTCCGGGTCGAGGCCGGGCTCGGCGATCATGCCCGCGGCCTGGTCCTCGGTGACCGGCCGGGGCGCGCCCGGCTTCACCCGGGGTCCGCGCACCAGGGCGATGTTGGCGTTGGGCGCGTCGAGCCGCCGGTCGAGAAAGCGGTGGAAGGTGCGGATCGCCGACAGTGCCTGGCTCAGCGAGCGCGGCGACAGTGGCCGGTCGCCGGACCGCAGATGCGCCAGCCACGCCCTCAGTTCACCGGCGGTGACCTTCGACAGGGTGGCGACGCTGACCGTCTCGCCCAGATGACGTTCGAGGAAACCGATGTAGCGCCCCGCCGCGAAGCCGTAGGCCTCCAGGGTGCGGGGAGAGGCGCGGCGTTCGTGGGCCAGGTGCTCCAGCCAGAGCGCCCGGGCCTCGTGGCCCGTCACAGGAGCTGCCATCGCTCCGCCGTGCGTTCCACCACCCGGGCCAGGAACGCCACCAGTTCGCTGCCCATCTCCGGCGTGAAGCCTTCCGGGTCGGTCGAGCCGAAGGCCAGCAGACCCTGGCGCGCGGGCTCCCAGATCGCCATGCGGACCATGGCCATCGAGCGGATGTCGCCCGCGTCCGCGCCGAACAGGCCCAGCGCCGTGGGTGCGAAGCCCATTCGGGCCAGCCGCTGCGAGCCGTCGAGGATCAGGTCCACCTGTCCCTCCACGAGCCGCTTCCAGCCGGCGGGCGGCAGGCCCTCGGTCTCCAGGGCGATGATTCCGGCGGCCAGGCCGAACCGTGTGCGGGCCAGTTCGTCCACCCGGCGGGCCAGGTCGGAATTGTTGCGGGCGTCCAGCAGGTCCACGACCGCGCCGTGGGTCTGGGCCTGGGCGGCGAAGTTGGCGCGTGCGGTCTCTTCCAACTGCTGGCGCTGCTCGGCCTCGCGCTGGTGGGCGGCGTGGACGCGGGCGAGCGCCGCCGGGGCGAACTCCACGACATTGCCGCCGGCCACCTTCAGCCCCAGCTCCGACAGCAGTCCGTCGTCGCCGGTCAGGAAGCCGGGGTTGTCGGCCAGGAAGCGCCGCACGGCGGACGGCTCAAGGGGAGGCTCGAAAGCGAATTCACCCTGCGACCCGTCCATGCCTCAAGCTCTCCTACAGGATGGACTGTCCGGTCTTGGCCCAGTCCGCCATGAACTGTTGGAGCCCGCGTTCGGTTAACGGGTGCTTGAAGAGGGCCAGGAAAACGTCCGGCGGGATGGTGGCGCAGTCGGCCCCGGCCAGGGCGGCCTCGGTCACATGGGCCGGCGTGCGGATCGAGGCGGCCAGGATCTCGGTGTCGAAGTCGTAGTTGTCGTAGATCGCCCGGATCTCGGTGATCAGGTCCATGCCGTTGGCGCCGTGGTCGTCCAGGCGGCCGATGAACGGGCTGATGTAGGTCGCGCCCGCCTTGGCGGCCAGCAGGGCCTGGGCGGCCGAGAAGCAGAGGGTGACGTTGGTCTGGATGCCCTCGGCGGTGAACTGGGCGGTGGCGGTCAGGCCCTCGCGGGTCAGCGGCACCTTGACCACCACATTGGGCGCCACGCCGGCCAGCTTGCGGCCCTCGGCCAGCATGCCGGCGACGTCCATGGCGGCGACTTCCGCGCTCACCGGGCCTTCGACGATGCCGCAGATCTCGGCGATCACTTCCAGCATGTTGCGGCCCGACTTGGCGATCAGCGTCGGGTTGGTGGTCACCCCGTCGACCAGGCCGGTCTCGGCGAGGTCCTTCAGGACGGCGGTGTCGGTGGTGTCGAGGAAGAGCTGCATATCTTGGACCTTGGGCTTGTTCACGCCGCTTGTAGCTGCGAAGCCCTCAAGCGCAAAACCATGAGCCGCATCGCCTCCGTCCTTCTCCCCATGCCGCTGCCGGAGGCGTTCGACTACGCCGAGCCCGAAGGCATGGATCTGGCCGCCGGCGACCAGGTGGCGGTGCCCCTGGGCCCCCGCCTGATCCGGGGCGTGGTGACGGCGCTGCGCGAGGCGGCCGGCGGCAATCGCCCGCTGAAGCCCGTGGCCGAACGCCTGGACGAGCCGCCCCTGCCGCCGCGCACCCTGGAGTTCGTCCAGTGGGCCGCCCGCTATGCCGTGGACGCCCCCGGCCAGCCGCTGGCCATCGCGCTCCGCGGCGCCCGCGCGCCGAAGCCCCGGCCGGTCCGGGTCGTTGTCCCCACCGGCGTCGCGCCCGCCCGGCCCACCGCCGCCCGCACGCGGGTGCTGGACGCCGCCGCCGCCGGGCCCCTGCCGCCGGCCGACCTGGCCCGCACGGCCGGCGTCTCCTCCGGCGTGGTCAAGGGACTGGTGGACGAGGGCGTCCTGGCGCTGGAGCAGATCGTGGTCGACGCCGGCTTCGATCCGCCCGACCTGTCCCGTCTGGGCGAGACCCTCAACCCGAGTCAGGCCGCCGCCGCCCAGGTGCTGGCCGGAATGGCCCGGACCGGCGGCTTCAGCGTCACCCTGCTGGACGGCGTGACGGGCTCGGGCAAGACCGAGGTCTATCTGGAGGCCGCCGCCGCCGCGCTCGCCGCCGACCCGGACGCCCAGGTGCTGATCCTGCTGCCAGAGATCGCGCTCACCCAGGCGGTGATCGCCCGTGTGGCCGCCCGCTTCGGCGCCCAGCCCGGCGAGTGGCACTCCGACGTCGCCCCGCCGGCGCGGCGCCGGGTGTGGGAGGCGGTGGCCGCCGGCCGCTGCCGCATCGTCGTCGGCGCCCGCTCGGCCCTGTTCCTGCCCTTTGCCAAGCTCCGCCTGATCATCGTCGACGAGGAGCACGACACCTCGTTCAAGCAGGAGGAGGGTTTCATCTACCAGGGCCGCGACCTGGCGGTGGCTCGCGCCCGGATCGAGGGCGCCGGCGTGATCCTCGCCTCGGCGACGCCATCGCTGGAATCCCTGCGCAACGCCGAGCAGGGCCGCTACCGCTGGCTGAAGCTGTCGGCCCGCCATGGGGTCGCCCGCCTGCCGGACATCGACCTGATCGACCTGCGCGAAACGCCGCCGGAGACCGGCCGCTGGCTGTCGCCGCCGCTGCGCGAAGCCATGGCGCAGACCTGGGCGCGCGGCGAGCAGAGCCTCCTGTTCCTCAACCGCCGGGGCTATGCGCCGCTGGTGCTTTGCAAGGCCTGCGGCCAGCGGATGACCGCGCCGGACACCGATTCCTGGCTGGTGGAGCACCGCTATACCGGCCGCCTGGTCTGTCACCTGACCGGCTTCTCCATGCCAAAGCCGCTGGCCTGCCCGCACTGCGGGGCGAAGGACAGCCTGGTCTCCATCGGCCCCGGCGTGGAGCGGGTGGAGGAGGAGGCTCGCGAACTTTTTCCTGACGCCCGCATCTCGGTGTTCTCGTCCGACACCGTGTTCGACGCCCGCGAGGCGCGCCGGCTGGTGGAGACCATGGCCGCTGGCGAGATCGACATCCTTGTCGCCACCCAGGCCGCGGCCAAGGGGCACAACTTCCCCAATCTCACCCTGGTCGGCGTGGTCGACGCCGACCTCGGCCTGCGCGGCGGCGACCTGCGGGCCGCCGAACGCACCTACCAGCTTCTCGCCCAGGCCACCGGCCGCGCGGGGCGCCGGGACCGTCCCGGCCGCGCGCTGCTGCAGACCTACGCCCCCGAGCACGCGGTGATGCAGGCGCTGAAGGCCCAGGACCGCGACGCTTTTGTCGCCGCCGAGATGTCAGAGCGGGAGATGGCCGGCCTGCCGCCGTTCGGCCGGCTGGCGGCGGTGATCGCCTCCGGCCCCGACGGCGCACAGCTCGAGGCCTTCATGCGCGCCATGGCCGAGGCCGCGCCCAACGCCGAGGGCGTGGAGGTCTATGGCCCCGCGGACGCCCCGCTGGGGCTTATCCGCGGCCGCCGCCGCAAGCGCTTCCTGGTGCGCGCCGACCGCGCCGTCGATCTCTCGGCCTATATGGCCGCCTGGCGCGCCCGCGTCCGTCCCCCCGGCGCCATCCGCGTCTCCATCGACATCGACCCCTACAGCTTCCTGTAGAAAGTCCTCCCCCACCGGGTGAGGGGGACCGTGAAGCGGCGGAGGGGGCTTCCGCCGTAACCGTTCAGCGGGCAGCCCTCGCCTTCAAGTGCAAGCCCCCTCACCGGCTTCGCCGGAGCTCCCCCGGAGGGGAGCAAGGCTCAGTGCAGGACCTTGTCCTCGACCGAGGGCTTCTTCCGCCGCGACAGCATGTTCAGCGCCTCGACGCCGCCGGAGAAGGCCATGGCGGCGTAGATGTAGCCCTTCGGCACGTGGGCGCCGAAGCCCTCGGCGATCAGCACCGCGCCGATCATCAGCAGGAAGCCCAGCGCCAGCATCACCACGGTCGGGTTGTTGTTGATGAACTCCGCCAGCGGATTGGCCGCCAGCAGCATCGCCAGCACCGCGAAGATCACCGCGGCGAACATGATCGGCAGGTGCTCGGTCATCCCGACCGCGGTCAGGATCGAGTCCACCGAGAACACCAGGTCCAGCAGCAGGATCTGAACGATCGCCGCGCCGAAGCCCATCGAGATCCGCTGCTTGGTGTCCATCACCCCGTGGGTTTCCTGCGGATCGACCTTCTCGTGGATCTCGGTTGTCGCCTTCCAGACCAGGAACAGGCCGCCGGCGATCAGGATCAGGTCGCGCCAGGAGAAGGCCAGTTCGAACATCGGCTCGCCGTGGGCGCCCACCGGACCCTGCCAGGGCAGTTCGAACACCGGCTTTGTCAGGCTGACGATGAAGGCCAGGGTCGACAGCAGCGCCAGCCGCATGATCAGCGCAAGAGAGATGCCGATCCGCCGCGCCTTCGCGCGCTGATGCTCCGGCAGCTTGTTCGAAAGGATCGAGATGAAGACCAGGTTGTCGATGCCAAGCACCACCTCCATCACGATCAGGGTGAGGAGGGCGGCCCATGCGGCTGGGTCGCTGACGAGCGTGGCTATGTCCATGAACAGCTCCGGATTTCCTTTCCCCCTTATCTAGG
>CAUJHW010000082.1 GCA_963205005.1 Pseudomonadota bacterium
CGCCGTTGAGTTCATAGACCTGGCGCTGGCCGGTCTGCAGGTCCAGGTGGGCGATGGCCGACATCTTCACCGTGGCGAACCCGCCCGGATCGGCGGCGTACCAGGCGTGGCGATGCTTCAGCGTCTCGACCCGCGCGTCGACCCGCGGGAACTCCCCGTCCAGATCGTCCAGCGGGGTCTCCTGGATGGCGTCGGAGTTGCCGGCCAGGTCGAAGGTCCAGCGCATCAGCCGCGCGGCCGCCTTGTCGCCCCGCGAGCCGTCGGCCTTGGGGAACAGGGGCGCCACGTCGTAGCGCATCACGTCGCAGTAGATCTTGTCGCCCTCCTCCCAGCTGTTCAGCGGGTGAAAAACGTAACAGGCCGGGGCATTGAACCAGCGGATCGTCGAGACGTCGGCGTCGCGGCGCATGACGCCGACATAGCTGCCCTTCTCCGGCTCCCAGGCGAACGGCGGCAGGCCGGTCATCGCCCGCTGCAGGCTGGCGGTCAGCGGCAGGATCGGGAACAGGGCGTGGTTCTCGGTGACCATGAAGTCGTGGACCATGCAAGCGAAGGGGGCCTGGAAGTCCTGGCGGCTGATCAGCGTCCCGTCCGGCGCCGTGCGGCCATAGCTCATGCCGGCCGACAGCGGCATGTCGCCGACGCCATAGGCGAACCAGACCATCTCGCCGGTCTTCGGATCGATCTTCGGGTGCGCCGTCACCCGCCCCTTGAATTCGCGGTCGTAGCCCCGGGATTCAAGCGTCCTCGGGTCCATCTGGAAGGGGTGGTGGCCCTCCTCCAGCGCCAGCAGCTTGCCGGCGTGCCAGAGGATATTGGTGTTGGCGACGCCGCCCTCGTTGCCCATGGCCAGCGGGTCGGTGGTCATCGGGTTGCCCATGGAGCCGAACAGGGCGCGGCCATGTTCGTGCTCCAGCTCCCACTTCGGCGTGCGGACGTAGCGGTTGCGGTAGGCGACCTTGCCGTCAGCCACGTAGAAGCCGTGGACCATGCCGTCGCCGCCGAACCAGTGGTGGTTGGGGTCGCGGGGCTCGAACTGCGGGTTGGGTCCGATGCGGAACAGGGCGCCGCGCAGGCCGACCGGGATCTCGCCGGTCACCTTGAGGTCGAAGTCGTCTTCCGAGCGGACCGGGGCGAAATTGCCCGCCAGGTAGGGATTGATGCGCGCATCGCCGTCCATGACCGTTCCTCCAGTTCCGTTCTTGTAACTTACGTTGTAAATTAATTGGCGAGCCGCTAGCAGTTGGCAAGCGTTTTCTTGCAAGTGTCGAATTCATGCCCCGCGTCCTCACCGAGTCCGACGTCGCCGACTTCCGCGAGCGGCTGTGCGAGGCCGCCGAGCGCCTGTTCGCGGAAAAGGGTCCCGATGCGGTGACCATGCGCCAGCTCGCCTCGGCGCTCGGTGTCTCGCCGATGACCCCCTACCGCTACTTCAAGGACAAGGAAGACATCCTGGCGGCGGTGCGCACCAATGGCTTCACCCGCTTCGCCGAGACTCTTGAGAAGGCCCGCGACGAGGCCCGGGGGCGCGGCAAGGGCCAGGCCGTCGGCGAGGCCTATGTCAACTTCGCCTTCGAGCACCCGCATACCTACAAGCTGATGTTCGACCTGCACCAGCCGAACGACGAGGCCTATCCGGAGCTGATCGAGGCCGGCCGGCGGGCGCACGCGCAGATGAGCGCCTGGGTCACCGATCAGGTCGCCGCCGGCCGGATGGCGGGCGACCCGCAGCAGATCGGCGCCATGTTCTGGGCCGCCACCCACGGCGTCGTGGTCCTGGAAATGGCCGGCAAGCTGCCGGCCGGCTCCGCGCACGAGATGCGCGAGAAGATGACCCTCGCCCTGGCCCGCGGACTGCGTCCCGGCGCTTGACGCCCCCTGGGGTAAGCGACGCATGCTCCGGGAAACGGAGACACCCATGGCCAAGCCGAAGCCCTTCGAAGTCCACTGGAAGAAATCGCAGGTCAAGGCGGTCCTTGAACAGGTGCGGGAATATCCCTGGCCGCCGATGCCCGAGGTTCCCGACGGCTGGGCCTATGGCTGCGACGGGGCCTACCTCAAGGATCTCTGCGGGTACTGGGCCGACCGCTTCGACTGGAAGGCCGCGGTCGAGGATCTCAACCGCTTCCCGCAGTTCACGGCCCGGGTCGAGGACTACGACCTGCACTTCCTGCATGTGGTCGGCGAGGCGGGCGGCAAGCGGCCGCTGATCATCACCCACGGCTGGCCGGGCTCGCACTACGAGTTCTGGCAGGTCATCGAGAAGCTGGCCTTCCCGTCCCGCTTCGGCGGCGACCCCGCCGACGCCTTCGACTTGGTGATCCCCTCGCTTCCCGGGTTCGGGTTCTCCTCCAAGCCCACCCGGCCGATCGGCCAGCGGACCACCGCGCGGCTGTTCAACACCCTGATGACGCAGGTCCTGGGCTACGAGACCTATCTCGCCCAGGGTGGCGACTGGGGGGCGATGGTCACCTCCTGGCTGGGCCGCGACCACGGCGCCCACGCCCGCGCCATCCACCTGAACATGATGGGCTTCCGGCCCCCGGGCGGCCCGCAGGGCGAGGCCGAGATCGCCTGGGCCCAGAAGCAGGCCGCGGCGCAGGAGGTCATGGGGGCCTACTTCCGGCTCCAGGTTTCCAAGCCGCAGTCGATCGCCTGGATGGGCGCCGGCAACCCCGTGGGCCAGGCCGCCCGGATCCTGGAGCGGTTCCACGACTGGTCGGACCTGAGCCTGAAGTCGATGGACGAGGCCTATCCCCGCGACCGGCTGCTCACCAACATCATGATCTATGTGATGACCGGCAGCTTCACGACAGGCGCCTGGTACTACCGCGGCCTCGTGGAGGAGGGCGGACTGGCCTTCGCCCCCGGCGAGCGGCTGGAAACCCCCACCGCCTTCGCCAACTTCCCCGGCGAGCCGCTCTACGCGGCCCCGCCCCGCAGCTTCGCCGAACGGGCCCACAACATCGTCCGCTGGACCGAGATGCCGAGCGGCGGCCACTTCGCGGCGATGGAGGAGCCCGACCTGTTCGTCGGCGAGGTCCGCGCCTGGGCCCGCGAGGTCTGAGGCGCGTCAACATCGTCATCCCACGGTCGCCCGCAGGGCGATCCGGGGGACCCAAGCTGACGTCGCCGCTTCGAGAGACCGTATGGGTCCCCCGGTCCAGCCTGCGGCTGGCCGTGGGATGACGCTGACTGGGGGGCCTTGCCCGCTGGCGCGGGGGGCCTAAAAGCCAACTCATGGCCCGCTACGACTTCGCCTCCGACAACACGGCCCCCGCAGCGCCTGAGGCGATGGCGGCGCTCCTCGCTGCCAATACGGGCTTCGCGTCGGGCTACGGGACCGATGCGGTCAGCGCGCGGGCTGCGGACCTGGTCCGCGCCCTGCTGGACGCCGACGCCGAGGTGCGGTTCGTGGCCTCCGGCACCGCCGCCAATGCGATCTCGCTGGCGGCGCTCTGCCGGCCGTTCGAGGCGGTGCTGGCCCACGAGCACGCCCACATCTGCACCGACGAAACCGGCGCGCCGGGCCTGTTCGGGCATGGCCTGGGCCTCGTCGGCCTGCCGGGCGCCTCGGGACGGATCGACCCGGCGTCGCTGGCCGCCCCCCTCGCCGCGCCGGACGTCTCGCACCGCCAGCCGGTGGCCGCCCTGTCGCTGACCAACGCCACCGAGTACGGCACGGTCTATTCGGCCGCGGCGCTGTCCGAGCTGATCGCCCCGGTGAAGGCCAGGGGCTATGGCGTGCATCTCGACGGCGCCCGCCTGGCCAACGCCGCGGTCCACGGTTTCGACCTGAAGGCGATCCAGGGCCTGGGCGTCGACATCCTGGTGCTGGGCGGAACCAAGGCCGGCATGCCGCCCACCGAGGCGGTGGTGATCTTCGACCGGGCGCTGGCGCGGCGTTTCGACGCCCGGCTGAAACAGGGTGGCCAGCTCCCCTCCAAGGGCCGGTTCTACGCCGCGCCGTTCATCGGGATGCTGGAAGACGGGGCGATGTTCCACCACGCGGCCCACGCCAACGCCATGGCCACCCGGCTGGCCGGCATGATGCCGTTCTCGGTGCGACATCCCGTCGAGGCCAACGCCGTGTTCGTGGAAATGGACGACGCGCGGCTGGCCGCGCTGCAGGCCGACGGCTGGTTCGTCTACCGGTTCCTGGACGGCTCGGTGCGCTTCATGTGCTCCTGGGCGACGACGGAAGCCGCGGTCGAGGAGATGGCGGCGGCGCTACGGCGGATCGCCTGAAAGCTGTAACCGGAAGGTTACCGGGGTCGCGGTGATCTTTGCCCCCTCAGCCGCGATTGTGTGGCGCCAATGGCGCACATTGGCCAAAAACTGTAACGCTACCGCACCGTTCGGGACAACTATGGCGGCTTTTCGTTGCTCGCATGTCGCCTGCGTGACAGCTTCCGGCATCACCGCTCAGGTGCGCTTTTCCGTTCGTCGACGTCTCGAAAACACGCCGACGCCCGAGAGATTCTGCGTCTGAACGGACCGCGTCGGCCCCGGTCGACGCAACCCACCCACTCCTCTTCCCAGGCCGGGGGGCCGCAGAATGAAAGTCCACATGAACACCATGCTTCGCAGCGCGCTGCTGGCGTCGGCCGCGTCGGCCAGCCTGCTCACCGTTCCGACCTTCGCCCTGGCCCAGACGGCCGGTGAAGGCGTCGACGTCGGTGAAATCGTTGTCACCGGTTCGCGCATCCGCCGCGACACCTTCTCCTCGCCCCAGCCGCTCTCGGTGGTCAGCGCCGAGTCGATCCGCGAGTCGGGCCGCACCTCGATTGGCGAGATGCTTCTGGACCAGCCGAACATCAACCCGGCGACCAACAGCCAGAATTCCTCCGGCACGCTGTTCCTCGCCGGCCAGACCCGCGCCGACATCCGGGGCCTCGGCCCCACGCGCACCCTGGTGCTGATGGATGGCCGCCGCCTGCCGTTCTCCGACGCTTCGTCCCCCGCGGTGGACCTGAACACCGTTCCCTCGCTGATGGTCGAGCGGATCGAGACGATCGCCGGCGGCGCCTCGGCGGTCTACGGCTCGGAAGCCATCTCGGGCGTCGTCAACTTCGTCATGAAGAAGGAGCAGGACGGCCTCGAGCTTGACCTGCAGGGCGGCATCAGCGAGCGCGGCGATGGCGAAGAAGGCCGCTACGGCTTCAACTGGGGCAAGAAGTACTTCGACGACAAGCTGAGCATCCTGGTCGGCGGCGAATACGCCAGCCAGGACAAGATCATGCAGAAGGACCGCAGCGCCTTCATCCCCGGCGTCCGCCGCAACAACCTGATCACGCCGCAGCCTATCGTTCCCGGCACGCGCAGCAACATCACGCCCTTCGCGACATTCCAGCTGACCGGCGGCGCGCTCGGCACGGCCCGGGCCGTCACCCGCGACGTCCGCGACAATGGCCTCAGCATCGTCCGCCTCTCGGCCGCCTGCTCGACGGCCACGGTCCAACCGACCTGTCAGGACGAGGCCCTGTACTTCACGGGTGAGCTCAACGCCCTGCAAGGTAAGTCGGACCGCGCGGTCATCCGCTCGTATGTCGACTACAAGATCACTGACACCTGGCACGCGTTCATCGACGCCAGCTACGTGAAGGCCAATGGCTACGGCATCTTCCAGCCGGCCTTCTCGTCGGCGGCGGGCGGCGGCACCATGCCGGTCGTCCTGCGCGGCGATAACGCCTACCTGAACGGTGGCGGCGCGACGGCGTCCCAGCTGCGGGCCGAATGGCTCGCCGCCGGCAAGACCTTCACCACCGGCTCGACCGCCCAGGTCGGCAAGTTCTGGAGCGAATTCGGCGGCCGCGACGTCAAGTCGTCCCGCGAACAGACCCGCGTCGCGGGTGGCTTCGCCGGCAAGTTCGAAACCTTCGGCCGCGACGTGAACGTCGACGGTTACGCCCAGTACTCGCGACTGGACGGCACGACGACTTCCTACAACGTCCCGCAGGTCGCTCGCGTCCAGCAGGCGACCGACGCCGTGTTGCTGAACGGTCAGGTTGTCTGCCGCGATGCAGGCGCCCGGGCCGCTGGCTGCGTGCCTTGGGACCTGATCAATGGCCCCAGCCGTGAGGCCATCCTGTGGACCAACGCCCTGTCGGCGACGGATCAGTCTGTCAAGCAGACCGTGGCCGGCGTGAACTTCGGGACCGACCTGTTCGATCTGCCGGCAGGCCCGGTGGGCGTCGCTTTCGGCGCCGAGTACCGCAAGGAAGAAAGCCTGTTCGTCCAGGACGCCCTGGGCGCCTCGGGCGCGCTGTTCTTCAACGCCATCGGCACCCGTGGCGGTGAGTACACCGTCAAGGAACTCTACGGAGAAGTCCGCGTCCCGATCCTGAAGGACGTGCCTTTCGCTGAAGAACTGACGCTTGAACTGGCGGCCCGCGCGGCGGATTACTCCACCATCCACGGGACCGACCAGTACCGGATCAACCTGACCTGGTCGCCGATCGAAGACATCACCTTCCGCGCCACCGAGTCCACCGCTGTGCGTGCGCCGAACATCGTCGAGCTGTTCGCCCCGCAAAGCCGTAACTTCACCAACGCGGCCATCGACCCGTGCGACAAGGACGTGTTCCGTGGCGCGACGGCGGCGCAGCAGGCGGCCCGTCGGGTCACCTGCGCGGCGGCCATCCCGGGCTACAACCCGCTGACGTTCATCTCCAACTTCGGCGCGGGCCGCTCTTCCCTGCCTCTGCTGCAAGGCGGCAACCCGGACCTCGGCCCGGAGACGGCGCACACCTATCAGTACGGCGTCGTCATCAAGCCGCGCTGGGTGCCGAACCTCCAGATCTCGGTCGACTACTTCAAGTACAACCTGACCGACGCTGTGGGCACGGTTCCGATCAACACCGTGCTTGGCGCCCTGTGCCACGACGACGCGACGACGTCCTACGCCTCGAACCCGTTCTGCGCCCAGATCCGGCGTGATGCGACGGGGACCAATGGTGGCGCGGTTGTCGGCGGCGTGACCGAGGTCGTCCTGGTCAACCAGAACGTCGCCTCGACCAAGGTCGAGGGCTACGACTATGCCGTGTCGTACGGCTTCCAGACGGAAGACCTGTTCGGCAAGGATTACGGCGACATCGCCATGCGAGTGGACGCGACCTGGATGTACCAGTTCGCGCAGCAGGGCCTGCCCGGCCAGGCGTTCACCCAGTTCGCGAACACGATCACCAACGCGACGCCGGAGTGGAAGGGTAACGCCTCAATCCGCTGGACCTACGACAAGATCTCGCTGGGCTGGAGCACGCTCTACTTCGGTTCGATGATCGCGAGCCAGGTGCAGCAGGCCGGCGTGCTGGATCCGTACAAGACGGGCGACTACTTCCGTCACGACCTCCGCGCCACCTACAAGCTGAACGACGACGTGACCTTCCGCGCCGGCGTGGTCAACGTGTTCGACAAGAACCCGCCGCGCCTGCCGGAAACCCTGACGGGCACGGGCACGGGCTCGTCGCAGTACGACAACGCGGGCCGGTACTTCTTCGTCGGCGCGAACATGAACTTCTAGATCGCGTACCGGCCGGGCCTTCGGGTCCGGCCGTTTCCCGAGGAGACAATGCGAAAACGCCGCCGGGTCACCCCGGCGGCGTTTTTGTTGCGGGCCTGTCCTCGCCCCCCACACGAAGTGGGAGGGGAGAGGGTAGGGAGAGGGGCGGCGCGTATGATGCCGCGACAACCATCGCGCAGCCATGACTAGCGTCAGCGCAGCTGATCCTCGCTGAACCCGCAGGAGTAACTTCGAGACCCGGCCGCCCCTCTCCCTACCCTCTCCCCTCGCGCTGCGCGTCGGGGGAGAGGATCAGACAGGCGAGAATTCTCACTCCGCCGCCTGGAGGCTCCGCACAACGGCGCCCGCCAGGCGCTGGGTGATGATCGCCTCGGCTTCGCTGACGATGCGGTGGATCAGTTCCGCGCAGGTCGGGATGTCGTGGATCAGCCCCTGGACCTGGCCCGCTGACCAGATGCCGTAGTCCGGATCGCCGGCCTCGTAGACCACCTTGCCGCGGGCGCCCGCCACCAGGTCCTTCACGTCCTCGAACTTGGCCCCGCCGGCGCGCTCGATGCGCACAACTTCGTCCGACACGGCGTTCTTCGCCACCCGGGCTGTGTTGTGCATGGTGCGGAAGATCAGGTTGGTCTGGCGCTCGTCGTTGGCGACGATCTGCTCCTTCACCTTCTGGTGGATCGGGCTTTCGACCGTGGCCATGAAGCGGGTGCCCATGTTGACGCCCTCGGCGCCGAGGGCCAGGGCGGCGACCAGGCCGCGCGCATCGCCGAAGCCGCCCGAGGCGATCATCGGGATCTTCACCTTGTCAGCCGCCGCCGGGATCAGGATCAGTCCGCCGACGTCGTCCTCACCCGGGTGGCCCGCGCATTCCAGGCCGTCGATGGAGATGGCGTCCACGCCCATCCGCTCGGCCGACAGGGCATGGCGGACCGCGGTGCATTTATGGATCACCTTGATGCCGTGAGCCTTGAAGTGGTCGACGTGCTCCTGCGGCTTGTAGCCGGCCGTCTCGACGATCTTCACGCCGCCGTCGATGATCGCCTGCCGGTACTCCGCGTAGGGCGGTGGGGTGATGGCGGGCAGGATGGTCAGGTTCACACCGAACGGCTTGTCCGTCAGCGCCCGGCAGCGGTCGATCTCGCGGCGCAGGTCATCCGGCGTGGGCTGGGTGAGCGCGGTGATGAAGCCGAGGCCCCCGGCGTTGGCCACCGCCGCCACCAGCTCGGCGCGGCCCACCCACTGCATGCCGCCCTGCACGATCGGGTGTTCGATCCCGAAGGTCTCGGTGAAACGGGTCTTCAGTGCCATCGTCTTCTCCCAAACGCTTGTTTGAGAGCAGTTGAACCCCCGGACGCCGCGTCAGGCAAGCGCCCGCTCGCGAAGGCTCAGGTCACGCCGGTGCGGCCGATGGCATAGAAGCGTTCCGAGCGGCGGGCCCGCAGTTCGTCGGGGGACAGGCCGTCCAGCGCCTTGAGTTCTTCCTCAAGCACATCGCCGACCATCCGGATCGCCGCCTCGGGATCGGAATGCGCGCCGCCCGGCGGCTCAGGGATGATCCGGTCGACGATGGCGTGCTTCAGGAGTTCCTGGGCGGTGAGCTTGAAGGCCTTGGCCGCCTCTCCCGGCGTGCGCGCGCCGCGCCAGAGGATCGAGTTGGCGCCTTCCGGCGAGATCACGGAATAGATGGCGTGCTCCAGGATCAGCACCCGGCCAGTGGCGGCGATGCCGATGGCGCCGCCGCTCATGCCCTCGCCGGTGATGACGGCGATGTTCGGCGTCGACAGCAGCAGGCACTTCTCGGTCGAGCGCGCGATCGCCTCGGCCACGCCGCGCTCCTCGCTGGCCATGCCGGGATAGGCGCCGGCGGTGTCGACGAAGCTGATGACGGGCAGGTTGAAACGCTCGGCCAGTTCCATCAGCCGCACGGTCTTGCGATAGCCCTCGGGCCGCGCATAGCCGAAGTTGTGCTTCACGCGGCTGACGGTGTCGCGGCCCTTCTCGTGGCCGATCACCACCACGGGGCGGCCCCGGAAGCGGCCCAGCCCACCCATGATCGCCTGGTCGTCGGCGAACTTGCGGTCGCCGCGCAGTTCCTGGAACTCGTCGATCAGGCCGCCGACCCAGTCGATGAAGTGCGGCCGGTCAGGATGCCGGGCGACCTGGGTCTTCTGCCAGGCGTCGAGGTTGGCGTAGGCGTCGCGGCGCATGTCCTGGGCCCGCGTGCGCAGGGCCTCGATCTCATCGTCGAACGCGCCAGGGCTCGCGGTCTCGGAGAGCTTGGACAGTTCCTCGATCTTGGATTCGAGGTCGGCGATCGGTCGCTCGAACTCGAGGTAATGCGCGGCCATCCAGGGATCCGTCCAATGGGGCTGCCGCCCGGGGAAGCCGCGGAAATTAGGCGTGAACGGCCGCGCTCACAAGCCGGGAACCCGGGGCAGCGCGTGGTGATCGCGGAACACCTGGGCCATGGCGGCGTTTGGGCTGGGTCGAGGAAACCAGGAGCTACCCCAATGCCCACCATTCTGAAGCTCGGAACCGCTTCGGTCCTCGCGCTCGCCATGGCCCTTCCGGCCACGGCCCAGACCTATCGCCAGACGCAGGAATCCCAGCGCCAGCAGGAGGTCTACCAGAACCAGAAGCAGCAATACGAAAACAAGCGCGACCAGTACGAGAACAGCCGCGACAAATATCAGGATGCGCGCGAGGAGTACCGCGAGGCCCGCGCCGACTACGACCGCCGCCTGGCCGACTGGGAACGCGCCCGCGCCACCTATGACGCCCGCTTCGGCTCCGGCGCCTATGCCCGCTACTACGCCCGGCCCGACTGGAACGAGGGCTACTGGGCCGGACGCAACGCCACCGGCCCCGGCCCCCAGGCTGACAGCCGCAGTGAATACAACGCCGCACGACGCTCCAGCCGCGAAGCGCGCCGCGAGTACAATCGCCGCCTCAACGAATGGGAGCGCGCCCGCACGATCTACGACGCCCGCTACGGCTCGGGCTCCTACGCCCGGATGTACACCCGGCCGACCTGGGACGAGCGCTACTGGTCCACCTACTCGCCGCCCCCGTACGCCGGCTACTACGGCAGCGACACCAACAGCGCGACCGTGCGCTGCAATGACAACAGCTCGACAGTCGCCGGCGGCCTGATCGGCGCCCTGGCCGGCGCGGTGCTGGGGTCCAATGTCGCTTCGCGCGGCAATCGCACCGAAGGCGCGGTGCTCGGCGGCGTCGCCGGCGCGGTGATCGGCGGCGCGGTCGGCAACGCCAACGACAAGTACAAGTGCGACAGCGCCGGTCCTTACTTCACCTACGACGAGACGATGCCGTACCGCGAGGGCCGCAACCGTTTCGCCTCCAGCTATGACCAGGGCTACTACACTAAGCAGAAGTGCCGGCTCGCCCAGGCGCCGGTCGACAGCTACGGCCGCGATGTCCGCTACGTCCGGGTCTGCCCGGATGACAAGGGCCGCTTCCGCATCACCGGCTGATCACCGAAACGCCCCTCCGGTTCAGGCCGGAGGGGTGACCTTCCTGCGGGACAGGGGATGGCGGGTCGCCACCACCTGGGCCAGCCTGTCTGACGCCACGTGCGTGTAGATCTGGGTGGTGGCGATGTCGGCGTGCCCCAGGAGCTTCTGCACCACCCGAAGGTCAGCGCCACCCTCAAGCAGATGGGTGGCAAAGGCGTGTCGCAGCACGTGCGGGCTGACCCGCTCTGGATCGATCCCGGCGCCGGCGGCGGCCTCGTCCAGCACCTGGGCGAAGCGCCGGGGCGTCAGCCGGCCGGCCTTGCCGCGCGAGGGAAACAGCCACGGGTTGGCCTTGTCGCCCTTCGGCAGGAAGCCCGGCCGTACGGCCAGGTAGGCCTTGACCGCCGTTCGCGCCGCGTCGTTGAGCGGCGCGAGCCGCTCCTTGCCGCCCTTGCCCCTGACGATCAGATACGCCGGATCCCGCGCCAGCGCCGCCAGAGGCAGGGCGGTGAGCTCGGAGATCCGCAGGCCCGAGGCGTAGGCCAGCTCCACCATGCAGCCGAACCGCAGGCCCTGCGCCCCGTCGCGGGCCGACGCGGCGGCGATCAGCCGGTCCATCTCCTCGCGGCTCAGCACCCGGGGCAGGCTCCGGCCCTTCTTCGGCGCCTCGACCCGGCGCGAGGGGTCGTCTGCCCGCCATCCCTCGCCCAGGACGAACCTGTAGAACTGGCGCACGGCCGCCCGCCGCCGCGCCGCCGTCGCCGGCGACAGCCCACGCGCGCCCAGGGCGGCGAAATAGGCCTCGATGTCCTCCGAGCTGGCCTCGGCGAGGCTTCTGCCCCGCACCGCCAGGAAGCCCCCGGCATCGGACAGGTCGCGCGAGTAGGCCGTGAGTGTGTTGCGCGCCGCGGCCCGCTCTACAGCCATCATTTCCAGGAAGGCCTCGGCCCAGCCGTCCCCGTTCGAGCTCATTTCAGGGCCGCCAGCCCTTCCAGGGCGAACAGCCGGGCGTCGTCCACCAGACCCGCTCGCGCAAGGGTGCGCACGATCCGCGCCCGGTCGCCCAGCGCCGGGCCCGCCGCGCCGACTTCGGCGCCGATCCACAGGGCCAGCAGCGCGGCTTCGCCGACCCGCTTCGTGTCGGAGGCCGCCTCCAGGGCGAGGTTACGGCCAGCCGGCGCCCTGCCCTCTGGCGTGGCGAAGGCGGCGACCCGGGCGCGGTCCGGACCCGGCAGGTCGTTGGACAGCGCCGACAGCAGCAGGGCCGCGGCCTGCAGCCGGGCCCGGCCGGCAGGGGCGGCGTCCGCGGCGGCGGCAATCAGGGCCGAAACCCCGGCTTCGGGCGGAAGGCCGGCCAGCAGAGTGGCGCCCAGACCGCCGATCTGTGCGTCGAGGGCGGAGACGTCGAAGACAGGGGCTGCCGGCTCCGCGCCTGACTGGGCAGCCGCTACCGCCGGAGCCGGCTTCGCGGCCGCAAGGTCGAGGTTCAGGCTGCGCGACAGGGCCAGGTCCAGACCGTTGCGCAGCGAGGCTGCGCCCGGCGGCGTGGCCAACAGCCGCGCTGACATGAGCCGCCCGTAGGTCGCATCGCGCGCCTGCGCCTGGGCCAGGTCGAAGGTCAGCTGCGCCGGCCCGGCCTGGCCTGCCTCGGCGAGGCAGAAGGCCCGCAGTCGCAGCCAGTAGATGTCACCGCGTCCGCTCGACAGGGCCTGGGCGACCGCGCAGGCCCGGGGGGCGTCTCCCGCCAGCAGGGCGGTCTCCGCCGCGGCGCGCGAAAGCTCGGCGTTGCGTTCCAGGCCCGGCGCGCGCTCAAGGATCCTGCGGGCCGCGGTCACGTCGCCCAGCGCGATCAGGGCGTTGGCCCGCGCGCCGGCCAGGGCCTCGTCGCCCACGGAGCCCTCGGGCCCGGGCGCGCCGGTGGCCAGCACCTTACGGGCCAGCGCCGCGCCGGCAGGCGACAAGGGCCTCGACGCCAGGAGCGGAAGTACGGTCCGCGCGGTCTCGATCGGCGTCCCACGCCAGAGGTCGGCGGGAAGGCCGGTGTCGCGGCCGGGGGTCGAGAAGGCGTCAGGGGCGGCCAGCTGGCTCACCTCGACCTGGGCGTGAGCCGGCCCGGCGGCCAGCAGGGCGAGGCTCAGCAAGAGGGCGATCCGCGTCATGCTCACATCCTACCACCGCCGGCCGTTGGCGCGAGGCCGCTGCGTCGTGTAAAGCCTGCACCGTTTATGGACCGCTACGAACCGCTTCGCCGCCGCACCATCGCGCTTGTCGGCCTCATGGGTGTCGGCAAGTCGAGTGTGGGCCGTCGCCTGGCGAGCACGCTGGGCCTGCCTTTCCGTGACGCCGACACGGAGGTTGAGAACGCGGCAGGACGCTCGATCACCGAGATTTTCGCCGCCCTGGGCGAACCGGCCTTCCGCGACGGCGAACGCCGGGTGATCGCCCGACTGCTTGAGGGGCCGCCGCACGTCCTGGCAACCGGCGGCGGGGCGTTCATGAGCCCGGAGACCCGCCAGCTGATCAAGGACCGGGCGATCTCCATCTGGCTCAAGACCGATCTGGAGGTCCTGGCCCGCCGGATCGGCCGCAAGGATTCACGCCCCCTGCTGATCGGCAAGGACCCGCTGGACGTGCTGCGCCAGCAGGCCGAGGTCCGCTATCCCGCCTACGCCGAGGCCGACATCACCGTCGAGACCGGCGACACGGCCCATCACGTTACGGTGTCCGAGGTGATCCGGGCGCTTTCCAACCATCTGGGCGTACCCGAAGAATGAACCGCTCCCTTCCCGTGGGCCTCGGCGCGCGCGCCTACGACGTGGTGGTGGGCGAGGGTCTGCTGGACGCCGCCGGCCGGCTGATCGCCCCCTTTCAGAAGCGCGGTCGCACTGCCGTGATCAGCGACGAGAGCGTCTGGGCCCTGCACGGCGCCCGGCTGACCGCGGCCCTGGCGGCGGCCGGCATCACGGCCCTGCCGGTCATCGTGCCGCCGGGCGAACAGTCCAAGAGCTTCGAGGGGCTGGCCGACGTCAGCGACCGGCTGCTGGCGCTGGAACTGGACCGGGGCGACCTGGTGACGGCCTTCGGCGGGGGCGTCGTGGGCGACCTCGCGGGGTTTGCCGCGGCCATCTACAAGCGCGGCATCGACTTCGTTCAGATCCCCACCACACTGCTCGCCCAGGTGGATTCCTCGGTGGGCGGCAAGACCGCCATCGATACCCCGCGTGGCAAGAACCTGGTCGGCGCCTTCCACCAGCCGCGGCTGGTGCTGGCTGACCTGGAGGTGCTGTCCACCCTGCCGGCGCGCGAGATGCGGGCCGGCTATGCCGAGGTGATCAAGTACGGCCTGCTGGGCGACTTCGCCTTCTTCGAGTGGCTCGAGGTCAATGGCCCCGCCGTCCTGGCCCGCGATCCGGACGCCCTGGCCCAGGCGGTGGCGCGCTCCATCGAGATGAAGGCCGAGATCGTCGCCGAGGACGAGCGCGAACAGGGACGCCGGGCGCTGCTGAACCTGGGTCATACCTTCGCCCACGCCCTGGAGGCCGAGACCGGCTATGGCGAGGCGCTGCGTCATGGCGAAGCCGTGGGCGCCGGCATGGCGCTGGCCTTCCGCTTTTCCGCCGCCCAGGGCCTGATCTCCAGCCAGGACGCCGCCCGCGCCAGCGCGGCCATTGCCGCGGCCGGCCTGCCGACGCGGCTGGACGAGATTCCCGGCCATCCCTTCGACGCCGACCGGCTGGTGGCCCACACCGCCCAGGACAAGAAGGCCGAGGGCGGGCGCCTGACGTTCATCCTCGCCCGCGCGCTGGGTGACGCCTTCGTGGCCCGGGACGTGGACGCCGCCGCCGTGCGGGCGTTCCTCATCGCCGAAGGTGCGGTGGCGTCATGAGCATCGGCGCCCTGCTGATCGGACTAGCGCCCTCCCTGCTGATCCTGCTGACCCTGTCGGGCCTGCTGTCGGCGGCCGAGACCTCGATGACCGCCGCCAGCCGCGGGCGGCTGCACCAGCTGGAACGCGAGGGCGACCGCGCCGCCCGGCGGATCAACCGCCTGCTCTCCAATCAGGAGACCATGATCGGGGCCATCCTGCTGGCCAACAACGTGATCAACATCGGCGCCTCGGCCCTGACCACCAGCGTGCTGTCGGCGGCCTTTCCCGGCGCGCTGGGCGCCCTGATCGCCACGGTGATCATGACGGTGCTGGTGGTGATCTTCTCCGAGATCCTGCCCAAGACGCTCGCCATCGCCCACCCGGACGACGTGGCCCGCACCCTGTCGATCCCGACCTACTGGACGGTCCGTCTGTTCGGCCCGATCGCCAACGGCGCCCAGTGGGTCGTGCGCCAGACACTGCGCCCCTTCGGCATCAAGCTGGACATGGAGACCGATGTGCTGGCGGCGCACGAGGAGATCCGCGGCGCCGTCGAGTACCACCACTCCGAGGGCCTGGTGGAGACCCGCGACCGCTACATGCTGGGCGGGGTGCTGGACCTGGGCGAGATGGACGTCTCCGAGGTGATGGTCCACCGCCGCTCGATGATGACGGTGGACGGCGCCCTGCCGCCCCGCCAGATCCTGGCCGAGGCCATCGAGTGCCAGCACAGCCGGCTGCCGATCTACCGCGACGACCCCGAGAACGTCATCGGCATCCTGCACGTGAAGGATCTGCTGGCCGCGCTCGCCGAGAACGACGGCCGGATCGATGCGCTCGACATCGCCGGGCTGCTGCGCGACCCGTGGTTCGTTCCCGAGACGACCAGCCTCAAGGATCAGCTCGCCGCCTTCCTGAAGGCGCAGAACCACTTCGCCCTGGTGGTCGACGAATACGGCGCGATCCAGGGTCTCGTGACCCTGGAGGACATCCTCGAGGAGATCGTCGGCGAGATCGAGGACGAGCACGACGTGGTCGCGCCCGGGGTGAAACCCCTGCCGGAGGGCGGCGTCCTGGTCGAGGGATCGGTGACGATCCGCGACCTGAACCGCTGGATGAACTGGGACCTACCGGACGAGGAGGCGGTGACCATCGCCGGTCTGCTGATCCACGAGGCCCAGGCGATCCCGGAGGTCGGCCAGACCTTCACCTTCCACCGCCATCGCTTCCACGTGGAGGCGCGCAAGGGCGCGCGGCTGACCTCGCTGAAGATCGAGCCCCTGCCTCCCCGCGACGACGAGGACTAGGGTCGGGGCTCAGCCCTCGCGGAAGTAGGGCTCGACCGGCCCCTGCAGCTTCATGGTCAGGGGGTTGCCGTGGCGGTCCTTGGACGCGCCGACCGACAGCCGCACCCAGCCTTCGCTGACGCAGTATTCCTCGACGTTGGTCTTGTCCTGGCCCTTGAAGCGCACGCCCACGTTACGCTGCAGGATCGCCTCGTCGTAATAGGGGCTGTCGGGATTGACGCTGAGCCGGTCGGGCAGCGTCGGAGGGGTCTCTTCGCTCATGTCCGGGGAGGTCGCACGACTGGCCCCGCGGTTCAAGCCGCGCGGTGGCGCGCCCCGTTGCCAAGGCGCTCGCAACCCTGTTCAACAAGGCCCATGAAACTCGCCGCCGCCGCGCTCGCGGCCATGATCGCAGCAACTCCCGCCATGGCCGAAACCCTTCCCCCGCAACGCATCTTCGAGAGCCCGGACATCTCCGGCCCCCGCGCCCGGGGGGTGAAACTGTCGCCGGACGGCAAAGCGGTCACCTACATCAAGACCCGCGCCGACGACCTGACCGTCTCCGACCTCTGGGTCGCCGACGTGGCCGGCGGTGAGCCGCGACGGCTGCTGGACGGCAAGCAGCTGGCGCCGGCCCAGCGGGAGCTCTCCGAGGCCGAGAAGGCGCGGCGCGAGCGGGCGGGCGTCGCCACCCGCGGCGTGGTCGACTACGCCTGGGACAGCCTGGGCAAGGTGATCCTGGCGCCCGTCGAAGGCGATCTGTGGATTTATGATGTGGCGGTAAAGCAGGCCCGCCAGCTCACCCGCACCCCGGGCGACGAGATCGACGCCAAGATCTCGCCGAAGGGGGGCTTCGTCTCCTACGTCCGCGACGACAACCTCTACCTGACGCCGACGGCCGGCGGACCTGAGCGCGCGCTCACAGAGGGCGGCACGGAGCTGAAGAGCTGGGGCACAGCCGAATTCATCGCCCAGGAGGAGATGAGCCGTTCCACCGGCTACTGGTGGAGCCCCGACGACAAGGCCCTCGCCATCGCCTTCGTGGACCAGACCGGGGTCGACATCGTCGACCGGCCCGAAGTGACCGCCACCGGCGCAAATGTGGTGCCCCAGCGCTATCCCCGCCCCGGCCGGCCGAACGCCCGCATTGAACTGTACGTTCAGCCCCTGGACGGCGCGCGGGTCAGGGTCGATCTGGGCCCCGATGACGACATCTACCTGGCCCGGGTTGCCTGGGCGAAGGATGGCCGGACGCTCTACGTCCAGCGCCAGACCCGCGACCAGCGCCGCCTGGACCTGCTGGCGGTCGATCCGGCCAGCGGACGGGGCAAGGTGATCCTCAGCGAGACCAGCCCGCACTGGGTGGACATCACCGACGACTTCCGGCCGCTGAAGGACGGAACCTTCCTGTGGTCGTCGGAGCGGTCCGGCTATCTCCACCTCTACCTGCACGCCGCCGACGGCCGGCTGATCCGCCAGGTCACCAGCGGTGACTGGCCGGTGGAGCAGATCGAGGGGATCGACGAGGCGACCTCGACGGTCATTTTCTCGGCGCACAGGGACAGCCCCGTCGAGCGGCGGATCTATTCCGTCTCCTGGGCCAGGCCGGGCGCGCCGAAGGCCCTGACCTCCGGTGGTGGAAACTGGACGGTCACCGTGGCCGAGACCGGCGGCGCCTTCGCCGGAACCTACAACGATCCGAAGACCCCGCCGCAGACCGCGCTCTACCGCGCCGACGGAACGCGGGTGCGCTGGATCGAGGAGAACGCGCTCAGGGCGGGGCATCCGTTCTGGCCCTATGTGGCCAATCTCCGCGAGCCCACGTTCGGCACGACGAAGGCCGCGGACGGCCAGGACCTCTGGTGGTCCATGCGGACTCCGCCCGGCTTCGACCCGGCGCGGAGATACCCGGTGATCGTCCAGGTCTACGGCGGGCCCGGCAATGCGCTGGTTCAGAAGATCTGGGCCGCGCCCGAGGACCAGATCCTGCTCGACGCCGGCTACATCCTGTTCAAGCTGGACAACCGGGGCACCCCCAACCGCTCTGCCGCCTTCAAGACCGCCATCGACCGGCGCATGGGCCAGCTGGAGGTCGACGACCAGATCGCCGGGGCCCGCTACCTGGCCACCCTGCCCTATGTGGACGCCACAAGGATCGGGGTCACCGGGTGGTCCTATGGCGGCTACATGACCCTGCTGCTGCTGACCGCGCCGGACAGTCCGTTCAGGGCCGGCGTGGCGGGAGCGCCGGTCACCGACTGGAGGCTCTACGACACCCACTATACCGAGCGCTACATGGGCACGCCGGCCGACAACGCCGCCGGCTATGCGGCGACCGAAGTGGTTTCCCGGCTGTCACGACTGAAGGGGGGCTCGGTGCTGATCATGCACGGCATGGCCGATGACAACGTCACCTTCGACCACACCACGAGGGTTCTGTTCGCCCTTCAAGCCGCGGGCACGCCGTTCGAGACCATGGTCTATCCGGGGTTGCGTCACAGGGGCGGCTGGACGCCCACGAACCGCAAGCACCGCGCGCTTCAGACCGTGGACTTCTTCGACCGCAAGCTGAAGTGAGCCGGCGGGACCTACGACTGTCGGTCAGGCCTGACGAGCCATGACGACCCGGCGCCGGCGGATGACGTAGCCCACGGCGCCGAAGCCCATGATCATCATCGCCCACGTGGCCGGTTCCGGAACCGCGGCCGCGCCGATTGGATCGCCCAGCGGATCGCCGCCACCACCGCCACCACCGCCACCACCGGTCGGCGGGCCGAACTGCTCGACCGGAGGCGTGGGGAACCCGCCGCCGCCAGGACCGCCACCGCCAGGACCGCCGCCCGTGGGCGTGTCGAGACCGGGTGGGATGACAATGATCGTCGGACCGTCGCCCGGAGGCGTCGGTTCAACAGGAGGATTGCCGGTCGGGGGAATCGGGTCGGTCCCGCCCCCGGGGCCTGAAGGATCGGACGGATCGGTCGGCTGTCCGCCACCGCCACCGCCTCCACCAAATCCACCGCCGCCGGAACCGCCGCCAAAGCCGCCGCCGCCACCGCCGCCGGATCCACCGCCGCCGAAGCCGAAGCCGCCGTCGCCGCCACCTGTGCCGGTGTCAGTGGGCGGGTCCAGCACCGTCAGACCGGGGGTCGGGTCGCCGCCGCCGCTCGGACCTTGTCCGCCGCCGCCGCCGCCAGCACCGCCGCCACCCTGAGACCCGCCGAAGGGGTCGCTGGGCGGTGAGTCGGGATCGGAAATCTGGCCGGGATTGAAGGTGGTGAGACCGCCACCGTCACCGGAGCCGCCGCCGCTCGGGTCGACCGAGCCGCCCTCGCCACCGCCTGCGCCACCGGAACCGCCGCCGGCCGCGCCGCCTTCCTCACCGCCCGCGCCACCGCGGAACAGGTTGATCCGGCCGCCATCGAGCGTCGGGTTGCCTTCCATGAAGGTCGGCGAGGCTATGGCCGTCGCCGCCATCATCATGCCGGCCAGGGCGCTCTTGCGGCCCAGCCGCTGGCGCCATGTCGAACGTTCGCAGAATTCCGGTTGCAGCGCCGGATGCCAGGGGGCCAGCGGGCAGATCTCGCCGTCCGGCCCCATGAGCCGCCCCGGCCACAGCCAGCTCAACCGCCACCAGCGGGTCAGGGCGCGGTCCAGCGCGCGGGGCCAGGCCCAGCCCATCACCCAGGTCAGGCCCGGGCGGCGGGCGCCCGCGCCGTCAAACTCACGCTGCAGCGGCGTCGGCCACATCCAGCCGATCAGGACGCCAAGCCACAGCCATCCGCCGCGGCGTTCCTCGTGCTCAAGGGGTTCGGGCCACAGCCAGGCGATCGCGCTGGCCAGCAGGCCGCGCTTGGTCGCAGGCGCAATTCGGGTGTCACGGAAGGCGCTGACGGTCACAGGAGCACCGCCGACCGGCCGGACCGGAAAATCTTCAGGGAACGCACGGTCTCAACTCTGGAAAAACACCCCGGCGACGTCTCTTGGCGGACGCTGCCTACGGTAGAGATGCCGCATTTGCGCCTCAGAGTCGTTAACGCCCGGCTCGGCGCGACGCTTTGCCTCGGACCGACCGGCGTGGACGAAAGCGGGCTCGCCGCGGAAAACCCGCGTCGCCCGAGACCTGCAGAGGCGAGATGTGCGCTCGCCGACATCCTGAAACACTCCCCTTATGGGACCGGTACGGAGGTCCTCGCCGGACGGATGCAAGGACCGTGCAAGTTCAGGAAGCGCCTGGAGGAGAGGTCCGCAAGCCAGGACACCCGTCAGGGGAATGCGATTCCCCCGATCGAATGGATGGCAGCAAGCATCGTGCACGAAAAAGGGCCCACGAGGGGCCCTTCTCCGTCTCGATATGGGACAGTTCAGGCGCCGAGGGCGGCCGTCGCGAAGGCGGCCAGCAGGCCCAGGACAAGCAGGGCGGCCGGGGCGATCCGGTCCATCTGACGTTCGAAGCCAATGAAGGTCATGACACACACCTTGAGTTTCAGTTGGAACCCCGGGGGAGCGGGGCTGTCCGTCTGGACACTGTTTAGATAGCACCATCTGAACAGTGCCTAGATCAGCAATTTTGCCTGATCGCTATGCGTTTTCGCATGATGTGCGCGTGCCCTGCCTGGCGGGCACCTGTCGGGGCGCGAAAAGGGTCCCACCGCCACCAGCCCGGAACCGCGCGACGACGATCAGGAAAGCATGGGGGGGGGGGTGGGCGCGACAGGCGGGCTCAGACGCTCGGGCAGATATCGCGCCCCAGCCTGACCCAGGCCGAGGCACAGGCCTCGGCCGGACCCCGGTTCGAGCCGAACTATCGGGTCGTCATCACCGCGGAGTACCGCGAAAAACAGGCGCAGGCTGGCCGCGCCGGGCCGCTATCGCTTGCGGTAGACCGGACGCTGGCCACCGCCGCCGCCGACGCGGGGGGTCGCATCGCGGTGGCGGAAGGTGATCCGGCCGCGGTCCATGTCGTAGGGGGTCATCTCGACCGTCACCTTGTCGCCCACCATGGAGCGGATGCGGTTCTTCTTCATCTTGCCGGCCGTGTAGGCCAGGATCTCGTGATCGTTCTCGAGACGCACGCGGAAGCGGCCTTCCGGCAGGAGTTCGGTGATCAGGCCGTCAAACTCGACGAGTTCTTCCTTCGCCATGCGGCAGGTCCTCTTGCGTACGGGGGCGGCGCCCACCCTTGGGCGCCAACCAAAACGGGCCGGCTCGCGCCGGCCCGTCGATAGTCTGGCGGACTTGCGCCCGCCTGTCGGCGTCAGCCGGCCTGCAGCTGACCGGCCGAGGTCTTGCCGCTGCGCTGATCGCGCTCCAGCTCGTAGGAGAGCTTCTGGCCTTCGTTGATCGAGCCGAGACCGGCGCGCTCCACGGCGGAAATGTGCACGAAGACGTCGGGGCCGCCCTCATCAGGTTGGATGAAGCCGAAGCCCTTCGTGGCGTTGAACCACTTCACGGTGCCGGTAGCCATATTCAGTCCCCTTTCGGGCGGTGTGTGCACGCAGACGACGTGTCGGCGCGATCAATATGTCGGAGAGGATCGTGAGGGCTCGGGGCTCAATCCGAAGAAAGAACGTGGAGAGCGACCGAACCTAGGCATATTCGATAGTCCCATCATCGCACTTAGCGCGACAACTGGCAAACCTATTCCCCCCGGCCCGGGTTCCCGCCGCCCGCGCGCGGGGCGCCGAAACACAGTATCAACCGCCGATCGCAGCCCTCGGACAGGGCGCGACGCGTCGAAAGGAACCCCATGGCCGGCCTCAAGGACAAGCGCGGATTCATCGACAAGGAGCGGCTCGACCTGACTGAGCGCAAGGCCATGGAATACTGGATGAAGCGCTGGGGCGTGACGCGGGAACAGCTCACCGCCGCTCACCGCAAGGTGGGCCGGCTGACCAAGGACATCGCCGCCGAGCTGGGCAAGAAGCGGTAGTCAGACGGCGTAGAAGCCGGTCTCGCCGCTGACCCGCACCTGACACGGCCGGCCTTCTTCCTGGACCTGACGCGCGCGCTTGTTCGCGGCCGCCTTGGCCACTTCCTTGTCCACCGAATGGCCGAAGTAGTCGCCCGCGTATTCGACAGCCCATTGGCCGTCATGACGGATCACAGTGAAGACGCAACGCTCGACGACGGCCATGCGGATGGCAACCTTTCAAGATACGGGAAGGGCAGCGCCGCGACGGCGGCGCGCGCTGATTTCGTTAAATTATTCTATACACTAACGCACCGGAAAGCCAGATGTTTCCGAATATCGGTCTGGCCGGCTCATGTATCCGTGAATTCATGAACACGCGCAGTCGCGGTAATTTCAGCCCGAAATCAGTGGGCTGACAGATAATCGCCCGCCGGTTTCCCGGATAAGCTGGGCCATCAGCGCGACAATTGAGGGTCAGGCGCGCGCCGGCGCCCGCCCATAGGCTTCCTGCTGGCTGCCGAAGCCCAGCATCAGCCGGCGCTCCGCGCCGCGGGGATCGTCGACCATGCGGCTGACCCCGTCGATCGCCAGGGTCGGACGGCGGGTGCCGTCATAGGGTGTCCAGGTCGGGATTCCCGGTGCGCGGGGAACACCGTCCCGGGCGAAGCTGGCCCAGAGCGCCGAGACCTGGTCGGCAAGCTTCTGGGCGCCGGGCGTCACAGGTCCGACCATGTTCGGCGCCTTCGCCAGGCTGTCGAACACATAGGGGATTTCCAGGGCGTGGGGGGCAAAGTAGCGCCCGCCATTGACCGGCGTCTCACGGTTGAAGGCGTAGACCCAGGTCTTCGCCCCGCCATCGTCGGCGCGCAGGCCCGCCTGGATCGTCGCGTCCAGGAAGTAGCTGCGGTCGGTCGCCGCCATGTAAAGCCGTTCGGCCGGTCCCTTCCCGGGATAGGCGGAGCGGTAGTGGTCGTAGAGCGCCTCGCCCTGGCCGCGCTGGACACCGTCGAGCCGCGCCTTCAGACCTGCCTCGGTCAGCGTGTCCATCGCCGGGTCGATGCCCAGGAAGCCGGACTGCTCGGTCCGGCAGGTGCCGATCATCACCGGCACGTCCCGTGACATGGCCGGCGCCTTGCCGTCGAAGGGATGGGCCGGGAGGCTGGGCGTCCCCGCCGCCGGCATCCACTGGGCGCCGGCAGCGCGCGCGGCGCGGCCCTGGACCGCCTGGATGTCCTTCAGCGGCACAGTCTGCAGGCGCGCGGCGTCGGCGGGCGCGATGCCCAGCGCGTCCAGCAGGGCGCGGGCCTTCAGGGTCGCGGTCTCGATGGAGTCGACCCGCAGTTCCGAACCGCTCTGCACCACGGCGCGGTGATAGAGCCCCTGGGCCGGCGTGGTGGTCATCACCATGGTGGTCTTGCGGCCGCCGCCGGACTGGCCGTGGACCAGCACCCGCCCCGGGTCGCCGCCGAAGGCCGCGATGTTGTCTCGCACCCAGCGCAGCGCCGCGATGCAGTCGAGCGTGCCGGCGTTGGAACTGTCGGCGAACCGCGAATCGAAGGCGCCGAGGTGGCAGTATCCGAAGACGTTCAGGCGGTGATTGATCGTCACGATCACCACATCCTGTTTCCGGGCGATATTGGTCCCGTCGTACCAGGCCGAACTGCCCGAGCCGGTGGAAAATCCGCCGCCGTGAATCCAGAACAGGACCGGGCGCCTGCGGTTGTCCAGCGCCGGCGTCCAGACGTTGAGGACCAGGCAATCTTCGCTCTGCGGAAGGGTCTCGCCGCCGCCATAGAGGCTGGGATAGGGCCCGGTCGAGGGGCGTGCAGGCTGGCCGTCGCCCTGCGGCGTGGACGGCCCGTAGGCGAGCGCGTCGCGCACCCCCGCCCAGGGCTTCGGCGGATTCGGCGGCATGAAGCGGTTGGCGCCCGTCGTCGTGTCGCCATAGGGCACGCCCTTGAACACCTTGACCCCGTTGGCCTCCTCATAGCCGCGCACGCGTCCCGCGGCGGTCTCGACCACCGGCGCGGCGCGCTGGGCGAACGCGGGACGCGCGGCGCCGCTCAGCCAGACACCGCCCGCTGTGAGGATGAAACGGCGGTCAATGCCACCCGACTGGATGGATTGTTCGGTAAGCAAGGACATCTGGGCGCCTCCCCGGCTTTTGCGAGGATCATACCCAGACTTCGAAGCGCGGCTACGCCAAATCGGGGCCTGGGGGCTCCGGCTGAATCAGGCGACCAGGGTCACCGAGGCGAAGCCCAGCACCAGGGCGGCCATGGCGAGCGTCAGCAGTGCGGGGGCGAGGCGGCGATAGAGAGCGGTCATGGCGGTCGGTCTTGGCCTGGGGTGAACCCGGCTGGGGGACCGGGCCGTCCGTCTGGACAGACTTCAGATAGCAGCATTCGATGAATCGATTGTTCAGCGACTTGGCCGGACGGTTCGGCGAAAATGCAAAGCCGGAAGCACAGGAGCCGAATCCCTTGGACGATCGCGCGCTGGATGACCTGATGGTGCTGCTGCCGCTGCTCCAGGCGGTGGAGGCGCTGGGATTCGTGTCGCGTCACTTCAATCCGCCGGACTTCGCGCAGGTCATGGAGGCCTGCGGAAGCCCCGATGCGGATGTGCGCGCCGCCCTGCCCCGCCTCGACGGCTGGCCCCAGGGCCTGGCCGACGTCCGGGCCGCGCTTGAGGCCGGCTCGGAATCCGTGCTGCAGGCTTTTGCCGAGCTGCGCGCCGCGCCCGACCAGCCCGACGGCCTGACCGCGGTGTTCAAGGCCCTGCGCCACCTGCCCCGCGCGCAGGAGGCGCTGTACCCGCTGGCCAGCGGCCTGCCCCCGGTGAGCCGCCTGTTCCTCGATCCGCGCCGGCGGGACGACACCACCCGGCTGCGGTCGCTTGCCGAGGCGACGCCGCGTGAGGACACCGGCGTGCACCACATCGAGAGCGCGCCCGGCGCCCGCGGAGGTTTCTCGCTGTATGTGCCGGAGGACTACCACCCCGCCCACGCCTGGCCGCTGGTCTTCGCCCTGCATGGCGGCAGCGGGAATGGCCGGGGATTCCTCTGGAGCTGGCTCCGGGACGCCCGCACCCAGGGCGCGATCCTGGTGGCGCCCACGTCGGTCGGCCGGACCTGGGCGATCAGCGGCGACGACGCCGACACGCCGAACCTGTCGCGGATCCTCGCCTGGGTCCGCAGCCGCTGGACGATCGATCCCGAGCGGATGCTGCTCGCAGGCATGAGCGACGGTGGCACCTTTGCCTATGTCAGCGGGCTGGAGCCGGCCTCGCCGTTCACCCACCTCGCCCCGACCTCAGCGGCATTCCATCCAATGATGGCCCAGTTCGCCGATCCGGACCGCCTTTCGGGCCTGCCGATCCACATCACCCATGGCGCGCAGGACTGGATGTTCCCGGTAAGCATGGCCCGCGAAGCCCAGGCCGCCCTGGCCGCCGCCGGGGCCCGGGTGACCTATCGCGAGATCGAGGACCTCAGCCATACCTACCCAGGCGAGATCAACGCCGGCCTTCTGGACTGGATGAGCTCGGTCTGAGGGTGCGCCGGGACCTCCGCGTCGCTATCTGAAGCGGCATGTCGAAACTCATCACCTGGCTGGGACGCGCCGCCTTGCTGGCGGTATTCCTGGTGGCCTTCGCCGGGGCCATAGATCCTCATCACAACGCGGCCCGCGCGGCGCCGCCGCCGGATGTGGTCGAGCACGTGGCCTATGGCTACCTGCTTACCCTGCTGACCATCGTCTCGGTTCCCCGTCTCAGCCCCTGGCTGATCGGCGGCGTCTTCGTGGCGGCCGGGGCCGGGTTCGAGCTTATGCAGGTGCTGGGTCTGGTGTCGGGCACGTTCCAGATCAAGGACCTGGCGTCCAACCTTGCAGGTGTTGTCGCCGCGCTGGCTCCGATGGCCTGGGGGAGACGATCCCGGGGAAAATGACCGGCCTCGGACTCCGGCTCAGCTTGCCCTCACAAGGGTTCTCGGGTGCGCCTGACCGGCCGGGGCGAACGATCGCTCGCGCATTCCCTCGTAGAAGAAGCGCACATCCACGTGCAGCGCGGCGGCGATCCGCAGCAGCATGGCCGCCGAGATCCGCGACGTCGCCGTCTCGTACTTCTGGATCTGCTGGAACGAGACACCGCAGGGGTCGGCAAGGGCGTCCTGGGTCATTCCCCGCGCCCGGCGCAACCAGCGCAGCCGTCGCCCCATCTCCCTCTCGACTTCGTCCAGCATGAGCGAGCCGTGCCCGCCCTGCGGATGGGGACGGAGCTCCGCGCTGGCAGAAGCGGACTGCGGCGCGACACGATCGGCCCTTCCAGCTCCCGGGTTATCGGACTGATGCGTTGGGCTCATGGCGCACTCCGCGAGCAATCAAGCTGGCTCAACGCAGACGTGCTGACTTCGTTCCCTTGGCACGGATGGATCGTCCGGCCCGGATCGCAGCCCGCGGCAAGCCGCCTGCGCTTCAGGCGACAGGTTTCATGACCCGCGAGGCCGGGTGTTGACCGGGATCAAGTTTACATTCGATTCACGATCAGCCCCGGCCGGGACGTCTAGACGCCGTAACTCAAAATGGGGGCGAGCCAGCGCTCCGCCGTGGCCACATCCCAGCCCTTGCGGCGGGCATAGTCCTCGACCTGGTCACGTTCGATCCTGCCGACGCCGAAATAGTGACTCTCCGGATGGGCGAAGTAGAGGCCTGACACGGCCGCCGGGGGAGTCATGGCGAAGCTCTCGGTCAGCGCCATGCCGGCGGCGCCGGGGGCGTCGAGCAGATCGAACAGCGTCGCCTTCTCCGTATGGTCGGGCTGGGCGGGATAGCCCGGCGCCGGGCGGATGCCGCGATAGTCCTCGGCCAGAAGCGCGTCGATCTCGAAAGGCTCATCCGGCGCGTAGCCCCACAGCTCGGTGCGGACCTTGCGGTGCATGGCCTCAGCGAACGCCTCGGCCAGACGGTCGGCCAGCGCCGTCGCCAGGATCGCCGAATAGTCGTCTCCGGCATCCTTGAACCGCCTGGCCAGCTCCAGTTCGCCATGGCCGGCGGTGACCGCGAAGCCGCCGATCCAGTCGGGGCGGGTTCCCACCGGAGCGATGAAGTCGGCCAGCGCCACATTGGCCTGGTTGGCTCCGGTCTTGATCATCTGCTGCCGCAGGGTGTGAAGCCGGGCGAGTTCTGTCGTGCGCGTCTCGTCGGCATAGACCACGATGTCGTCGCCGTCGGAATTGGCGGGCCAGAAACCGACCACGCCGCGCGCCTCCAGCAGGCCCTCCTGGAGAATCCGGTCCAGCATCGCTTGTGCGTCGGCGAACAGGTCGGTGGCGGCCGCGCCGACCACCTCGTCCTCGAGGATCGCCGGATAGCGGCCGATCAGTTCCCAGCTGGCGAAGAACGGCGTCCAGTCGATGTGGCGACGCAACTCGGGCAGGTCATAGGGCGCGAAGGTCCGCGTGCCGAGGAAGCTGGGCTTTGGCGGCTCGTAGGCGCTCCAGTCGGGCGTGAAGGCATTGTCGCGCGCCTCGGCCAGGGTCGCGCGCGCCCGCGTGCCCTGCCCGCGCTCGAACTGGGCGCGGACCTTGTCGTAGTCATCGGCCGTTGCGGCCAGGAACTTCACCTTCTCGGTGGGCGAGAGCAGGTTGGAGACCACGCCCACGGCCCGGCTGGCGTCCAGCACATAGGTGGTCGAGCCGGACGGATACTTCGGCGCGATCTTCACCGCCGTATGGGTCTTCGACGTCGTCGCCCCGCCGATCAGCAGCGGGATGGTCATGCCGCGCCGCTCCATTTCGGCAGCCACATAGGTCATCTCGTCCAGCGAGGGCGTGATCAGGCCCGAGAGGCCGACGATGTCGACGTTGTGCGCTTTCGCCTCGTCCAGGATGCGGTCCAGCGGGACCATCACGCCCAGGTCGATGACCTCGTAGTTGTTGCACTGCAGGACCACGCCCACGATGTTCTTGCCGATGTCGTGGACGTCGCCCTTGACGGTGGCCATCAGGATGCGGCCAGCCTGCTCGCGCGGCTTGCCGGCTTTCTCGGCCTCCATGAACGGCTCGAGGTAGGCCACCGCCTGCTTCATCACCCGGGCCGACTTCACCACCTGGGGCAGGAACATCTTGCCCGCGCCGAAGAGGTCGCCGACCACGTTCATGCCGGTCATCAGCGGACCTTCGATGACGTGCAGCGGGCGCTCGGAAGCAGCTCGCGCCTCCTCGGTGTCGGCCTCGATGAATTCGGTGATGCCGTTGACCAGGGCGTGGGTGATGCGCTGGCCCACGTCGCCCTGGCGCCAGGTCAGGTCCGGCCCCTTGGCCTCGGACTTTCCGCCCTTGTACTTCGGCGCCAGCTCGACCAGCCGCTCGGTGTTGGAAAGGGCCGGGTCGCGCTGCGGGCGGTTGAGGATCACGTCCTCGACGGCGTCGCGAAGTTCGGCGGGTATATCGTCATAGACCGGCAGGTCGCCGGCGTTGACGATCCCCATGTCCATGCCCGCGCCGATGGCGTGGAACAGGAACACCGAATGGATCGCCCGCCGCACCGGCTCGTTGCCGCGGAACGAGAAGCTGACGTTCGATACTCCGCCCGAGATCCGCGCGTGCGGGCAGGCGGACTTGATCCGCGCCGTCGCCTCGATGAAGTCGACCGCATAGTTGTTGTGCTCGTCGATCCCGGTGGCGACGGCGAAGATGTTGGGGTCGAAGATGATGTCTTCCGGCGGGAAGCCCACCTGCTCGGTCAGGATCCGGTAGGCGCGCTCGCAGATCTCGACCTTGCGGTCGGCGGTGTCGGCCTGGCCGACCTCGTCAAAGGCCATCACCACCACAGCGGCGCCGTATCGCAGGCAGGCGCGGGCCTGCTCGATGAACTTCGCCTCGCCCTCCTTCATGGAGATCGAGTTCACGATCGTCTTGCCCTGGACGCACTTCAGCCCGGCCTCGATCACCTCCCACTTGGAGGAGTCGATCATCACCGGCACCCGGGCGATGTCCGGCTCGGCCGCGATCAGATTCAGGAACGTGCGCATGGCATGGACGGAGTCCAGCAGGCCCTCGTCCATGTTGACGTCGATGATCTGCGCGCCGGCGTCCACCTGCTGGCGCGCGACGCTCAGGGCCTCGGGATAGTTCCCCTCGGCCACCAGCTTGCGGAATTTCGCCGAGCCGGTGACGTTGGTCCGCTCGCCGATGTTGATGAAGGTGGGACGCATGCAATTTAACCTGTCATCCCGGTCAAGGCGCGCAGCGCTGTAGAACCGGGACCCATGAACTCAGGGGTGGGGGGTCAGACGAGCTCGAACGGTTCCAGCCCCGCCAGCCGCATGGCCGTCGGGCGCTCCGGGACCTGCCGTGGCTTCATCCCGCGGACCTCGTCGGCCACATGGCGGATGTGGTCCGGCGTGGTGCCGCAGCAGCCGCCCAGAATGTTGACGATGCCGTCCTTTGCCCAGTCGTGCAGCTGGTGGCCGGTCTGGTCGGGGGTCTCGTCGTACTCGCCCATCGCATTGGGCAGGCCGGCGTTGGGATAGGCCGAGACCAGGGTGTCGGCGATCCGTGACAGCTCGGCGATGTGCGGCCGCATCAGGTCGGCGCCCAGCGCGCAGTTCAGGCCTACGGCAAACGGCTTGGCGTGGCGCACCGAGTTCCAGAACGCCTCTACCGTCTGGCCCGACAGCGTACGGCCCGAGCGGTCGGTGATGGTTCCCGAGATCCAGATCGGCAGCGGCTCGTAGCCCTCGTCCTGCAAATCGAGGATCGCCTTGATGGCGGCCTTGCAGTTCAGCGTGTCGGTGATTGTCTCGACCAGGAACAGGTCCACCCCGCCGTCATGCAGCGCCTGCACCTGCTCGCGATAGGCCGCGTAGACCTGGTCGAAGGTCACCTTGCGCGCGCCGGGATCGTTCACATCCGAGCTCATCGAGAGCATCACCGGCAGCGGCCCGACCGAGCCGGCGACGAACCGCGGCTTGTGCGGCTCCTTCGCGGTCCAGCGGTCGGCCACCTCGCGGGCGATGCGGGCGCCCTGCAGGTTGATGTCGCGAACCGCGGCTTCCTGGGCGTACTCACCCTGGCCGATGGTGGTGGCCGAGAAGGTGTTGGTCTCGCTGATGTCGGCGCCGGCGGCGAAATACTGGTCGTGCAGGTCGGCCACGATGTCCGGCCGGGTCAGGCACAGGATGTCGTTGTTGCCCTTCATCTGGCCCGGATGGTCCAGGAAGCGGTCACCGCGATAATCGGCCTCAGTCAGGTTGCGCTTCTGGAACATCACGCCCCAGGCGCCATCGAGGATCAGCACGCGCTCTTTCGCGGCGGCCTTGAGGGCGGCGATACGGTCCTGGCGGTTCATGCCGCGGCTTCCTTGGGTTCCAGAGGCAGTTCGCGCACGCCCAGCACCCGGCAGATGGCGTAGGTCAGGTCGGCGCGGTTCAGGGTGTAGAAGTGGAAGTCCGAGAAGCCTTCCTCCGCCAGTCGGGCGCACATTTCCGCCGCCACGGAGGCCGCGATCAGCCGCCGCGTCTCGGCGTCCTTGTCCAGGCCCTCGAACAGGTTCCCCAGCCAGGCCGGCAGCTCGATGCCGATCGGACCCGACATCTTCTTCAGGCCCGCATAGTTGGACACCGGCATGATCCCCGGCGAGATCGGAATGGTGACGCCGGCCTTGCGGACCCGGTCCATGAACCGCAGGAACGAATCCACGTCGTAGAAGAACTGGGTGATGGCCCGCGTCGCGCCCGCGTCGATCTTGGCCTTCAGCACGTCGATGTCGTGCTCGATGGAGGGGCTCTCGGGGTGGACGTGGGGGTACAACCCGACGCTCACCTCGAACGGGGCGATGGCGCGGATGCCGGCGGTCAGCTCGGTGGCGTTCGCGTAGCCATCGGCGCGCGGAACATAGGCGCCGCCGATCTGGCCGGGCGGATCGCCGCGCAGGGCCACGATATGGCGGATTCCCGAGGCCCAGTAGTCCGAGATCACCTCGTCCACCTCGGCGCGCGAGGCCTCGACGCAGGTCAGGTGGGCGGCGGGCTTCAGGGTCGTTTCCGTCAGCATCCGCTGCACGGTCCGGTGCGTGCGGTCGCGGGTCGAGCCGCCCGCGCCATAGGTCACCGAGACGAACGACGGATTCAGCGGCTCCAGCCGACGGATCGCGGCCCACAGGTTCTCTTCCGCCTCGGCCGTCTTCGGCGGCGAGAACTCGAACGAGACGCTGGGCCGCGGCCGGCCGCCGACGCCGGCGCGGGCGATGGGCCCCAGGGCGCTGTGTGACGGGCTCATGCGGCGATCCTCAACTGGGTGGGCGTGCGCGCGGCCGCCCAGATCTTCACGGTCAGGCCATCGGCCAGGGTCGGCGGCAGGGCTGTCACCGCGACGTGCGGCAGGCCGGCGTCGGTCAGCCATCGGCCCATCTCCTCGTCGGAGAAGCCCAGCCGGCGATGCTGGTGCGCCTCGCGCAGGAACTCATGGGTGTGGGGGGCGAAGTCGACGATGATCAGGCGGCCATCCTCGGCGACGATCCGCGCCGCTTCCTTCACCGCCGCCGCCGGGTCGCCCAGGTAGTGCAGCACCTGATGGACGACCACCAGGTCGGCGTTGGCGTCCGGCAGCCGGGTGTCGAAGATGTCGCCGTGGCGCAGTTCCACATGAGTCAGGCCGGCCGCCGTCGCGTTGCGGCGGGCGATGTTCAGCATCTGCTGGGAGAGATCCAGGCCGACAGCCTGATCAGCGCGGGGTCCGAGCAGGGTCAGCATGCGTCCGGTGCCTGCGCCAAGGTCCACCAGCCGTCGGATGTGTCCCGGGCCGGCGGCCCGGAGAATCTCGCCCTCGACGTCGGCGTCGGACACATACAGCGAGCGGATCTGGTCCCACTGGGCGGCGTTGTCGGCGAAGTAGGACTGGGCGGCCAGGGCGCGCTCGGCCTGGACATCGTCCAGCTTGCGCCGGTCCCGGGACAGGACCGCGTCCCCGTCGTCCAGGAATGACAGGACCGAGCCGACAACCTCGCTCGGCTGGCTGGCCGCGGTCAGGCGATAGAACACCCAGGCGCCGTCGGGAAACCGCTCCACCAGGCCCGCCTCGGCCAGCAGCTTCAGATGCCGGGAAACCCGGGGCTGGCTCTGTTCAAGCACCCGGCAGAGCTCCAGCACCGCCAGTTCCTCGTGCGCCAGCAGCGCGAGGATGCGCAGCCGCGTCGGCTCGCCCGCCGCGCGGAGGATTTCGACAGTCTGTTTGGCTGACAGCTTCATATCACATAAAGATATCTTTATATGCGTTCGCGTCAAGCCTCTGAAGGCGCCCCGCCTTCAGCCGGCGAACACCCCGGACCTACCCGGGAACCGGTGAAGTAACCGGCTGGCCCTCAAGAAACCGTTGCACGTTGTCGACGGCCTGGGCGAGCAGCTGCGGGATACCTTCCGTCGTGCCGCCGGCCCGGTGGGGGGTGAGCAGCACGCCTGGCGCCTCGGCCCAGCGCGACGCGGGAGTGGGCTCAGTGGCGAAGACATCCAGGGCCGCGCGCCACAGCCGCCTCGCCTTCAGCGCCTCGATCAGGGCGTCCTCATCCACCACAGACCCGCGCGAGACATTGACGATCATCCCGGCCGGTCCCACGGCGTCGATCACCTCGCGGGTGACCAGCCCGCGGGTCTCGGCGCCGCCCCGGCAGCAGACCATCAGGATGTCCGAGGCCTCGGCCAGCGCCAGCAGGTTCTCGGCCCGCGACCAGGGCGTGGGCTTGGCGTTCGGACCCCACCAGCTCACCTGCAGACGGCACGCCTCCGCCCTGCGCGCCACGGCGCGGCCGATGTGACCGAGGCCCAGGATCCCCAGCCGCCGGCCGGTCAGGCTTGGCTGAGGCGCCATGCGGTCCTCAATCCGCCAGCGCCCCTCGCGCACGATCCGGTCGCCTTCGGCCAGGTCGCGCCAGCCGGCGATCAGCAGGCCCATGGCATGGTCGGCCACATCCTCGGCGTTCACGCCCGCCGCATGGGTGACCTCGATCCCCCGGCCGCGGCACCAGGCGACGTCGACGCCGTCATATCCGGCGCTGACCACCGCGATCAGGCCGAGATCGGCGAAACTGGCGAGGAACTCCGGCGCGAGCACGAATTCGCCTGCATGGACGATGGCCCGCACCCGGGGCCGGTCGGCCTCATCAAGCGCCCAGGCCCGCCGCACCTTCAGCCCGGCAGCCTCCAGCGCCGACTGCAGGGGCGCGAGCATCGGGTGGGAAATCAACACCAGCGGTTCCGACACCGAATTCGCCCTCGCCCCACGCATGGGCTCCTATAGCGGGGATGCGGGCGCAGCGCGCGGCCTGTGTGGCGCCGGCTTGACATCGCTCGCCGGCATCGGGCACCAACGAGACGGGCGGGTCCGCGCGGCGGCCAGAACATCGATCCGCCTCAAGCCCGCGCTCCGCGCGGATGCACGGCATTCGCCGCCCCCTTCCGTTGCCGGTTCTCCGCATGTCCTTCCCTCGTCCGCTCTGGCGCGACCGCGATTTCGTCCGTCTTTGGCTGGCCCAGGGCGTCTCGGCCTTCGGCGCCCGCATCACCCGCGAAGGCCTGCCCATCGCCGCAGTCCTTAGCCTGGGCGCCTCTCCTGTCGAGGTCGGTCTGCTGTCCGCGCTTTCCAATGGACCGGCGCTGATCGTCGGGCTAGCGGCCGGCGGCCATGTCGACCGCAACCGCCGGCGCGGCCTGATGATAGCCGCCGACCTGGTTCGCGCCGCGGTCCTGGCGACGATCCCGCTTGCCGCTCTGCTTCAGGTCCTGGTTCTGCCGCAGCTCTATCTCGCCGCGGCCCTTGTCGGCGCTGCCAGCGTCCTCTTCGAGATCGCCGACCACGCCTATCTGCCGTGCTTGGTCTCGCGCGACGACCTGACCGAGGCTAACGCCAGTCTGTCGGGCACAGAATCGGTCGCGGAAATCGCCGGACCGGCGCTGGCCGGGGTGCTGTTCCAGGTGCTGGCCGCACCCGTCGCGATCGCGGCCAACGCCGTGACCTACCTGATCTCGGCCCTGTTCCTGAGCGACATACGGCATCCTGAGTCGCAGCCCGAGCCCCAGCCCGGCGCTGACTGGCGGGCCGACATCGCCATCGGTTTCGGCGCGGTCTGGCGCGAGGCCCTGGTGCGGCCGATACTCCTGACAAGCGCCGTCCACGCCCTGTTCGGGGGGATCTTCAGCGCGCTCTACATTCTGTTTTGCCTGAAGGTCGTGGGGCTGTCGCCAGCCGCGATGGGGCTGACCATCGCTGTCGGCGGCGGCGGCGCCCTGGTCGGCGCCGTTCTGGCAGGCGCGCTGTCACGGGGCCTCGGCGTGGGTCCGGCGATCCTCGCGGCGCTGGCGCTGGTGGCGATCTCGGTGGCGGCGATCCCGCTGGCGCCCGCCGATCCGGCGTCCGGGATGACGGTCCTGATAGTCAGTCAGTTCTTCGGCGACGCCTCGGGCGTGGCGGTGCTCGTCCTGACCGCCAGCGTTAGGCAAAGCGTGCTGCCGGGCGACGTGCTTGGCCGTGCCGGCGCGGCGTTCCACGCACTGGGTGGCGGACTGGCGCTGGTCGGCGCACTGGGCGGGGGCCTGCTGGGTGAGCGCCTGGGGGTACGCGGCGCACTCGTGCTGGCCGCTACAGGCTTCGCACTGGCCCCCTTCATCGCCGCCGCGTCGCCGCTTCGCCGCCTGCGGGAGATGCCGGCGAACTAGCCCGCGACGAAGATCCAGCCGGCCGGCAGGCTGGAAAGCTGGATGTTCTGCAGGACCATCTGGTTGCCGCCCCCCATATCGACGACCGTGTCGGCGCCCACCTGGCTGAGCGTGTACTGGGTGCCGGGGTCGAGCTGCACCCTGTCGCCCTCGCCCGCATTGAAGTCGGTCACCCGGTCGATGCCGGTCTCCGAGAAGCTGAGGAACAGGTCCGCGCCGAGCCCGCCGCTGATCTGGTCCGAGCCGCGGTCGCCGGCAATGGTGTCGTTCCCGTCGTCGCCGCGCACCGTGTCGTCGCCCTGGCCACCCCGGACCAGATCGTTGCCGACGCCGCCGCCCAGGATGTCGTTGCCGAGGTTGCCGTAGACTATGTCGTCACCACCCTCGCCGAACAGGCTGTCATTGTCCTTGCCGCCGACCACCCAGTCGGTCCCGGCCCCGCCGACGCAGAAGTCGTCGCCCATGTTGCCGTTGATGTCGTCAAAGCCGGCGCCGCCGGTGATGGTGTCGTTGCCTTCGTCGCCGCGCAGGTAGTTGCGCCCGTCGCCGCCGTCGATGGCGTCGTTCTCGGCCCCGCCGAACACCTGGTCGTCGCCTTCCGCCCCGGCCAGCGAATCGTTGCCGGCGCCGCCACCCACGCTGTCAGCGCCCGCGCCCGCATTGTAGGTGTCCGCGCCATCGCCGAACACGCGGGTGTCAGCCTGTCCGGAACCGGATTCCACCAGCCCGTTCGCCAGCGAGCCCGTGGTGATGTTGAAGGTCTGGACCTCGGCGCGCGCCACCCCCACCAGCCGGACGGCCTGGCCGGTCCGCGGGGCGAACACCAACGTGTCCTCGGCCAGCTGGACCACCACATACTCCGCGCTGAGCGAGGTGAAGGCGTCGTTGGCCGCGGCATAGGCCTGGTCGTAGGTATCCGCCGAGGTGGTGCGGAAGTTGCCGAACGCCAGCGGCCCGGCGCCCACGAACAGCAGGCGATCCGCCGACGTCCAGCCGCGGATGGTGTCCAGGTTCTCCAGATGGTCACTGAGCGCCGAGGCGGCCGGGCTGTCTCCGGAGCCGATGATGTAGAGGTCCATGCCGACCCCGCCGGTCAGGGAGTCCGCGCCGGCGCCGCCGGTGATGGTGTCCGGCTCCGGCCCGCCCGTGAGCGTGTCTGCGTCGCTCGTTCCCGTGATGACAGCCATCGAAGCACCCCAAATCGTATGAGCCGGAGGCTGGCCTCAGCTTGGCCCCGGGTCAATGCGCGTGTCGCCCGCCCGTCAGTTCCCGAAGATCCAGCCCGGCGTCAGGCTGCTCAGGGTCACCCCCAGAAGCACCATCTGGCCGCCGCCGGTCATGTTGATCACGGTGTCGGGCCCGACCTGGGAGACCGTGTACTGGGTTCCGGGGTCGAGCTGCACCCGGTCGCCCTGGGCCAGGCTGAAGTCGGTCACCCGGTCGATCCCGGCGTCGCCGAAGGTGTGGAAGATGTCGGCGCCGTCGCCGCCGGTCACGGTGTCGTCGCCCTTGTCGCCGCTGACGAAGTCGGCCCCGGCCCCGCCGCGCAGGATGTCGTTGTCCTGGCCGCCCCGGACGATGTCGTCACCGTCGCCGGCTTCCAGCGTATCGGCGCCCAGGTTGCCGTAGACCAGGTCCGCGCCAGCGTCGCCGAAGATCAGGTCATTGTCCTTGCCGCCGACCACCCAGTCGGTCCCGGTCCCGCCGATGACCGTGTCGTTGCCCATGTTGCCGTTGATGTCGTCGAACGAAGGCCCGCCCAGGATGTAGTCGTTGCCCTCGTCGCCGCGCAGGTAGGTCGCGCCGACGCCGGCGGTCCCGGTCAGCCCCTGCGGGAACAGGGCGAAGATGATGTCGTCGCCCAGGCCGCCAAAGACCGTGTCCTGGCCGCCTGCGCCGTACAGTATGTCGTCACCCGCATAGCCCCGGATCAGGTCCGCGCCGGGGCCGCCGCCGAGGAAGTCCTGGGTCGAGAGCAGGGTCGTGAACGCCTCCTGCGTCGCGTCTGTGACCACCCAGCGGACGAACGGCGTGGCCGAGATGCCGCGCGACTGCAGGGCCGCCGTGAAGCTGCCGATGGTCATCGCGATGCTGGTGACATTTCCGCCGGCAAGCTGGTCGTTTCCGTCGTAGCTGAAGTTCGTGCCGCGCAGCTGGAATGTGCCGCCGGGGCCGCTCAGGTTCAGCGCGACCTCGCTGCCGTCGAAGGGCGCGCCCAGCACGGCATTGAGGTGGACGGCGTCCATGTCGCCGCGCAACGTGCCGACAAGGCCTGGGATCAGCACCGTGCTCGGCGCCGGGAAGGGTGGCGGACCGGGGGCCTGCAGAGGCGGCGCCGAGACCGACACGAAATTCGCCGCGTCCACGTCGGCCAGGGTGCGCCCGACCAGCCGCACGCCGTCCGCGGCCACGTTGGTATTGGCGCTGTCGACGAAGACCAGCACGTCGGCGCCCAGCTGAACGGCGACGAAGTTCGACCCCGCGGCCATGGCCTGCGACGCCTGCGTCGCGGCCTGGATCGGATCGGTCGCGCTGAACTCGGCATAGGCGCCACCGACAACCAGGCCGCCGCCGAAGACCAGCCGGTCAAGCGCGCTCCAGTCCAGGATCATGTCGGCGGATTCCAGCGTCACGCCGGAGTGGCCGCCAGCGATCTCGATCCGGTCTGCGCCGTCGCCGGTCGTGATCTCGTCGCGGCCCTGACCGCCCGTGATCGTGTCGTCGCCCGAGCCGCCCGTCAGGGTGTCGGCCAGCGCGCCGCCGTTCAGCACGTCGTCGCCGGCGCCGCCGTCCAGCCGCAGGCCCGTGACGACGCCGGTGACCGTCAGCGTATCGTTGCCCGCATCACCGAACAGCGCCCCGCCGCCGGCCGTGATCGCATCGTTGCCCGCACCCCCGGTCAGGGTCAGCGCCGCGCTCTGCGAGCCCGGAGCGAACAGCATGTCGTTCCCGTCGCCGCCATCCAGCAACAGCGCGCCGGGGTTGCCCGTGAGGGTGTCGTTTCCGGTCTCGCCGAAGACGAAGTCCGCGCCGCCGCCGCCGAACATGTTGTCGCCGCCGGCCCCGCCCTGCAGGGTGTCAGCCGATGTCGAGCCGCTGAGCGTGTCGTTGAAGGCGCTGCCCGATACGCCCTCGATGGAAACCAGGATATCCGCGCCCTGCCCCGCGCCGCTGCCGGAGCCCGAGGCCAGCGAGACCGTGACCGCCGCGCCCGCTTCGGCGTAGCTGACCGTGTCCGATCCCGCGCCGCCGTCCAGGCGGTCGTTCCCCGGACCGCCGGCCAGAACATCATCGCCGCCCAGGCCCTGTACCGTGTCGTTGCCGGTTCCCCCGGCAAGAACCTCCGAGGCCTCAGTTCCGTTGATGGCCGCCCCCGTCGGCGGCGGCGGGGCCGGCGGGGCCGGCAGCACGCCCGCCGGGGCGGCAATGAAGGACAGATGATCGATGAACCCCAGGCCCGAATTCTCGATCGTGAACCGGACGCCGATGGTGTTGTCGCCCCGGCTGTCGACGAACACGGCCAGGGTGGTGGCGTTGATCGCCGCGACCACGAAGTTCAGGGCGCCCGAGGCAATCTGGGTGCTTGCGAAGTTGGTCGCCACGCTGAGGTCGCCCAACTGCTCCTCGACATAGTCGGTGAGGGTCGGGGTCACCGTCGACACCGCGATCCGGTCGCCGGTCTTGAAGTCGAGGATCGCCGCGCCGTTCACGCCGGATGAAAACGCGAACAGGTCGGCGCCATCGCCCCCGGCCAGCCGGTCGCCGGCGCCCGCCACCAGGGTGTCATTCCCGGCGCCCGCATAGATCGCCTCGGTCTTCGAGGTTCCGGTGAAGGTCTCGCTGGCCGAGGTGCCGACGACAAAGGTCGAGCCGTTGACGATCGGGACAGTGCGCACCTGGTCGGTGAAACCGGCCCCGAACGTCACCTGGCGGCCGAGGAAGCCGAATGTGATGTTGGCCCCGCTCAGCACCACCGAAATGTTGCTGAAGTTGGCAAACTCGGCGGTGAACGACAGCGTGTCGGCCGCTCCGAAGGCCGCCGCCTGTTCCGGCGTGATGGTCTCGAACGTGTACGCCGACATACTGCACCCCTTGGCCCCGGGGCGACGCTGCTGGCGCCCGCGAAGCACGTCAATCGCACGCGCCTTACACGCGAGTGAGTTATCAGGCCCCGAAGATCCAGCCCGGGGGCAGGCTGTTCATCGCCACGCCCACCAGGATCAACTGGCCGCCGCCGGTCATGCTGACGACCGTGTCGCCGCCCACCTGGCTGACAGCGTAGGTCGTGCCGGGGTCCAGTTGCACACGGTCGCCCTGGGCCAGGCTGAAGTCGGTCACCCGGTCGAGCCCGGCGTCCCCGAAGCTGTGGAACACATCCGCCCCGGCGCCGCCGGTCATGGTGTCGTCGCCCTTGTCGCCGGACACGAAATCGTCGCCCGCCCCGCCGTTGGTGACGTCATTGTCCTGGCCTCCGCGGACGATGTCGTCTCCATCGCCCCCTTCGCAGGTGTCAGCGCCCAGATTGCCATAGACCAGGTCGTTCCCGGTATCTCCCGACAGCAGGTCCTGATCCTTGCCGCCCACCACCCAATCGGCGCCTGATCCGCCCGAGGCGGTGTCATTGCCGATATTGCCGTTGATGTCGTCGAAGTCGGAGCCGCCCACGATGCGATCGTTCCCATCGTCGCCGCGAAGGTAGGTGATGAACGCGCCTGCAGAGATCGTGTCGTCGCCCGCGCCAGCGTGGATTTCCCAGGCGCTGGCTGTCGCAGCGAGACTGTCATTGCCGGTCGTCGGCGACGGACCTGGGCCTGTGGCGGGCGTCGTTGGCGGCGCTGGCGGCAGTGGGGGCGTTGGTGGCGCCAGGAGGATCGGCGTGGGACCGACGTTCGCGAAGGAAATGTCGTCCAGGGTCCGCCCGGCCAACAGGATGGCCTGGCCCGAGCGGGGCGCGAACAGGATGACGTCCGCTCCCACCTGGGCGGCGGTGTAATTGATCCCGAACTCGCCGTAGGCGCCCTGGGCCTGATTGTAGGCGATATCGTAGCTGCCGGCCGTGATCTCACGATAGTTGCCGGCGGAGGCGGCTGTGTCCCCCCAGATCTGCAGGAAGTCGCCGCTGGACCAGTCCAGAATCCGGTCAAGACGCGCCGTCGCGCCGCCCAGCGCCGAAACGGCCGAGGCGTCGCCGGTCAGGGCGAACTCGAAGATGTCGGCTCCGGCCCCGCCGCTGAGGGTGTCCGAACCCGGGCCCGACTGGATCCGGTCGTCGCCTTCGCCGCCAGCGATGACGTCGTCGCCGTCGCGGCCGTCGAGCGTATCGGCCCCATCGGCGCCGGACAGGGTGTCCGCGCCGCTCCAGCCGCGCAGCACATTGGCGGCTCCGTCGCCGGCCAGAAGGTCGGAAGCCATGGAGCCGTCGATATTCTCGATGTCCACGAGCGTGTCGAAGCCCTCGCCGCCGCCGATGACCTGGGCGCCGGAAAGCCCGAGGCTGACGGACACGCCGGAGACGGCATTGAGGTAGGCGACCGTATCGACGCCAGACCCGCCGTCGATACGGTCGTCGCCCGCGAAAGCCTGGAGGTAGTCGGCCCCTGCACCGCCGGCCAGGGTGTCGGAGCCGGCGCCGCCCTGCAGTTCGTCGTCGCCGTCGCCGCCAGACAGGCGATCGTCGCCAGCGCCGCCGATCAGCACGTCATTGCCGCCAAGACCATCCAGGACATCGGCCCCGTCGCCGCCCCGCAGGACGTCCGCGCCCGAGGTCGCGCCGCCGCTCGGCGGCGGTGGTGGTGGTGGTGACGGCGGTGATGGTGGTGATGGCGGTAACGGCGGTGACGGCGGCGCTGGCGGCGACGGTGGAGACGGCGGTCCGACCATGTCGCTGGCAGAGACATCGGCCAGGGTCCGGCCCATGAGGACCACGGCGTCGTCCGCCGAGCCGTTGTCGGCGCCGCTGTCTGCGAACACGACGACGTCGGCTCCGATAGCGACGACCACAAAGTCGGCGGCGCCTGTGGCGATCCTGGCGTTGGCGAGGCTCAGCGCCTCGTCATAGCTGGCCGCCGTCAGTTCGACGTAGTTGGTGTCCGACCCCGAACCTGCCGCGAAGGTCAGCGAATCCTCAGCGGCCCAGTCCGAGATCACGTCGAGGCTTCCGGCGGTGACGCCGGAATCGCCCCTCGCGAAGGCAAAGGTGTCGGCGCCCGCGCCGCCGCTCAGCTGGTCGCGGCCGCCACCGCCCAGGATCCGATCAGCGCCGTCACCGCCCGAGATGAGGTCCGCGCCACCACCGCCATCAATCGTGTCGCTGCCGCCATCGCCGGCCAAGGTCTCGCCGCCCGCACCGCCGGCGATGGTGTCGGCGCCATCGCCTCCATTCACTGCCGAGCCCAATACCCCGGCGCGGCCGTCATAGAGATCGTTTCCGGCGTCGAGGCTGACCACGCCCTGGATGGCGCCTGAATTCACAAGCTGGCTGGACGCACTGCCCATCGACACCTTGCCGGCCATCACACCGGCGTTGGTGAACAGCTGGGCGCCGCCGAAATCGACATAGGGTGTCACGCGAAGCGCGTAGTCGCCCTCGAGTCGGCCCGCGTTGATGAACGTATCCGAGGTTCCGAACGTGCTTGAATACAGCACGGCGATGCTTTCCGACCCCGGGCCGCCATCGGAGGCCCGGACGACGCCGGTGTTGTAGAAGCTGGAATCGAAGCCGTTCAGCGTCACCGCCGTGGCGCTGGACCGGCCCGACACGACGAACTCGCCGGTGTTGCGGAACGTCCCGCCGTTGGCGAGGAACACGCCCCGGGCATCGCCTTCCGACGAGGTGACACGGAACGTCCCGGTATTCTCGAACAGCCAGGGACCGGCGTCCCAGGTGGTCAATCCCGTCGCCTGGCCCCGCGCACCGACTTCGACAAGGCCGCGATTGATGAAGTCCGGTGACCAGCTTCCCGAAAAATAGCCGCTGGCCGAACCACCGGCGACGGTCGAGGTCACACGCAGGACGCCCGTGCCCGTAATCGTCACCAGGCAATCATAAAAGCTGCTGGCGCCGATCTGGATACCGGTGATGCTGGTCCGGTCCGTACTGCTCGCGAGCACCGTGACGGCGCCCTCGATGGTCAGGTCTGGCGCGCCGGAAGGGTCGCCCTGGATCTGGAATCCGGTCTCGTTCGTGAAGGTGAGCGTCTCACCCTGCGCGACGCGATAGTCTGCCGAGACCGTCAACGTCGCCAAGTTACGCCCCCCGGAACAAGCAGCGGGCGCACGATGTCCGCCCACCGGCCACGCCGTACAATGGCGCGCCCCGCATAATCCTGGCTGTGCGGAACAGCCCGGTCAACCGACGATCGCGGGCGAGGATCGCTCGCCTGAAGGGCGAACTTTCAGAGCGGACCACGCCTGGTGGGTCCGGCGAGGGACCGCCCCCCGCCCGCTCCTACCGCGTGAACTTGTGGAACTTGATCCGGTGGGGGATCAGGCTGTCGGCGCCCAGGCGGCGCTTCTTGTCCTCTTCGTAGGCTTCGAAGTTGCCCTCGAACCATTCCACGTGGCTGTCGCCCTCGAAGGCCAGGATGTGAGTGGCCAGGCGGTCGAGGAACCAGCGGTCGTGGCTGATGACCACGGCGCAGCCGGCGAATTCCTCCAGCGCCTCTTCCAGGTTCTGCAGCGTCTCGATGTCGAGGTCGTTGGTCGGTTCGTCGAGCAGGATGACGTTGCCGCCTTCGGTCAGGGTCTTGGCCAGGTGGACGCGGTTACGCTCACCGCCCGACAGCTGGCCGACCTTCTTCTGCTGGTCGCCGCCGCGGAAGTTGAACGAGCCCACGTAGGAGCGCGTGTTGATCTCGCGCTTGCCCACCGCCAGGACGTCGAGGCCCTGGGAGACTTCCTGCCATACGGTCTTGTTCGGATCGAGCGCGTCGCGGCTCTGGTCGACATAGGCCAGCTTCACCGTCTCGCCGACACGGAATGTGCCGCCGTCGGGCTGCTCCTGGCCGGTGATGATCTTGAACAGGGTCGACTTGCCGGCGCCGTTCGGGCCAATGACGCCGACGATGCCGTTGGGCGGCAGCTTGAAGGTCAGGTTCTCGAACAGCACCTTGTCGCCGTAGGCCTTCGACAGGCCGTTGGCCTCCAGCACCAGGTTGCCCAGGCGCGGGCCCGGCGGGATCTGGATGGTGGCGAAGCTCTGGGACTCGCGGCTGTTCTCCTGCTCGCGGACCATCTCGTCATAGGCCGCCAGACGGGCCTTGGACTTGGCCTGGCGGGCCTTGGCGCCGGACCGCACCCACTCCAGTTCGCGGGTCATGGCGCGCTGGCGGGCCTCGCTCTCGGACTTCTCCTGCACGATCCGCTTGGTCTTCTGCTCCAGCCAGCCGGAGTAGTTGCCCTCGTAGGGGATGCCCTTGCCGCGATCGAGCTCCAGGGTCCACTTGGTCACCTGGTCCAGGAAGTAGCGGTCGTGGGTGACCAGGATGACGCAGCCCGGGAAGGCTTCCAGGTGGTGCTGCAGCCAGGCGACGCTTTCGGCGTCCAGGTGGTTGGTGGGCTCGTCCAGCAGCAGCATGTCGGGCTTCGACAGCAGCAGGCGGGCCAGCGCGATCCGGCGCTTCTCACCGCCCGACAGCTTGTCGACCTTCCAGTCGTTGGGCGGGCAGCGCAGGGCGTCGGTGGCCATCTCGATCTTCGAATCGATGTCCCACAGGTCGCCAGCGTCGATCTTCTCCTGGAGAGCGGTCATCTCCTCCATGAGTTCGTCGGTGTAGTTCTCGCCCAGCTCGGCTGCGATGGCGTTGTAGCGGTCGAAGATCTTCTTCTCTTCGCACCAGCTGATCACGTTGCCCCAGACATCGAGGCTCTCATCCAGGTGCGGCTCCTGCTCCAGGTAGCCCATCTTGATGCCGTCGGCGGCCTTGGCCTCGCCCACGAACTCCTTGTCGCGGCCGGCCATGATCTTCAGCAGGGTCGACTTGCCCGAGCCGTTGACACCGACCACGCCGATCTTGGCGTCGGAGTAGAACGACAGCCAGATGTTCTCGAACACCTTCTTGCCGCCCGGGAAGGCCTTGGTCAGGCCCTGCATCTGGAAAATGTATTGCTGCGCCATGGGGCGTCGGAGCTCGCTCTCGAATGTGCTGGAAGTCGCGCGAGCAGATAGCGGGGGC
>CAUJHW010000083.1 GCA_963205005.1 Pseudomonadota bacterium
CATGTTTCAACTAGGGTGGAGACGCTCTCGCGCGACGACCCTCCGGCCAATCGTGCTAGACCAACCAGGAACTGGCGACAGATGCTCGACAACAAACTGAAGATCACATTTTCCGCTCTCCTCGGCGCCTTCGCGCTGAGCATGAGCGCGCCGGCGTTCGCTCAGGACGCCGCCGCCCCCGCCGCGCCCGCGGCTGACGCCGCCGCTGCTGCGGCTCCGGCCGCTGACGCGGCCGCCGCCGCCGCTCCCGAAGCGCCTGCCGCTCCGGAATCCGCTGACCCGCCGACCATGAAGAACGCGGGCAAGCTCAACGTCGGCACCATGTTCATGGACGCCGACCCCGTCGTTAAGGTGATCATGATCGGTCTGGCTCTCGCCTCGATCATGAGCTGGACCATCCTCGTGACCAAGATCCTCGAGTTCCGCGCGCTGAACCGCGTGTCGGACACGTTCGTGGAGAACTTCCGCTCCGCCAAGTCGATCAACGACATGAGCCGTATCGCGCTCACTGAAGAGTTCGACGGCAACCCGCTGGCCGACATGGCCGCCGCGGCCGCCCAGGAAATCGAGCTCAGCCGCCAGGCTGGCCTCAGCATCACGGGTGAACACCGCGACACCACCATCGACCGTGCGGCTCACGCCGTCAGCGCCGTTCAGGCGGCCCTGGCCCGTCGCCTCTCGGGCGGCATGCAGTACCTGGCCTCGGTCGGTTCGAACGGCCCCTTCATCGGTCTGTTCGGCACCGTCTACGGGATCATGAACTCGTTCATCGGGATCGCGAACACCAACACCACCAACCTGGCCGTCGTGGCGCCCGGCATCGCCGAAGCCCTGCTGGCCACCGGTCTTGGTCTGTTCTGCGCCATCCCCTCGGTTATCTTCTACAACTACTTCCAGACGCGCATCTCGACCTACGGCGCGCGCTCGGAAGGCTTTGTGGCCGAGCTGATGAACGCGATTTCCCGGCAGCTCGACAAGGGAGCCTAAGTTAGATGGCCGCCAAACTCTCCAGTTCCGGAGGCGGCCGCTACCAGGAAGACCAGAACGCCGAGATCAATGTCACGCCCTTCGTGGATGTGATGCTCGTCCTTCTGATCATCTTCATGGTGGCAGCGCCGATGGCGGCCGTGACGGTCAAGGTGGTCTTGCCACCTGCCGTCGCCCCGCCCGGCGTGAACCCGCCGAAGCCGGTCTACATTTCGCTGCAGCCCAACGGCAGTGTCTTCATCCAGGACTTCAGGACGGACCTGGCGAGCCTGGGCGACGATCTGCGGACCCAATTGGGCGCCTCTCGTAACCCAACCAAAGAGCGTATCTTCATCCGTGCGGACAAGGACGTGCTCTACGGCGACTTCATGGGCGTGATGAACACCCTGCAGGACAATCAGTTCTACAGCGTGGCTCTCGTCGGTGAAGATAAGTAGGTGGTGACCCATGTCTGACACGTCACACCATGAGGCCCTGACACGGCACAATCCGTTCGACGACCCGAAGCCCAAGGCTCGGCCGGGGACGATGATTGCGCTGATCCTGGCGTTCGTGTTTCACGCCGCGCTGGGCGCTTACATGTGGAAAACGCGGTTCGAGCCCAAGTACAAAGAGTACTCGGACGAGATCACGGACGTGGCGCTGATTAAGCCCGTCCCGCCGCCGCCTCCGCCGCCGCCGCCTCCGCCGCCGCCGAACACGCCGCCGCCGCCGCCGCCCAAGCTGCAGCCGCGGCCGCCGGTTGCGATGCCCGACGTGCCCTCCATCCCGCCGCTGCCGGTTCCGCCGGTCGAGCGTCGGATCGAGGAGCCCCGGCCTCCTGCGGCTCCGCCGCCTGAGCCGCCGCGCCCGTCGGTCATCACCAGCCCGGACTGGCTTCGCAAGCCTTCCGCTGACGACCTGGCCCGGTTCTTCCCGGACCGCGCCCAGCGGATGGAAGTGAACGGAAAGGCGACGATCAGCTGCTCGGTCAATGCCCGTGGTACGCTCGAAAACTGCTCCATCACGTCGGAAGATCCGGCGGACATGGGCTTCGGCGATGCCGCGATGCGGATGAGCAAGCTGTTCAAGATGCGTCCGACCACCCGGGACGGCCAGCCCGTCGACGGTGGTGTGGTTCGCATCCCGATTGCCTTCCGCCTGCCGAAGGACTGACCGGTCGCCAGACCGCCAGGCCCCAAGGCCGGACAAGATCGAGCCCCGGCAGCGCAAGCTGCCGGGGCTTTTTCTATTCCGCCTGATAGGTCACTCTTCCGGCCATGGGCGTCGGAGCCAATGTGACCGGACAGCGCGAGCCTGAAGCGATCCGCGCCCGGCCCGGGGCGTCGTCGGGGCGGCGCGACGGTCTTTTCCTGGCCTCGGTCGGGTTCGTGGGGCTGGCGATCGCGATCGTGGGAGGGCTCAGCGTGGCCCAGGACCGCGCCGAGGCCGGGCAAGCCCTGCCGCTGTGGGAGCCTATGGTCTGGGAGGCTTCGAGCGTCCTGGTCCTGCTGCTCCTGACACCGGCCATCCAGATCCTCACCCGGCGCCTGACCCCGCTCGAAGCGCCCTGGCCCCGCACGCTGGCCGGACACATGGCGGGGGCCGTGGCCTTCTCGGTCGTCCATGTCGCCGGGATGGGCGCCCTGCGCTGGGCGACCTATGCCGCGCTCGGGGCCCACTATGCCCCCCTGGGTCCCCTCGGGAACTTTCCCTACGAGTTCCGCAAGGACCTGCTGGTCTATGCCGCCATCGTGGCGATCTACACCGCGTGGCTGCGGCTGGTTCAGCCCGCCCGCCCGCCCGGGCCTTCCGCCACGCCGGAAATCCTGGAAGTCCGCGACGGTGCGCGACGCCACTTCATTCCTCTTGCCGAGATCGACTGGATTGAGGCCGCCGGCAACTATGTCGAACTGCATCGCGGCCGGACGCCGGTCCTGCATCGCGCGTCCCTTTCCGAGATGGAGCGCGACCTTCGGGACGCGGGATACGTCCGCATTCACCGCTCGCGCCTGGTGCGGCGCGACGCCGTCGTCCGGGTGGAGTCGCGGCCCTCGGGCGACTACATCGTGGGGCTCGCGGACGGTCGGGAACTGGCGGGATCGCGCCGCTATCGTCGTCCCCTCATGACGTCTGCAGGTCCGGCTTGATCGGACCGCCTCGCGCGACTAGAACCTCGGCTCGCGATGCGCCGCCCTAGCTCAGTTGGTTAGAGCGCCAGATTGTGGCTCTGGAGGTCCTCAGTTCGATCCTGAGGGGTGGTACCATCGCAGGCGCTTGAAAAGGCCGGGGCTTGTCCCCGGCCTTTTTGCGTTTCGTCGCGCCTCTCAGACGCGACCTCTCCCACGCGCCGACTGGATTCCCCCTCCGGGGGAGACCGCTTGCCAAGCCGGGTGCTTTGCCGACCATGCGCCCGGGTGGGAGTGAGCGCGGACGTTCCGGCAGATCCCGTGGGTGATGGCCTGGGGGGGCGGTGCCGACAGTCTCGACCTTCGATGCGCTGCTCTCGGGGTTCACCTGGAACGGAACGGCCGTTTCGGGGCGGCCCGTCTTCGTCACCTACTCCTTCGATACCCGCGCCGCGGGGGCCGGCGCCGGCGACTTTCCGGCGGTGTTTCTCAACAGTTTCCAGGCATTCGGACCGGTCGAGCAGGCCACTGCGCGGCAGGCTCTCGCCGCCTGGGCAGACATCAGCGGCCTGACCTTTCTTGAGGCTCCTGCGGGGCAGGGCGACATCCGGTTCGGGCTCTATGAGTTCGATCTGGCCTTCGCCACTGCGCGCGACACGGCGGGTTTCGCCTACCTGCCGTCGGTCGTCGCCGGCTCGAACGGGGCGCTGGAGCAGGACGTTGGCGGCGACGTGTTCATCGATATCGGTCAGGCGAACTTCTCGACGCTGATCCACGAGATCGGCCACGCCGTGGGCCTGAAGCATCCGTTCGAGGGGGCCGTGGTGCTGGATCCGGCGCTCGACGATGCCGCCCATTCGGTGATGACCTACAATACGGGGGCCGGGCCGCTGACAGGGCTGGGCATGCTGGATGTCCTGGCGATCCAGTTTCTCTACGGTCCGGCGACGGCCGATGGCGCCCAGGCGGCGAACTGGTCCTGGGATGCAGCCCTGGCGATCCTGACCCAGGCCGGCGGCCCGGGCGCTGACACTCTCGCCGGCGTCGCGACCGGCGACCGGATCCAGGCCGGCGACGGGGCGGACTATGCGATGGGTCGGGCCGGACGGGACCGGATCGACGGAGAGGGGGGCGATGACACCCTTTCCGGAGGCTCGGACGCCGACACGTTGACCGGAGGGGGCGGCGCCGACGTGCTCAATGGCGATCCCGGCGATGACGTGCTGTCCGGCGGCGATGGCGCCGACGAGTTGTGGGGTGTCTCCGGCGCGGACACGCTGCTGGGCGACGCCGGGGACGATACCCTGCACGCCGGTGGGGGAATGACCCGGCTTTCGGGCGGAGACGGCAACGACGTGCTGATCTTCTCCGGCGCGGTGAACGCCGATGGCGGGGACGGCTTCGACGCGCTCTGGCTCACACCGGTTGCCGGGGTCAGTGTCAGCCTGTCCTATGCCGACCTGACGCGGGAAGGCGGCGCCTTCACGGGTATCGAGTCCATCGTTCTGTTCGGCGACGCGGGCTCGGACACGCTGCGGGGCGGGGCGCTCGTGGATGTGCTGGTCGGGGCCGGGGGCGCGGACTCGCTCAATGGCGAAGCCGCCGACGACCAGTTGTTCGGTGGCGTGGGGGGCGACACGCTTGCAGGAGGCTCGGGCGCGGACACCCTGGATGGTGGCGCGGGAGACGACCTGCTCGCGCCCGGGCTGGGCGCCGATGACATCTGGGGCGGGGCCGGCGTCGATACGGTCGACTATTCCGGCGAACTCGGCGGCGTCGAGATCGTCATCAACGGAACCCGCCTCATCGATGGTGGCCGCGAAACCCAGCACGACATCGAGAACGTCGTTGGCACACCCTTCGCCGATCTTCTCACCGGCGACGGCGGCGACAACCGGATGTTCGGCGGAGCGGGGGGCGATCTCTTACGCGGCGGCGACGGGGCCAACTACCTCCGGGGCGAGGATGGCGCGGACACCGTGGCCGGGGGGAGCGGCTTCGACGATATCAACGGAAACGCTGGCGACGACGTGGCCTCGGGCGGGGCCGGCGATGACTGGCTGGTGGGCGGCAAGGATTACGACAGTCTGGCCGGGGATGGCGGCGCAGACCTCGTCTTTGGCAACCTGGGCGCTGACACCTGCGATGGCGGCCAGGGCGATGACACCCTGCGCGGCGGGCAGGACCACGACGTTGTTCGCGGCGGCGCAGGCGCCGATTTCCTCTCCGGCGACAGGGGCGATGACACCCTGACGGGTGGCGAGGGGGCCGATCTGTTCCACACCTTCGGGGACTCGGGCCTCGACCGGGTGCTGGACTTCAGCACGGCCCAGGGCGACAGGGTGATGCTGGACGCCGGGACGCGGTATACCGTGAGCCAGCTGGGCGATGACACTGTCATCGACATGGCCGGGGGCGGGCGGATGATCCTGGTGGGGGTGACCCTTGCCGACCTCGGCGCCGACTGGATCTTCGCGGACTAGCTCCGGACGAATCGCTGCGGCTTCCACTGCACCAGCGAGCGCCAGGCCCATTCGAACGGACCGTAGTGGAACCGGTCGAGCCAGGGCTTGCTCCACAGCAGGATGAAGGCCCAGACCCCGACCACCACCCACAGAAGTTCCGCCCGCGACAGCTGGCCATAGAGGCCGAAGCCGTAGCCGCAGAAGATCGTGCTCGTGATGATCGACGTGCCCAGATAGTTGCTGAACGCCATGCGCCCGGCCGCGGCGAAGCGGTCGATCAGCGCCCGCAGCACGCCGGCCCGGACGAGCAGAAGCACGACAGCGGCGTGGGCGAGGCCGATGAACGGGCGCGTTATCTGCTGCCAGACCTCCTGGTGGTGCAGCACCAGAGGGTCGAAGCCGGAACGGGCGATGTTGGCCGCCATCCAGGCTGTCGCGGGCACGCAGACGAGGTAGCCGAAGGCGATGAGCAGGCCATAGGCCCGGTTCGACCAGCCCAGGGTGAAGAAGCCCGCCCGAAACAGGGCCATGCCGACGAACATCTGTCCCAGGGCCTCCGGCAGCATGTCGGTAGGCAGCAGCACCGTGTAGAACAGCCCGAGCATGTTCAGCCGGGCCTTGAGGGCGGACATGAAGTCCCCGCCGAAACCCGCCAGTTCCGCCGCACGGGCTTCCGGGGGCGACTGCAGGGCGATCGAGACTTCCTGCCAGGCCTTCACGGCCGACGCGGACGCACCGGGCGCCGTGGCGGCGGCATGGAGCGCTTCCAGAACGCCGGCCTGCCAGAGGTTCTTGGCCAGCAAGGCCGAGAGGATGGCGACGCCGACGATCAGCTGCGCGCGAGGGGACAGCTTCCGGAAGGGGAACAGGACAAGGCCGGCAAGGGCGTAGGTCACCAGGACATCGCCGAACCAGAAGAACACCGCATGCGCGAGGCCGAACAGGAGCATCCAGCCCATGCGGCGATAATGGGTCGCGGCGGGGCTGAGGGCGCCGCCTTCCGCGCGCCCGGCGATCAGCACCGTACTCGCGCCGAACAGCATCGTGAACAGGGCGCGCATCTTGCCATCGGTCAGCACGTTGTTGATGGCCCAGGTCCAGAAATCCGCACCCGCCGCACCGCCGGCATAGGTAGGGTTGATGTAGGCGAACGACGGCAGCCCCATGCCGACGATGTTCATCAGGAGTATGCCCAGGACCGCGAAGCCCCGAACAGCGTCGATGGAAACGTACCGCTCACCGGCGGACGTCGGGCCCATTGTCATTGGATCTTCCCCCAATCCCGACCCGAGCATGGTACGTGCGCCGTCCAAGTCAACGCCGGGCGCGAACCGTGCTAGGACCGCACGGAACTCAACGGCTTATGCGGACGTATCGATGGCGCGCGCGGACGGGCAGACGACGGGGGCGATCCGCGGCCGACGGCCGAAGGGGCAGGGGCCCGACCTTCGCCAGGCGATCCTCGACGCCGCGGAGTCGCTGTTCTCGCGTCATGGGTTCTATGGTGTGACGGTGCGCCAGGTGGCGACCGAGGCCGGCGTCGATACGGCCCTGATCCACTACTACTTCGGCTCCAAGCGTGAGCTGTTCGACGAGGTCTTCGCCCGCCGGGCAGAGATCCTGAACACCGCGCGTCTCGAGGCGATGCGGGCCTATGTGCGCGAGCATGCCGGGGACATCCGCGTCGAGGGCATCATCGAGGCGTTCATCGACCCGCTGATCGAGCGGTCCATGACCAACGAGGAGGGCTGGAAGAACTACTTCCGCCTGGTGGCCCTGGTGAACAACACGCCAGCCTGGGGCGGGGAGACCATGCACCGGTTCTTCGACCCGGTGGTCCAGGAACTGATCGAGATGCTGAAGGCCGCGCTGCCCGATGCCGAGATCCGCGATCTCTACTGGTGCTACCAGTTCCTGACCGGCGCGATGATGCTCACCCTCTCGGAAACCGGCCGCATCGACCAGTTGTCCGACGGTCTCTGCCGGTCCACCGACCTGCAGTCTGTGCGGACCCGCCTCTACGCCTGGTGCGCCTCCGGGCTGGAGGAAGTGGTGCGCCGCAAGCCCTGATCCCGCCTTCGGGCACTGTGGTCTAAATTCATCACCTGATTAAATTGTCGCTGGGCCGCGCGAATCCGGGTGGCGCATGGCGCGTGGATCGTCGACAACAGCCTCCATAATTCACCTAACGGTGAAATCTGATGTCCGGGCGTTTCCATGGGGGATCCGACGGGCTGTCGGGAGGAAATCGATGAAAGCCTTCTTCAAAGCAGCGCTCCTCGCGGGCGCAGCCTGGTCTGTGATTCCGTCGCTGGCCGTGGCCCAGACCGAACCCGCCGAGGGCTCGGTCGAGGAAGTGGTCGTCACCGCCCGTCGTCGCGAGGAATCGCTGAAGGACGTGCCGGTTGCGGTAACCGCGGTCTCCGGCGAGCGCCTCGCGGCCACCGGCGCCGTGGACATCACCAACCTGCAGCAGACGACGCCGAACCTGACGGTCCAGGTCGCGCGCGGGTCGAACTCGACGCTGATCTCCTTCATCCGCGGTGTTGGCCAGCAGGACCCGCTGTGGGGCTTCGAGCCCGGCGTCGGCCTTTACATCGACGACGTCTACGTGGCCCGTCCGCAGGCCGCCGTGCTCGACATCTTCGACGTCCAGCGCCTGGAAGTCCTGCGCGGCCCGCAGGGCACGCTGTACGGCCGCAACACCATCGGCGGCGCGATCAAGTACGTGACCGCCAAGATCGAGGGTGAGCCCGAGATCAAGCTGAAGGGCAACCTCGGCTCCTACAACCAGCGCGATCTGGTCGCGTCGGCCAAGGCCAAGGTGAACGACTACGTCGGTCTGGGCCTAACCTGGGCGACCTTCAACCGCGACGGTTTCGGCAAGAACCTGAACACCGGCGCCGAGCACTACGACAAGGACGTACAGGCCGCCCGCGCCACCCTTGAGGTGACGCCTTCGGACAGCCTGTTCTTCCGCCTGTCGGGCGACATCGTCACCGACCGTTCCAACCCGCGCCACGGCCACCGCGAGACGCCCGGCCTGAACTTCCTCGGCCAGCCGATCCCGACCGCCACGGTGCTGGACGACGTCTATGACACCCGCGCCGGCTCGGGCGACAAGAACAAGGTGGAAGCCCGCGGCGTCTCGCTGCTGGGGGAATGGAACGCCACCGACACTCTGACCTTCAAGTCGATCTCGGCCTATCGCGCGGGTGAGACCGAAGGCACCATCGACTTCGACAACGAGCCGGCGTCGCTGCTGGACGTTCCGGCCCGCTACAACGACCACCAGTTCACCCAGGAATTCCAGGCCCTCTACACGGGCGAGAAGCTCCAGGGCGTCGTGGGCCTGTTCTATCTGAACGCCACCGCCGCCGGCGCCTTCGACACTGTTGTGAGCCAGGCGAACCTTTCGATCGCCACGGCCGGCCATGTGGACACCAAGAGCTATTCGGCCTTTGCCGACCTCAGCTACGACGTGACCGACCAGCTGAAGATTTCGCTGGGCGGTCGCTACACCGAGGACAAGAAGACCGGTCAGGTCTATCGCCAGAACTACACCGGGATCAAAACCCCGCTGTTCGGCAACGCCACGGCCGTTCCCGGCCTGATCCGGTCGAACTTCACCAACTCGGACACCTACAAGAAGTTCACCCCGCGGGTGAGCGTCAGCTACGAGGTGACGTCGGACATCAACACCTATGTGTCCTACAGCCAGGGCTTCAAGTCGGGCGGCTTCGACATGCGCGCCGATGCGATCCTCACGCCGAGCTCGGTGAACGGCTATCAGCCTGAAAAGGTCGACAGCTACGAGGGCGGCCTGAAGGGCTACTTCTTCGACCGTCGCCTGAGCCTGAACACTGCGGTGTTCTACTCGAAGTACAAGGACCAGCAGATCACCCAGCAGACGCCGGTCGGCGCCTCGATCGCCAGCCAGGTGCTGAATGTCGGCAAGTCGCACATCTACGGGGCGGAACTGGAAGGGGTGGCGTCGTTCACTTCCAACCTCAGCGCCAACTTCTCGCTGGGCTACACCAAGGCCGAGTTCGACCAGTACAACGCCCTCGACCTGACCGTGTCGCCGCCGGTGGTGCGCGATTTCTCCGCGGTCCGCGTGTTCCAGAACACGCCGAAGTGGAACGGTTCGATGAGCCTCAACTGGCGCCAGGATCTGGGTGACAACGGTTCGATCACCGTGATCCCGGCCGCGTCCTACCGGTCGTCGTTCAACATGTTCGAGATCCCCTCGATCCTCGACCAGAGCGGCTACTGGCTGGTCGATGCCTCCATCGTTTGGAAGTCACAGGACGAGAAGTACACGGTCGGCCTGCACGGCCGTAACCTGGCCAAGGAAGAGTACCGCATCGGCGGCTACAACTTCCCGCAGTCGGCCGGCGTTCTGTTTGGCAACTCGGTGACCGCCTACTACGGCCCGCCGCGCACCGTGACGCTCTCGGTCGAAGCGAAGTTCTAGAGCTTACCTGAAGGCCCGGCTCCGAAAGGCGCCGGGCCTTTTCCGTACCCCGGGGGGCGCACATGACTTCCACACCGCGGCGTGGCGGTTATCCGATCGTGGTCCTTTCGGTCCTGATCCTGGCCTACACCTTCAATTTCCTGGACCGCCAGATCCTCGGGATCCTGGCCGGCGCGATCAAGGCGGACCTCGGGCTATCCGACAGCCAGCTCGGCCTGATGGGCGGGCTGGCCTTCGCCCTGTTCTATACCGGACTGGGCATTCCGATCGCGGCGCTGGCGGATCGCTCGAGCCGCACCTGGATCATGACCGGCGCGCTGACCCTGTGGAGCGGCTTCACCGCCGCCTGCGGGCTCGCGACCGGGTTCTGGTCGCTGTTCCTGTGTCGGATGGGCGTCGGTGTCGGCGAGGCCGGCGGTGTGGCCCCGGCCTATTCCCTGATCGCCGACTACTTTCCCGCCGAACAGCGGGCGAGGGCGCTGGCGGCCTATTCCTTCGGAATTCCGCTGGGCTCGGCCCTGGGCATACTCTTTGGGGGGCTGATCGCCCACGCGGTCGACTGGCGCGCGGCCTTCATCGCCGTGGGAATCGCCGGGGTGCTGCTGGCGCCGGTGTTCCGGCTGATCGTTCGTGAGCCCGTGCGGACCGAAGCCCAGGGCGCCCGGCCGGTTCCGGAGCCAGGCGGCGTGCGCAGGCTGATCGCCAAGCGCAGCTTCTGGCTGATCTCCCTGGGCGCGGCGGCGTCCTCGGTCTGCGGCTACGGCGTGGCGTTCTGGCTGCCCTCCTACTTCGAGCGCAGCCTGGGCATGGGACTGGTCGACCGGTCGCTGTTCCTGGGGTCGATGACCCTGGTGGGCGGCGTGATCGGGGTCTGGGCAGGCGGCGCCCTTGGCGACCGTATGGGACGGGCCCGTCCGGCCGCCTATCTGCTGATCCCGGCGGTGGCTTTCCTGGTCGCCTTGCCCTGCTTCGTGCTTGCGGTTCAGGCCACGTCGCTGTGGCTGGCGTTCTTCCTGTTTCTGATCCCGACGGGCCTCAATCTGGTCTGGCTGGGGCCCGTGATTGCCGCAGTGCAACATCTGGTTCCGGCCTCGCAGAGGTCGACGGCGTCGGCCTGCTTCCTGTTCGTCAACAACCTGATCGGCCTGGGCCTGGGGACCTGGTACTTCGGCGCCGTCTCTGACGCCCTGGCGCCTCGCTTCGGAGGGGAATCCCTCCGCTACGCCATCTATTCCGGACTGGGCTTCTACCTGGTCAGCGCCGCGCTGTTCGTGTTTGCGGCGCGGGGGCTGAAGCGCGACTGGGTCGCCTGACGAAATATTTCACGACGCTGGGAAATTGTGACTTGCGTGCAGTGCAGCAAAGAGTCACAACGGTCTTGCCCTTTTGGGCGTTTCCTCCCTAATGACTTGGCCGCGCCTCCGGGCGCGGCCTTTTTTTGGCTCGCGCGGTGCGCCATCGGCCATCGCCCCGGGGCCAGGATTGCCGCCGGCAGGGCTCGCGTCGCGGGCGCCCCGCCAGATGCATGATCGTCGATCACATGTGAGGCAAGCGCCCGCTGGGGTTGCTTGTATTCTCGTTTTCGATGACCGAGGTTCCGGGCAAGGGGAACGCGATGATTCAGGATCCGGACTACGCCAGACGTCTGGCTCAGAACCTGGTGGAGTTGATGGCGCCCTATGAGGAAGAGTTGATGCAGCTGGAGCGTGAAGCGCCCGCCTTCGGGCCGCTCCGGCGAGCCGTCGGCATCGTCATCGCCGAAGCCTGCTACTGCATCTCGGACGGCGCGCCGACACAGGATAACCTTGTTCCACCAGTTGATGACGAAGCCAGCCGGACGCGGTAGAGCGGTCCTGCCTTGAGGAGATCCGGAACACCCATGGCCAGTAAACCCGACTCGGCCGCAGATCCCATCGACGTCGCCGTAGGCGCCCGCATCCGACTGCTGCGTAAAGTGAGGGGGCTGTCGCAGCAGGCTCTGGCTGAGGCCGCCGGCGTGACGTTTCAGCAGATCCAGAAATACGAACGTGGCGCGAACCGAGTCAGCGCCTCGATGCTCACGCGCATCTCCAAGACGCTGGGCGTGCCCGTGGCCGAGATGTTCGGCGAATCGTCCGCGAGCAGCGGGGCGGTTGACGAGGTTGCGGCCCTGCTGGCCGAGCCCGGCGCGCTCGAGCTGCTGAAGGCCTATGCCGGCCTGCCGCGGGGCGTGTCGCGTTCGGCCCTCGTCGAGTTCGTACGCAGCCTTAGACAGCCGGGCTGAGCCCGATGCATCGCTGGGCCTGCAGTGTCGCCGTCGCGGCGGTGGCGCTGGGCGCGTTCGCGCCGGCCGTCGCGGCTCCGCCCACGGCGGTGGAATCGAAGATGGTCGCGGTCATCGACGCCGAGCACACGCGCAATCTGACGCTTCTGGAGCAACTGGTGCGGGTCAACTCCGGCACCATGAACCTCAAGGGGGTCGAGCAGATCGCAACAATGCTGCGACCGGAGTTCGAGGCGCTTGGCTTCGAGGTTCGCTGGATCCCGATGCTGCACGCCGGTCGCGCCGGACACCTGGTGGCCACCCATCGGGGAAACGGTCGCGGCAAGCGCATCCTGCTGATCGGCCATCTGGATACGGTGTTCGAGCCCGACAGTCCGTTCCAGGGCTGGACGCTCAGGGGCGATGTGGCGGAAGGCCCCGGCGTCGGCGACATGAAGGGCGGCGACGTCATCATGCTGGCCGCGCTCAGGGCCATGCACGCGGCCGGAACCCTGAAGGGCGCCGACATCACGGTTGTGCTCACCGGCGACGAGGAGAAACCGGGCGAACCGCTCAGCGTGGTCCGAGCCGACCTGATCGCCGCCGGCCGCGCCAGCGACGTGGCGCTGGACTTCGAAGGGCTGGCCCGCAGTGGGGGCCAGGACGTGGGTTCCATCGCGCGACGGTCGTCGACCTCGTGGACGATCCGCGCCACCGCGCGGTCCGGTCATTCGTCCGGTGTGTGCAAGCCGGACGTCGGCTGCGGGGCCATCTATGAACTGACCCGCATTCTCGATGAATTCCGGCGCGAACTGCCCGAGCCAAACCTGACCTACAACGTCGGGCTGATCCTGGGCGGCGCCAGCGCGGCGCTGAACGCCGACGACACCGGCGGCGCGGCGACCGGCAAGCCCAACGTCATCGCGTCCGACGCCATGGCCCGCGGAGATATCCGCACGCTCTCGCCCGAGCAGGAGACACGCGTCCGGGGGCGCATGCGCGCCATCGTCGCCCGTCATCTCGACCGCGCCGGCGCCGAGATCGAGTTTTCCGACGACGGCTATCCGCCGATGGCTCCGACCGAGGGCAACAGGGCCCTGCTGGCCCAGCTGAACGCGGTCAACACGACGCTGGGACTTCCGCAGATGCCGGCCGGCGATCCGGCCAACCGCGGGGCCGGCGACATCTCGTTCGTGGCCTTCATCGACGGTCTGGTCGGCCTGGGCATGGCCGGGGAGGGCAGTCACGCCCCCGGTGAGACCGCCGATCTCAAGAGTCTGGACGTGCAGGCCAAGCGCGCCGCCCTGCTGATCAGCCGGCTGGCGAAGACGCCGCGCTAGGCGGCGACGCCCAGCGCGGCCAGGGCCCGGTCCTTGATCGCCTTGTAGTCGACCTTGCCGTTGGGGGCGCGACCGATGCTGTCGATGACCACCAGTTCGCGCGGCGCCTTGTAGCCGGCCAACTGGGTGTGAACGTAGGCGGCGAGTTCGGCCAGCGTCGGCGTCTGGCCGGCTTCGGGTTCCACCACGGCGCAGATACGCTCGCCGAAGCGGGGATCCGGCACGCCCACCACGACCGCGTCGCGGACGCTGGCGTGACGCTTCAGGGCCTCTTCGACCTCCTCGGGGAAGACCTTCTCGCCGCCGGTGTTGATGCAGACCGAGCCGCGGCCCAGCAGCTTCAGCGTCCCGTCGGTGTTGACCTCGGCCCAGTCGCCGGGGACCGACCAGCGCACCCCTTCCATGATCTTGAAGGTCTTGGCGCTCTTCTCCTCGTCCTTGTAGTAGCCCATTGGCAGGAAGCCGGTGACGGCGACCATGCCGCGCTCGCCGGAGCCCGGCGTGACGCGGCGGCCGTCCTCGGTGAACACCGCGCAGTTCGGACCCAGCATGAAGGCCGCGGTCTGTACTTCGGCGCCGGGCGCCGAGGCCGAGGCGCCCAGACCGACAGCTTCCGAAGAGCCCAGGCTGTCCATGATAGTGGCGCTGGTCACGTGCCGCAGCAGGCCACGCTTGTTCTCCTGGCTCCACATCGAGCCGGACGAGCTCATGGTCAGGACGGACGACAGGTCCCAGCGGCCCGGATTGGCTTCGAGCGCTTCCAGCATCGGGGTCGAGAAGGCCAGGCCGACGAGCACGATGCCCGTGGCCCTCAGCCGCTGGGCCTCGTCCCACAGTTCGACGGCGCTGAACTTGCGCGAAGGCAGGGCCACGACGGTGCCGCCGTTGTTCATCGTGATGAAGGCCGAGAACTGGCCGGTGCCGTGCATCAGCGGCGCGGCGATGATGCTGATCGGCTTGATGTGGCCGGGTGCGGCGTGGCGGGCGATCAGCTCCGGGATGGACGTCACCGGCAGCAGGCCGAGGGCCGCATTGCCGCCGGCGCCCAGCACCTGGAACAGGTCGTCCTGACGCCACATCACGCCCTTGGGCATGCCGGTGGTGCCGCCGGTGTAGAGCAGCAGCAGGTCGTCGCCCGAGCGGCCCCACGAGGCTTTCACGGGCCGCGTCGCCGGCGTCTTCGCGACGATGGCGTCATAGTCGGCGGCCCAGGCGGGGACCGGGTGGCCGGGCTCGGCGACGGCCACCCAGGCCTTCACCTTGGGCAGGCGCGGCCGGATCGACTCGACGATGTCGCTGAAGCTGGCGTGGAAGACGATCGCCTCGGCGTCGGCGTTGTCGAACAGGTAGACAAGTTCCTCGGGGCCGTAGCGGTAGTTCGTATTGACCGGCTCGAACCCGGCCTTGAACGCGGCGAAGTAGCTCTCGAGATACTCAGGCCCGTTGTAGAGGTAACCCGCCACCTTGGCCCTATGGCTCATGCCGCTGGCGATGAAGTGCGCCGCCAGCGCATCGGCCCGGGCGTCGAACTGGCCCCATGAGATGATGCGATCGCCGTGGATGAAGGCGGGATGGTCCGGCTGGGCGGCCGCGATGGATTCCCAGATGTCCGCGAACGTCCACGCCATGACTGACTTAGCCTCCCAGCTTTTTGGTTTCTTGCGGCAAGTTGGCCGCCTGCCGTGGGGTTATGTCAAACTGGAAGCGCTGTCGTGCACTTGATCTGCTCCATGGCGAAGGCGGAGGACACGTCGGACAGAGGGACCGCGGCGATCAGGCGACGGTAGAACACATCATAGGCGGCGATGTCCTTCACCAGCACCTTGAGCAGGTAGTCGGTGTCGCCGGAGAGCCGGTAGAATTCCACGACCTCGGGCATCGCAGAGGCGGCGCCGGCGAAGGCGTCCAGCCATTCCTGGTCGTGGCGGCTGGTGCGCACCGACACGAACACCGCGAGCCCCAGGTCCAGCTTCTCGCGGTCGAGCAGGGCCACGCGCGCGGTGATCACGCCCGCGTCCGTCAGCCGCTTGACCCGCTTCCAGCAGGGAGTCTGGGAAAGGCCGGCCACCTGCGCCAGTTCGGCGATGGGGATGGTCGCATCCCTCTGTAGTTCGCGCAGGATGCGGCGGTCGATACTGTCGAGAGCGATATCCATGGAATCGAGGTCTCCAAGAGAACCAGATTCTACATGGTGGCGGTGATGTAGGAATGAGCAGCGGCCATTTTCCCTCCAGGGGAGGCGGTCTCGCGACCGGCGGGCGTCGGCAACTTCACTGGGTCATCCAGCATGTTCCGGTGAAGCTGCGTTTCGACCCCGGGCAGGCCGATCTCGGCCGGCTCCGTCCCGGCCTTCCGGTCTGGTGACGGTAGATCGGGGCCCGGCTTAGGTCGGTTGCAGGGCGCTGGAACGCATTTCCGCGCCAGGATTCAACCCCTAGGCGACCGAATGCGGTGGATTGGATGCTTCTTCTGTGGCGCGCCGCGCGCTCCGCGCTAGGATGCGGCAAGCGACTCGGTTCCAGCGGCCCCCGCCGGAACCCCGCGACAACATTTAGCCGGGGGAGCCCATGGCCACTGAAAAGAAGACGAACGCCCTGCAGAAGCCCCTGACGCCGTCGGCGGAACTGGCTGCCGTGGTCGGCGCGGGTCAGCTCTCGCGCGGCGAGACGGTCTCGAAGATCTGGGAATACATCAAGAAGAACAACCTTCAGAATCCCGCCAACAAGCGCGAGATCCTGGCGGACGCCAAGCTGAAGCCGGTGTTCGACGGCAAGGACGCCGTCAGCATGTTCGAGATGAACAAGCACCTCGCCAAGCACCTGAAGTAGGCGACACGGTTCGCGGCGCCCGTTGCCGTGACCTTGCTATAGAATGAGACCTCGCGGGCCGTCGGCCTTGCGGGGTCTCTTCATTTCTGGGCCTGCGCTTCACAATTGAGTCCGGCTCCGACATAAGCCCGCCTCCAGCTTCAATCCCATCTCCCTGGACACGCCGTGAAGTCGCCGAACCGAGCCATCATCCTCGCCGCGGGGCAGGGCAAGCGCCTCCTTCCGCTGACCGAGTCGCGGCCGAAATGCCTGATCGAGCTGTCCGGCCGCTCGCTGCTGGCCTGGCAACTGCTGAGGTTGCAGGCCGCCGGGGTGGACGAGGTGGTGATCGTGACCGGGTTCCGCGCCGACGCGGTCGAGGCCGAGGTGCGCTCGCTGAACCTGAAAATGCCGGTCCGGCTGGCGTTCAACCCGTTCTACACAGTGTCCGACAACACGGCCTCGTGCTGGATCGTTCGCGGCGAGTTCGACCGCGATGTTCTGATCCTGAACGGAGACACCCTGTTTGGCCCCGGCGTGGCCGAGCGGCTGCTGGCGGCGCCGGAAGCCGACATCACCGTCACCATCGATCGCAAGCCGTCCTATGACGCTGACGACATGAAGGTCCTGACCGAGGACGGGAAGCTGCGGGCCATTGGCAAGACCATCGAGGCCTATGACGCGGAATCCATCGGCTTCCTGCGGTTCTCGGCCGCCGGCGCGGCCAGGTTCGCAGCCGGGGTCGAGCATGTGCTTCAGTCGCCCGAAGGCCTGCGGCGCTGGTATCTCAGCGTCATCGACGAACTCGCTCACAGCGGCGTAGATGTCCGGGTCTGCTCCATCGAAGAGCTTGAGTGGGGCGAAATGGACTTCCCGCAGGACGTGGACAGCCTGAACCGGCTTTCCGCCGACTGGACCGCGCCCTAGCGCCCCACGATACCGCGCACCAGGTCCAGGTCGGCGGCCTTGTCGACGTCCACCGAGGCCAGGCCAAAGGGCGATTCCACGATCGCCGCGGTGACGCCGGCCAGCCGGCCCAGCCGCTCCGCCGCCGCCTTCAGGGTCAATCGGCCGGCCACATAGCGCAGCAGCATGCCCGGCCCGAGGATCTGCGCCATCCGCCACGGCCGCTTGCGCTCGGCCTCGACGCGCCGCCACAGGTCCACAACGCCCATCGCCCGGTCGTTGGCCAGGTAGAACAGGTTGCAGCCCGACCAGTCGCCGTCGGCCAGCTTCAGCCAGGTGCGTTTGGCGCCCGGCGCAGCAGCCTCCACCGTGGCGCGGGCGGCCACCAGGGCGGCGACATCCACGCCCGCCGGCACGTCGTCCAGGAACCGACGGACCCAGGCCGCTTCCAGCAAGGCGTGGTCGGCGGTGGTGACCAGCAGCGGGGCGCCCAGCGTCGCAGCGCCGGCCCTGACGCTCAGGCTCGGCCCCGCGGCCTCGTCGAGGGCCTCGACTCCCAGTCTCTCGATCTCGGCGCGGACGTCCGGATGGCTGGAGATCACCGCGATCCGCGCGGCGCCGGCGGCCTGCAGCGCGCCCACGACGCGGGCCAGCAGGGTCTGGCCCTGAAGCTCGATCAGAGCCTTGTGAGTGACGCCCGCATAGGCCGCGACGGGCTCGACGCCGCCACGCGATCCCGCCAGCACCAGCGCCTGGAACGCGGTCACGTCAGCGCCTTCTCGTACAGCCGATAGGTCTTGTAGACCTTCGCCCCGCCAGCGTCGCAGATCCGGCGCATGGGCAGGTTGTCCTCGAGCACCCAGGACAGCTCGTAACGCTCGTAGCCCAGCCTGCGCGCCGCCTGGGCGACGGCGTCGATCAGCAGGAACGGCAGCAGCTGGCCGCGCAGGGAACCGGCGACCTTGCGCTTCACGCCCATCAGCGGCACCCGGCCCGTCTTCACGCCCTTCACCTTGAGCCGCCAGAGCAGCTTGGCCCAGCCGAACGGAAACAGCCTGCCCTTCAGGTCGGCGATCGCCTCGTTGATGTTGGGCAGCAGGATCATGAAGCCGACGGTCTCGCCGTCCATTTCTGCGAACCAGGTCAGCCGCCTGTCGATCAGCAGCTTGAGGGTGGAGGCCAGGGCCTTGGTTTCTGCCTCGGTCGTGGGCGTGAAGCCCCAGTTGCCGGACCAGGCGTCGTTCAGAATCCCGGTAAGGGTGTCCACCTCGGCGTCGAAGCGCGACATGTCCAGCATGCGCAGGGTGACGCCTTCCGGCGGCCCCTTGCGGATCCGGCGCAGGATGGGGGCGGGGAGGTCGTCGTTCACGCTGCAGATGTAGGCGAAGATATCCTTCGCGCGGCCGTAGCCCTGTTCCTCGATCCGCGCCGCCGCGTAGGGCGTGTCGTGGCTCATCATGAACATCGGCGGGGTGTCTGCGCCCTCGACCAGCAGCCCGACTTCCTCGTTGGTCGACAGGTTCACCGGGCCCAGGGCGGCGCGGCAGCCGCGTTCCCGCAACCAGTCCTCCGCTGTTCGGAAAAGGGCGGCGAAGATGGCGGGGTCGTCCTCGGCGGCGATCATGCCGAAGTTGCCGATGCCCTCGGCGGTCTGCGGATTGAGGCGGTCGATCTGGGCGCTGATCCGGCCGACATCACGTCCGTCCCGGACCGCCAGCCAGAACTGGACTTCGGCGTGCTCGAAGAACGGATTGCTCTTCGGGCTCAGCGACTCCTGCCGCTCGAAGATCAGCGGAGCGATGTAGTTGGGATCGCCCGCGCCCAGCCGCATGGGCACGGCGATGAAGCGGTCCAGTTCGGCCTTGCCGGTGACCGGGACGATCTGGATGTCGGCTGCAACGCCCCCCCGGGCCATCATCCCTCCAGATAGATCAGGGCGGTGACACCCAGGGCGGCGAACATCGCCGGCGCCGCCCAGGCCGCCAGGATCGCGGGCGCCGCGCCATTCTCGCCCAGCGCCGTGAAGGCGCCGTCGAACACCAGGAACAGCAGTCCGCCGGCCAGGCACTGGACCAGCAGGGTCGCCCCGCCGCCGCGGAAATTGGCCATGCAGGCCGGCGCCGACAGCAGCAGCATGACGATGCAGGCGAAGGGCGCGGCCCAGGCCCGCTGCAGCTGGGTGTCGTAGAACGTGCGCGGACGCACCGATAGCCCGCCGGCCAGCGCCCGCTTGGCCTCGGCAGGGGTCACCAGGGTCTGGCCCGCCGCCATGGCCCTCACATCGGCCGGCTGCAGGTTCTGGGTCCAGTCCATGGTCCTGGCCTGGCCTTCGGAAATGCTGGCGATCCCCAGGGTCTCGAAGCGGGGTTCGATCAGGGTCCAGCGACCGGCTTCCCAGACCGCGGCCTTTGCAGTGGTGCGTTCGACAAGCCGCCCGGTCTGGTCGCGGCGATAGAGGGTGACCTTTTCCAGGCTGCGACCGTCCGGGTCGCGCGGCGTCGCCACCACGACCTCGCTGCCGACGCGGAAGGTGACCGGGTCGATCACCTTGGATGGGTCCTGCGGCGCGCTGGCCTGCCACCAGGCGCTGAGCATCTGGTCGGTGCGGGGCGCCACGACCATCCCGATGACCAGTTGCAGAAGCGCGAGGGCCACCACTGTGGGCGCCGCCATCATGGTGATGCGGTAGGCCGAGATGCCGGTCGAGCGCATGGCGGTCACCGCGCTCTCGCCGGCCAGCTTGGCGAAGGCGAACAGCGACCCGGCCAGGACCGCCAGCGGCGCGGCCTGCTCGATCAGCCGCGGCATGCGCAGCATGGCGTAGTATGCCACGCCGCCCGGACCAAGGTCGCGGTCGAGGATCTGGGTGGTCACTTCCAGCAGGTCGATGATCTGCAGAACGCCGGCCAGCACGGCCAGCGCGGCAAGAATGCGGCCGGCCATCAGCTTGAGGAGGTAGGCGGAAAGGGTCATGCCTGGCCCTGCGCCGGCTTCGGCCGGAAGCGGGCGATAAGGCTGGAGATATGCTCCATGGCCCGGCTGACCGGCGTCTCGCCCGGCTGCTTGCGGCTGGTCATGAACACCGTCACGGCGATGGCGGCGAAGACGAAGAATGGCCCGCCTACCGCGAGCTCGGCCGAGACCCGTCCTGTCGTCGCCAGGCCCTGGCCAAGCTGGACCGCATGGAAGAAGGCCAGCAGCAGGATGCCGCCCACGATCATTCCCGGCGCGCGACCGCTGCGCTTGGCCGACAGCCCCAGCGGCACGCCCAGCAGAGCCAGGAGCGGCAGGACGAAGGCCTTGGCCAGGCGGCCGTACAGCTCGCCCTTCAGCGCCGCCTCCGGGATCGTAGAGCGGCCGGTCTTTGCCTGGTTGGCCAGTTCAAATAGGGTCAGCTCGCGCTCATCGCCGCCACGGGCGCGGAGCAGCCGCGCGGGTCCTGTCAGCGGCAGCTGCATGCTGAAGGACTTGAAGCTGAGCACCTCGGGCCGACCCTGGCTGTTGAACCGCAGCTGCTGGCCGTCCTGGAGTTCCAGGCGGACACTCTTTCCGTCGGACATCCGCCGCACCTCGGCCATGCCGGCGGTGGTGATCTCCTCGCGGCCCTGTTCTGTAATCCTGCGGATGAAGACGCGGCTGAGCTTCTGCCCCGCGGCGTCGGCCCCATCCGTGGTCATGGTGAGGTCCCTGGAAGGGGTAAGGATCGTCTCGGCAGGCACCAGCCCGTTCCAGCCCGCATTCTGGGCCGAATGGAGCACGGCGCGGTAGGCATAGCGGCTGTAGGGCTGGAGGAAGCCGAAGACCAGCAGGCTCACGGCCGTCAGCGCCACGGCCAGGCACAGGTAAGGTGCGGCCAGCCGGGTCAGCGAGACGCCTGCCGCCAGGAAGGCGTCCACCTCGGAGGACTGGTTCAGCCGGTTCACCACGACCATAAGGGCCAGGAAGAACGCGGCCGGCAGGGTCAGGCCTACATAGTGCGGCACGAGGTTCACGGCGAGCTGCGCCACGAAGCCGAAGCGGTCGTTGGACGCCGACAGCATGTCGAGCAGCCGCAGGATCCGCTCCAGCAGGAGCGAGATCATGGTCACCCCTGTCGCGCCGACCATGGGCCAGAACGACAGGCGGAGCAGATAGCGGTCGATGAGACTCAACAGGGTCCCCGGTTCGCAGCGGTCATGACCGCCAGCGGGCGGAAAGGTCGGCGGCGAGCGCCGCAGCCTCCTCCTCGCTCAGGGCGACGTGGGACGCAAGGGCCGGCGGCCCCGGCCACCCCGCGTCCACAAAGCTCCGACCCGCGTATTCCCTGGCGCCTTCGTAGCGGGGCAGGATGTGGAAATGGACGTCAGGGTCGACCATCATCAGCATCAGGTAATTGATGCGCTCATAGGCGACAGTGTGGCGAAGCAACGCCTCAATCCCGTCAACGGCCTGTTTCATATCGGCGAAAGCGGCGGGGCTCAGATCGGAGAAAGCGGCAGCTTCTTCCTTGCAGACCAGTACAAGGGCGCCGTAGGTCGGTTGCTGGGGTCTTACCAGAACCAGCCAGTGCTCTGTCTCGGCGACCTTGGTCTGCGGGTAACCAAACTTGCGGGCCGTCGCGTTCGTCACAACCTATCCTGCCAGATGAGCGGCCACTCCGCGTTGCGATCATAAGGACCCGGTACTGACCATGAAAGTCCGAACGACGGCATTGGCGCTGCTCGCGGGACTGGCGATCTCCGCGTCGGCCCGCGCCGAGGAAGGCTGCGAAGGCGCCCGTACCGCCAACGCCGGCAAGATCAGCGTCGTCGTTTCGGGCGTGCGCTCGAGCCAGGGCGAGGTCGCCCTGACCCTGTATCCAGACGACAAGCGCCGGTTCCTGGCCAAGGGTGGCAAGTTCTCGCGCGTGCGGACCAGGGCCCAGGCGACCGTCCGGGCCTGCTTCTGGGTTCCGGCGGGTGGCTATGCCCTGGCGATCTACCACGACAACAACGGCGACCGGGACTTCAACCGCACCCTGGTAGG
>CAUJHW010000084.1 GCA_963205005.1 Pseudomonadota bacterium
CGGGATCCGGTCCCTGGCGGTCGCGATCTTCAGCGCCTCGGCATACAGGCCGGCATAGCGTGGGTCGGTCTGAAGCTGGGGCAGCGAGCGGGCGTTCTCGGCCCGGGCGAAATCCATGGCCCGGGCGCCTTCGATCTCCTCCATCCAGGTGTAGGGATCGGTGTCGGGGGCGGCCGCGCCCATCAGCAGGATTCCTGCGAAGGCGGTCGCGAGGGCGGCAAGGCGCATGGGCTGACTCTCGTTGGCATGTGAGGCGGACGCTAGAGCCTTGCCGGCCCAGCGTCACCAACTGAGCGTCGAGCGGCGTTCGGCGAGCACATCCAGCGCCAGGCGCGGGCGGATCAGGAACAGGCCGACCCAGGCCACGCGGGCGGCATAGCGGCGAAGGCGGGCGCCGGGCCGATACTGGGTCTCGTAGATGTGGGCGTAGTCGAGGGTGGTCATGGGCTGTCTCCCGTCTGATGGGGAGACCGTGCGGGCGGGGTACGTCAGAATCGGACGTGGGTTCGGACCGCCACCTCGATTTCCTCGGCCAGCACGTCCTTCAGCGCCTGGGGCGCGACCACCTGGGCCTTGTCGCCCCAGGTGAACAGGTGCCAGGCCAGCTCGCGCATGCCGCTGGCCCGGAAGCGCACGATGACACAGCCGTCGGGCTGTTCCTCAACCCGCTGATTGGCGTGGAACCGCCAGCGCAGGGCGTCCTCGGCGCCGTGCGGCAGGACCCGCAGGACCACGTCGTGGGTGTCGTCCTGATAGATGCCGAAGCTCTCGTCGGCATAGGCCTGGAGCGAGAAGCCTTCGGGACGGGCGCCGGGCTGGCCGGTGACCTCCACGTCGAAGATGCGGTCGAGGCGCCAGTTGCGCGGCCCGATCTCCGCGTCCTCGGCCGCCACCAGATAGTTCGAGCGCCCGAACAGGATGCCGAACGGGGTGACTTCCCGCACGCGGCCCGGTGTGGAACCGCCCTCGTAGCGGAACCGGAGCGTCGACATCGCCTTCAGGCCCTCGCGCACGGCCGACAGCACGGCAGCCTCTTCGAAGGGGCGCGGGCCGGCGGTGACGGCGATGGTCTCGGCCTGCAGCAGGGCCTCCAGGTCGGGGGCCAGGCGGCGGCGGGCGGCGGCGCGGGTGGCCGACAGCACCTTCTGCTCCAGTGAGCGAAGGGCCGCAGCCCTGCCCCCGGCGCCCTGCCGGTCCATCAGTTCGGCGGACGCTGACAGCGCGGCCAGTTCCTCGGCGGTCGGAGCCTGGAACAGGTGGTCGAGGCCGGAGGGGATGCGGAACCGCCGCGCGGGCGGGTCGTCCACCTCTTCCAGCTGGGGGAAGACGTCCCGGACGGCGTCGCGCATCCGCTCGACCGTGCGGCGGCTGACACCGATGCGCTGGGCCATCTCGTCCAGCGTCAGGCCCTCGGCGGGGCTGGCGAGCAGCCGCGCCAGTTCGAGCAGCCGTCCGGCTTTTTCGTGCCGCATGGAAAACCTACGTCCGTTTCTGTCGTACCATCCAGACAAAACCAGAACTATCGACAGCCCGCAAGGAGTTCGACCGATGGCCTCGCAGTTCCAGCCCCGCCGCCGCCCCAATCGCTACAGCCCCCGTCCGGTCAAGGCGCCGGCGCCCGCGCGCCCCACCCTGCCCCCGGCCGCCGTGGTCGATGCGGTGCTGCGGTTCCATGACGTGGCCGTGGATCAGGGCGGCGAACGCACCCTGCTGCGGCTGTCGGCGCACCGCCTGCACCAGCCCGAGGTCGAGGCGGCGCTCGGCGCCTATGCCGACCGCGCGGCCCGCGTCGCCATCCTGTGGAACGAGCGCGAGAGCGAGATCATCCGGGTGCTGGAGGCGGCGTAGTCTTCATTCCTCTCCCGGGGCGTAGCCCGTCCGGGGGAGGTGGCCCGAAAGGCCGGAGGGGGCTTCATCCCCGCACGGTCGGCTTGGGCGCACATGCGCAGCGGGGGGAGCCCCCTCACCCGCTTCGCGGGAGCTCCCCCGGAGGGGGAAGCAATGCTCTAGGCGATCGCGGTTCCCTCGGGCTTGTAGTTCGGCTGGTCGATGGCGATCTGGTTCTTCGCCATCACGGTCAGGGCGGCCAGGAGGCCCGGGGTCTCGACCGTCATCTCTCCGGCGCGGATGCGTTCGCAGAGTTCGGTGTTCAGCTCGGCGAAGTCGCCCTCATGGGACAGCAGGCCGGCCATCAGCCGAACGGCCTCGGCCTCGGCGGCGGGGCCTTGCGTGATTTCCCGGCCGATGGTGGCCATGGCGTTGGCGGCGACCCGGGCCAGGAAGGCGTTACGGGGATCGAGGCTGGGCCGGATCTGGTCGATCCACAGGGCCACGGCCTGGGCCAGTTCCTCGGTGCGCGGATGGGTGATCACAGGCCTTCCTCCAGCAGGACAACCAGGTCGGCCTCGGTCTCGGAGACCCGGCGGCCGATCATCGGGCGCTCGACCGACTTCTCCAGGCCGCTCGACCAGCTCAGATACATGGTCAGGCACATGATGCCCCAGCGCAGCGAGCCCAGCATCTGCCAGAACCTCACGCGCGAAAGCTCGATGGGCCGCCCGCCCGCGGCGGCATAGCCGGCCAGCAGGTCGGCATAGTCCCCGAAACCGCCCACCGGCCGGTCAGGACGCCCGAATCGCCACGAGTTGGTGCAGATCCAGCCCATGTCCTCGGCCGGGTCGCCCAGGTGGGCCAGTTCCCAGTCCAGCACGGCGGCGACGCCGCGTTCCGGGTCGAACATGATGTTCCCGTTGCGGAAGTCGCCGTGCAGCAGCACTGGCTCGACCGGCGCAGGAACGTGGCGGCGGAGGTACTGGAAGGCCAGCTCGAGGATCGGCCGCTCGGCGCCCGTGGCGCGGTAGACCTCCTCGTAGCGGTCCAGTTCCTGCGTCCCGTCCACGGACTTCAGCTTCAGGCCCGGCGGCGGTGTGGTGGCGTGGATCGGGACCAGCACCTCGCCGCACTGGCGGGCCAGCGCCGGGCGGATGGCGTCGAAGCGGGGATCGCTGGTGATCCGCTTGCCCAGCGTCTCGCCGCTGACGCGCCCCATGACATAGGCCTCGCCCAGTCCGTCGGTCGCATCGCAGATGTGGCGGACCGGCGGGACGGGCGCCCCGTTGGCGCCGGTGGCCTGGATCAGGGCGGCCTCGGTGGCCAGGCTGACCGAACGCGCGGTCTCCTCGTCGAAAGGGGCGCTGCGCCGGCGCAGGATCAGCGACTCGGGCCCATCCGCCCCGTCGAACCCGAAGGCCCAGGTTTCCATGCTGGCCCCGCCCGACAGGCGCTGCGCTTCGGTCAGGGAAGCGCCGGTTCCCCCAAGACGGGCAGCCAACCGTTCCAGCCCCGCGCGAACATCCAATTCCATGACCCTAAGGAACCTCTGGCTAGGTCTATTCTCATCCCGATGTGGCGGGCGAACGGGTGGCTTGTAAACGGCCTCCCCAACGTCAGGCCCGCCCCGCTTGAAGGAAACGGCCATGGATTTCGATCTTCCCAAAGACCTTGTCGACTACCTCGCCGAGCTCGACCGCTTCATCGACGAGAAGATCAAGCCGCTGCAGGCGCAGGATGACAACGAGCGGTTCTTCGACCACCGCCGCGAGCACGCCCGCACCGACTGGGACAACCAGGGCCTGCCGCGTCCCGAATGGGAAGAGCTGCTGGCCAAGGCCCGCAAGCTGGCCGATGACGCCGGCCACCTGCGCTATGCCTGGCCCCCGGAAATGGGCGGAAAGGGCGGAAGCCAGCTGGCCATGGCGGTGATCCGCGAGCACCTGGCCGCCAAGGGCCTGGGCCTGTTCAACGACCTGCAGACCGAGCACTCGATCGTCGGGAACAACCCCTTCATCCTGATGTTCAAGGAGTTCGCCACCAACGCCCAGTACGACCGCGACGCCGAGAAGCTGCTCGGCGGCAAGATGCGTACGGCGTTCGGCCTGACCGAGCCCAACCACGGGTCGGACGCGACCTTCATGGAAACCCGCGCCGTCCCGCACGAGAAGGACGGCCAGCCGGGCTGGCTGATCAACGGCGAGAAGATGTGGACGACGGGCATGCACGTGGCCACCCACGTCATGGTTTTCGCCCGCACGTCCGGCAAGGACGGCGATGCCCCGGGCATCACCTGCTTCATCGTTCCGGCGACGACGCCGGGCGTGAAGATCGAAGAGTACATGTGGACCTTCAACATGCCGACGGACCACCCGCGGGTGAGCTTCACCGACGTGTGGATCCCCGAGGACAGCTACTGGGGCCAGATCGACCGCGGGCTGGGGCTGGGCCAGAGCTTCGTGCACCAGAACCGCATCCGGCAGGCGGCCTCGAGCCTCGGCGCGGCGCAGTTCTGCATCGACGAGAGCGTGAAGTACGCCCGCCGACGCAAGCCGTTCGGCAAGGCGCTGTCGGAGAACCAGGCCATCCAGTGGCCGCTGGTCGAACTGCAGACCCAGTGCGAGATGCTGCGCCTGCTGATCCGCAAGACCGCCTGGCAGATGGACAAGATGGACCACAAGGAGATCGAGAAGACGATCTCGGACAAGGTCTCCATGTGCAACTACTGGGGCAACCGGCTGGTCTGCGAGGCCGCCGACCGCGCCATGCAGGTGCACGGGGGCATGGGCTATTCGCGCCACACGCCCTTCGAGCACATCTACCGCCACCACCGCCGTTACCGGATCACCGAGGGCTCGGAGGAGATCCAGATCCGCAAGGTGGCCGCCTACCTGTTCGGCTACCTCGGCCCCAAGCGCGCGCAGTTCAAGGCCGAGGCCGACGCCAAGGCCGAGTACGTCCAGCCGATCCCGGCGCACCACAACATCTGAGGCCGAGGCTCAGGCGGCGGCCTCGCGGCCGCCGTACAGCCTGTCGAACATCGGCGGCAGGCTGTCGGGCAGGCCGAGCAGCGGGCCGGAGGACAGCAGCAGGACGACCTCGTCACCCTGAAGCTGGCTCAGCCCTTCCAGCGCGGCCCTGGCCGTCTCGACGCCGGTGACCGGCACGCCCGTGGCCGCAACCCGATCCAGGATCTCGGGGAAGCTGGACTGGTGGTGGCTGCCCTCGCCGTGGTGCGGCGGCGGGATGACCAGCACCCGGGCCACGCCCTCGAACACGGTGTCGTACCAGGCCAGCGCATCGCGTGAGCGCCAGGAAAAGGTGTGCGGCTCGAAGACCACGGTCAGCGGCCGGGTCGGATAGTGCAGCAGCATGGCCTCGATGGCCGAGCGGGCCTTCTCGTAGGAACTGCCAAAGCCCTCGACCACGGGCACGGCCGACCGGCGGGTCAGGCGGTCGAGCCGCCGGCGGATGCCGCCGAAGCTCTCGACGGCGCGGGCGAGCTGCGCAGCGTCCACCAGCCCCCGCTCCAGCAGATAGGCGCTGACGCCCACGATGTTCTCGATGTTGTGCTCACCCAGCAGGGTGGTCGCCAGCGGAACCTCGCGCCCGCCCGGGCCCACCAGGGTGAAGCGCGAGGCCTCGCCGAAGGTCACGTCGCGCGCATACCACCCGTCGCAGGGTTTCGTGTCGTACCAGACGATGCGGCAGGCGGCCTCGTCGGCGATGGCGCGAATCGGCGCGCTCTCGCGGGCCACCAGCAGGCCGCCTTCCGGGATCAGCCGCAGCAGGTCGCGGAACGGCGCCTCATAGTCGGCGAAGGTCGGGAAGACGTTGACATGGTCGTGGACCAGCGAGGTCAGCAGCACGTCGCGCGGGTGATAGAGCGCGAACTTGGACCGATGGTCGGCCGGTCCGACGATGTACTCGTCGCCCTCCAGAACCACCTGGGCTGCGGCGCCCCAGTGACCGGTGTCGGGCAGAGAGGGCGAGATGGCGCCGATCATCCAGCCGGCGTCGACCCCGCTCTCGCGCAGGATGTGGGCCATCAGCCCGGTGCAGGTGGACTTGCCGAAGGACCCGGCCACCACGGTGTTCTCGCGCCCGGCGGTCGCCTCGCCCACCAGTTCCGGGAAGGTGGTGATCCGCACGCCGCGCGCGCGGGCCGCCTGGACCTCGACATTGGCCTCGCCACCGAGCTTGGCGCTGGCGCCGAGCACCAGCAGGTCGAGGTCGCCCGGCAGGTTGGCCGGGTCGAATCGCCAGGCGATGGGGAAGCCCAGGCCCTCGACGTAGGTGGACATCGGCGGGAAGACGTCCTCGTCCGAGCCGGAGATCGCATGCCCGGCCTCGCGCATCATCAGCGCCGCCGCGGCCATGCCCGCGCCCGCGATGCCGGTGAAGTGGATGCGCATGCGGCCTTTCCCTGGACGGTTGCGACCCGTTGATCGACCGATCCGCCCCGCGCGTCCAGCCCCGCACGGGCGGACTTAACCCCGCCTTAAGGATGTCAGCCGAGTCTCGAACGGTCTTCTTCGAAGACACCCCACCATCATCAACTTCCTTTTGGCCCGGCGTTCGCGTCGGGCTCCTTTTCCAGACCACGCGAGAAGCCATCCGACGGCTTGCGCACCCGTTCACAGCAGTCTATACGCCCGCCCTCTCGACGGCCTGATCCCGGATAGCTCAGTTGGTAGAGCAGTCGGCTGTTAACCGACTTGTCGCAGGTTCGAGTCCTGCTCCGGGAGCCATCGAGACCCCTCCAGCCAGACGCGGAAGACGCCCATTTTCGCCGGGCGCGCGAAGGGCTTTGGCGGATGGGCCGTCGTGCCCCATATGAGGGTCCTCGCCCCTCGCCTCCCCCGGCGCATGTTCGACCTGCAACACCACATGACGGCCTTCGGGCCGCTCGCGATCCTGCTCGGCGCCGCGTTCGAGGGGCAGACCGTGGTCATCGGCGGTGGCGTCATGGCGCGCCAGCACCTGATCTCGCCGGCCATGGCCGTGGGCGCGGCCGCCCTGGGGTCGGGCGTGATCGACTACCTGCTGTTCGTGCTCGGCCGCTCGTTCCGCCACACCCGATTCGTCCGCAAGGCGGCCGCCCGGCCGGCCTTTGACCGCGCGCTGGTGCTGATCGAGCGCCATCCGACCGGGTTCATCCTGATCTTCCGGTTCCTGTACGGCCTTCGCGCCGCCGGTCCGGTGGCGATGGGCGTGTCGAAGGTCGGCCATGGCCACTTCGCCCTGCTCAACGCCGTGGCGGCGGGCGTCTGGGCCGGGGTGTTCGTGTCGCTGGGCTACATCTTCGGGCCGACGGTCATGACCCTGCTGGCAGGCGTGATGGACCACGCCGCGCCGATCGCCATAGCGGTCGCCGTCACGGCCCTCGCGGCGGGCCTGGGGTTCTGGCGCTGGCGGGTCTGGACCGCCCAGGAACGGCCCGCGCCCTGAAGGCCGGCTACCAGACGCCGGTATTGGGCATGGACGCCCAGGGCTCCGCCGGCGGCAGGGCTGGTCCGGCCTGCAGCAATTCCACCGAGATGTTGTCGGGCGAGCGGACGAAGGCCATGCGGCCGTCGCGTGGCGGCCGGTTGATGACCACCCCGCCGTCCCTGAGCCGCTGGCAGACCGCGTAGATGTCGTCCACCGCATAGGCCAGGTGGCCGAAGTTGCGACCGCCCGCGTAGGCCTCGGGATCCCAGTTGAAGGTCAGCTCCACCGTGGGCGCCCGGCTCTCGCGGGCCGCGGCCTCGTCTCCCGGCGCGCAGAGGAACACCAGGGTGAACCGGCCGGCCTCGTTCTCGACCCTGGAGACTTCCTTAAGCCCAAGCTTGTCACAGTAGAACGAAAGGGAGGCGTCGAGGTCGGTGACCCGGACCATGGTATGCAGGTATCTCACGGACGAAATTTCTCCCTGACCCTGTAAAACATCTTGGCAGAATTCCCGCTTTGCGAGAATTTTCGCCACGTCACAATCTAGGCTCGCTGACGCCGATTAAACCCGCCGGCCGACGTGACCGCAAATTCATTTGCGCTGGCGTACCGGCGGCATCACAAGCACGGCAGGCCGCGACAAGTCGGCGGACGGGCGTGCTGGGGCTTTTCGCGCACGCCGTCGAGACCGGGGATAAAGCTTTATGCGCTTGAAGTCGCAGTACGTCTTCATCATCGCCGTGTTTGGCGTTCTTGTTTTGGTCTTCGGGGGCTCAAGCCTGCTCGGCGGCGGGGCGAAGAAGGCCACCGCCAAGCCGACGCCGCCGCCCGGTCCGCCCAGCGTGCAGGTGCGGCTGACGCCGCCGATGGTCCGTGAGGTCGAGGTGACGATGCGGGGCCGCACGGAGGCCGCCCGCAGTGTCGTCGTGCGCTCCGAGACCGCCGGCGTGGTCGCCGCGACTCCCGCCACCGAGGGCAGCTTCGTGCGCCAGGGCCAGGTCCTCTGCCGCCTTGCCGTGGACGCCCGGCAGGCCAGCCTGGATCAGGCCCGCGCCACCCTGAAGTCCCGCCAGCTCCAGCGGCAGGCCGCCGCCCAGCTGGCCGAGAAGGGCTACCGCTCGCAGACCCAGGTTCTCGAGGCCCAGGCCAATCTGGATGGCGCCCAGGCCGTGGTCCGCGCCGCCGAGGTCGCCCTGCGCCAGGTCGAGATCCGCGCGCCCTTCTCAGGCGTGTTCGACAAACGCGACGCCGAGATCGGCGCCTATCTGGCCCCCGGCCAGGCGTGCGGCACGATGCTCGAGCTCAATCCGATGCTGGTGGTGGGCGACGTGCCCGAGACCGAGGCTTCGAAGCTCAAGGTGGGCGCTGTCGCCCAGGCCAAGCTGGTGTCCGGCCAGACCCTGAGCGGCCGGGTGCGCTATGTCGCCCACGAGGCCGATCCGCAGACCCGCACCTATCACATCGAGGTCTCCGTCCCGAACCCGGGCCTTTCGGTCCGATCGGGCCTTTCGGCGGACCTGCGCATCGGCGCCGGCTCCGGCTCGGCGCATCTTGTGCCGGTGTCGTCGCTGGTGCTGGACGCCGGGGGCCGTCAGGGCATCCGCTATGTGCAGGACGGCAAGGTCGCCTTCGCGCCGGTGACGGTGCTGCAGGAGACCCCGCAGGGCCTGTGGGTGAGCGGCCTGAGCGGGACCGTGAACCTGATCACCGTGGGCCAGTCGTTCGTGGCTGACGGCCAGAAAGTTCGTGTCGGCCAGGCCCGCTAGGGTCCGGGCGACAGGGGAGATTTGACATGATCGGCGGCCTGATCGACGGAGCCATCAAGCGAAGGAAGGTCGTGCTCGGCGTGACCTTCGTCGCGGCGATCTTCGGCTTCTTTGCCTATCTCTCCATGCCGCGCGAGGCGCAGCCGGACATCGACCTGCCCTATGTCTCGGTGGTCGTCCCCTACCCCGGCGTCTCGCCGGAGGATGCCGAACGGCTGCTGGTCAAGCCGATGGAGCTGGAGCTCCAGACCATCCAGGGCGTGAAGCACATGAACGCCGTGGCCCGCCAGAACGCGGCCATCGTGACCCTGGAGTTCGAGGCCGACTTCAACAAGGACAAGGCCCTGGCCGACGTACGCGCCAAGGTCGACCTCGCCCGCGGCAAGTTCCCGCCGGACGCCGAGGAACCGATCATCGAGGAGCAGAACTTCTCGGGCCAGCCGGTCATCGGGATCATGCTGTACGGCGCCGCGCCTGAGCGCGAGCTTTTCGCCGTCACCCAGCGCCTGAAGGACCGCCTGGAGGCGACCCCCGGCGTGCTTGAGGTGTTCATGGGAGGCGGCCGCGAGGAGGTGCTCGAGGTCACCATCGATCCGCTGCGCATGGAAGCCTACAACGTCACCACCGGCGAGCTCGCCCAGGTGATCGGCCGCAACAACCAGCTGGTGCCCGCGGGCAACCTGCGTTCCGGCCAGGGCATGTTCGCGGTCAAGGTGCCGGGCGTGGTGGAAAAGCCCGAGGACATCCTGACCCTGCCGGTGAAGCGCAACGGCGACCGGCTGATCACCGTGGGTGACATCGGCGAGGTTCGCCGCACCTTCAAGGAACCGGGTGCGATCAGCCGGTTCAACGGCCAGCCCGCCTTTTCGCTGGAAGTCTCCAAGCGCGGCGGGGCCAACATCCTGGAGACGGTCGAGGCGATCAAGAAGGTCACCGAGGCCGAGGCCAAGCGCTGGCCCTCGACGATCCGCACCGACTACACCTTCGACGAGAGCGACTTCATCGGCCGCACCCTGAACGTCCTCGAAGGCGGCCTGATCACCGCCAGCCTGCTGGTGATGATGATCATCGTCGGCAGCCTGGGCATCCGTCAGGGGCTGCTGGTCGGCGCGGCGATCCCGGCCTGCTTCCTGCTGGCCTTCCTGATGATCAACAGCATGGGCATCACCCTCAACCAGATGGTGATGTTCGGCATGGTGCTGGCGGTCGGCATTCTCGTCGACGGCGGCATCGTGGTGGTGGAGTACGCCGACCGGAAGATGGCCGAGGGCCTGCCCAAGGAGGAGGCCTTCGCCGCCGCCGGCAAGCGGATGTTCTGGCCGGTGGTCAACGGCACCCTGACGACGCTGTGCGCCTTCCTGCCGTTCCTGTTCTGGAACTCGATCGCCGGCAAGTTCATGAGCTTCCTGCCACTGACCCTGTTCTTCGTTCTGGGCGCCTCGATCTTCGTGGCGCTGATCTTCACGCCGGCCCTGGGTTCGCTGATGGGCCGCAAGACCGCCATCGACGAGGAACAGCTCGCCGAGATCATGAAGTCCGAGCATGGCGACCCGACGCAGATGAGCGGGTTCATGGGCTGGTATGCCCGGATGATCACCTGGCTGGGCCGGCATCCCACCCGCAGCATGGCTTCGGCCCTTCTGATCGTGGTGCTGATCTTCGTCTGGTTCGGCAAGACGCCTCACTCGACCGAGTTCTTCCTGCGACAGGACCCGGAGAACGTCGACGTCTACGTCAAGGCGCGGGGCAACCTCTCGCCCGAGGCCCAGGACGATCTGGTGAAGCAGGTCGAGGCCCGTCTGATAGGCGTCAAGGGCATTCACTCGATGTTCGTCCGCGCCGGCGGCTTCAGCTCCAACGGCGGCCCCAACTCGGCGCCGAACGACACCATCGGCCGAATCCGCGTGGACTTCGACGATTACGAGGACCGACTGGCGCAGAACCTGCGCGGGCTCGACATCACCGCGGAGATCCGCGAGCGGGTCCGCGACGTGCCGGGCATGCAGGTCGAGGTGCGCCTGCCGCAGGGCGGCCCGCCGGTGGGCAAGGCGATTCAGGTCCAGCTGCAGAGCCACGATCCGGTCGCGCTCGACAAGGCGTCCAACCTGGTGAAGGCCAAGCTGGCCAGCGACCCGCAGCTGATCGAGCTGGAGGACAACCGCACCTCGCCCGGGATCGAGTGGAACTTGGCCGTCGACCGCGAGGCCGCCGGCCGCTACGGCGTCGACGTGCTGTCGGTGGGCCAGACCATCCAGTTCCTGACCGGCGGTGTGCTGATGGGACGCTTCCGCCCGGACGACGCCGAGGACGAGCTGGACATCCGCGTCCGCTTCCCTGCCACCGCGCGGAACGTCGCCGCCATCGAACAGCTGAAGATCACCACGTCCCAGGGCCCGGTGCCGGCCAGCTATTTCATCAAGCGCGTGCCCGGCCAGCAGGTCACCCAGATCCAGCGCCGCGAGGGCCAGCGGCTGGTGGTGGTGCAGGCCAACACGGTCGAGGGCGTGGCCGGCAACCTGAAGATCTCCGAGCTGAAGCCCTGGCTGGCCAAGGCCCCCATCGATCCTTCGGTGACCACCAAGTTCGTGGGCGCCGACGAGGAAGGCCAGAAGGCGGCGCAGTTCTTCGCCGTGGCCATCATCGCCACCATCTTCATGATGTCGGTGATCCTGCTCTGGCAGTTCAACAGCTTCTACGGCGTGCTGGTGACCCTGTCGGCGGTGGTCCTGTCGACGGCCGGCGTGCTGCTGGGGGTGCAGGTGAACCTGGCCCACACCTTCGACTACATGAGCGTCATCATGCTGGGGACCGGGGTGGTCGCCCTGTTCGGAGTGGTGGTGGGCCACAACATCGTGCTGGTCGACACCTACTACCAGCTGAAACGCAGCGGCTATGAGGCCGATGACGCCGCGGTGCGCGCCGCGACCCAGCGGTTCCGGCCGGTGCTGCTGACCACCCTGGTGACCGTGGCCGGCCTGCTGCCGCTGATGTTCCAGCTGCACCCGGACTTCCGCACCTTCCACCTGGAGTACCAGGCGCCCGGCTCGGAGTGGTGGGTGCAGCTGTCGGCCGCTGTCGTCTGGGGCCTGACCTTCGCCACCCTGCTGACCCTGGTCCTGACCCCGGTGATGCTGGCCGCGCCGAAAGTCTATTCGGCCCGCTTCGTGCGGCTGCGGAACCGGCTGTTCGGGCAACGCCAGTCTGGCCGACGCAACACGCCCACCGGCCTGGGCGCCGACGACCTGCCCCGCGCCGCCGAATAGCCAGGTGAAGGCCGTTCTGAGCCACCGGATCGCTGTCGAGGCGGACATCCCGGCGCTGAGCCTGGTGATGGACGCCGCGATCGCCGAACTGCAGAAGGGCTTCCTCGACCCGGCCCAGATCGAATCCAGCCGGATGATCATGGGCCTGGACCGGCAGCTGGTGGCCGACGGGACCTATTTCGTCGTGGAGTGCGAGGGCCGGGTCGCCGGCTGCGGCGGCTGGAGCCGGCGGGCGACGCTCTACGGCGGCGACCACACGCCGGGTCGTGACGCCGCCCTGCTCGACCCTGCGGTCGACGCCGCCCGGGTGCGGGCCATGTACACCCACCCAGACTTCGCCCGCCGCGGCGTGGGCCGGCTGATCCTGCGCCTGTGCGAGGATGCCGCCCGGGCCGAGG
>CAUJHW010000085.1 GCA_963205005.1 Pseudomonadota bacterium
ATGGGTTACCGGGTCGCCGTTGTGGGCGCCACGGGCAACGTGGGCCGTGAAATGCTGAATATCCTCGAGGAACTGAAGTTCCCCGTGGACAAGATTCACGCGATCGCCTCGCGCAAATCCATCGGCGTGGAAGTCTCGTTCGGCGACCGGATCGTCAGGTGCGAGGACATCGCCCAGTTCGACTTCTCCACCGTCGACCTGGTGCTGATGAGTGTGTCGGGCACGTTCTCCAAGGAATGGTCGCCGAAGATCGGCGCCGCCGGCCCGATCGTCATCGACAATTCCTCGGCCTTCCGGATGGATCCCGACGTGCCGCTGGTGGTGCCGGAGGTCAACCCGGACGACGTCGAGTGGGCGAACCGAAAGAACATCATCGCCAACCCGAACTGCTCCACCGCCCAGCTGGTGGTGGCGCTGAAGCCGCTGCATGACGCCGCGCGGATCAAGCGGGTGGTCGTCTCGACCTACCAGTCGGTTTCGGGCGCCGGCAAGGAAGGCATGGACGAGCTGTTCGACCAGACGAAGAACGTCTTCGTCCTGGGCGCCACGCCGCCCAGCAAGTTCCCCAAGCAGATCGCCTTCAACGTCATCCCCTTCATCGGCGCCTTCCAGGACGACGGCTATACCGACGAAGAGCAGAAGATGTGGAAAGAGACCCACAAGATCCTCGACGCCGACATCAGGCTGACGGTCACCTGCGTCCGCGTGCCGGTGATGGTGGGTCACTCCGAGGCGGTGAACATCGAGTTCCACGATCCCATCGACGAGGACGAGGCCCGCGAGATCCTGCGCGAGGCGCCCGGCCTGATCGTGATCGATAAGCGCGATTCCACCGGCTACATGACGCCCAAGGAAGCCCAGGGCGAGCATCCGGTGTTCGTCAGCCGCATCCGCAAGGACCCGACGGTCGAGCACGGCCTGAACATCTGGGTGGTGGCCGACAACCTGCGCAAGGGCGCGGCGCTGAACGCGGTGCAGATCGCCGAGCTGCTCCACGAACGCGGCCTGATCCGCACCAAGGCCCTGGCCTGATCCGATGACCCCGTCGCCAACGCCAGGGGCAGAGGCCCGCCTGGCTCTTGGGGCGGGGATCGGCTGCTACCTCATCTGGGGCTTCGTGCCGCTGGTCTTCCAGGCCATCGGGCACATGGGCGTCTCCCCGTGGGAGATCGTCGCCCAGCGGACCCTCTGGGCCGTGCCCAGCGCCCTGGTCTTCGTGCTGGCCGCCCGTCAGGGGCGACAGGTGCTGCAGGTGTTCCGCAACCCGCGCGTCCTGGCCTGGCTGACCCTGTCGGCGCTGCTGATCGGCTCCAACTGGCTGCTCTACATCTGGGCGGTGAACTCCGGCCGCGTGCTGGAGACCAGCCTCGGCTATTACATCAACCCGCTGCTCGCCATGGCCGCCGGCGCGCTGATCTTCCGCGAGCATATCGACCGGATCGGGCTGACCGCCATCGCGCTGGCCGGCGTCGGCGTGGCGATCCAGGCGGTGGCGCTGGGCCACTTCCCGTTCGTGTCGCTGATCCTGGCGGTGTCGTTCTGCGGCTACGGCATCGTGCGCAAGCGGGTCGAGGCCGACGCCCAGACCGGCCTGCTGGTCGAATGCCTGATCCTGTCGCTGCCGGGGCTGGCCTATATCCTCTGGCTCGAGCGGGCCGGCGCCGGCCACTTCGGGGCGGACCTTCCGACCACCCTATGGCTGCTGGCCTGCGGGCCGATCACCGCCACGCCGCTGATGCTGTTCGCCTGGGCCGCGCGGCGCATCCCGCTGTCGTTCATGGGCTTCCTGCAGTTCATGGGCCCGACCATCGGCTTCGCCATCGGCATCGCCCAGGGCGAGGCGTTCACCCCGGTTCGCGCCGTCTCCTTCGCCTTCATCTGGAGCGGTGCGGCGGTGTTCGCCTTCGGCGCCTGGCGCAGGTCGCGGGCGGTGCAGCGGGCCGCGGCGGACGTGGCCGAGGCGTCCGGCGCCCTATAGCGCCGCGCAGGCCGCCTCGATCAGCCGCTTCGGTCGCGGATCGCCCATCAGCGCGGTCCCCTGCCGGTTCATCACATAGGCCCCGCCCAGCCGGCGCTCCGGATCGGCGAAGGCGCAGGCGCCGCCCCATCCCGAATGGCCGAAGGTCTGCGTCCCAGGACCCCAGGGGAAGTTCGGTTCGTTGCGCATGAAGCCTGCGCCCCAGCTCATCACGAACGGCAGCACCAGGTCCTGGCCGCGGATGCGCTCGCGGCTGGCCTCGGCGATCAGGGCCGGCGACAGGATCTCGCCGCCGTCCAGCCAGCCGTCGTTGGCCAGCCCGCCCATCAGCTTCGCCAGCGCCTCGGCCGTCGCATAGCCGTTGGTGGAGGGCACCTCCATCCGCCGATAGTCCGCGCCTGCCTTGCCCGCCGCCGACGACCAGGGCGCCAGGAAGGCCGCGCGGGTGGCGTCGTTGATCTCGCCGAACTCCGGCAGGGCGCTCGGCCGCTGCAGTTCGGCGACCCGGTCCTCGCCATCCGCCGGCAGGCCCACCCACAGGTCCAGCCCGAACGGCTCGCCGATGTCCTGCCGGAACGCCGTCCCGATGGTGCGCCCGTCCACCCGGCGGAAGATCTCGCCCGCGATGTAGCCCACCGTCACCGGGTGATAGCCGCTGGCCGTGCCCGGCGGCCACATGGGCGGCATGGCGGCCAGCTTCGTGCAGATCGCGTCCCAGTCGACCCAGAGCCCCGCGTCCATCGGCTCGGGAAAGCCCGGCAGCCCTGCCTGGTGCGAGATCGCCTGCTCGACGGTGACCGCGCCCTTGCCGGCCTGTCCGAACTCGGGCCACACGCTGGCGACCGTCTGGCCGTAGTCCAGCTTCCCCTGCTCCACCAGCCGCGCGATCATCAGCGCCGCCACCGCCTTGGTGGTCGAGAACACCGGCGCCAGCGTCCGCTCGTCCCAGGCCACGGTGCGCCTGCGGTCGGCCCAGCCGCCCCACAGGTCCAGCACCACCTCGCCGCGTTCAACCAGCGTGAAGCGCGCGCCCAGTTCCTCGCCGGCCTCGAAGCTGGCGGCGAAGGCGTCCTTCACCGCGCCCAGCCGCGCCGGGGCGAAGCCGTGGAGCCCGGCGCTCACAACGCTTCGATCCGCACCTGGGCGGTCGGGTTCACGAGCCGGTCGGCCATGGCCACGATGGGCAGTTCCTTCGATTTCCACAGGCCCGCCGCCAGCACGATCTCGGCCGCCGCCCGGGCGGTGCGCTCGGCGGCGTCGCGCGGGTCCTTGCCCTCGACGAGGCCGGCGCCGAAACTGGCGGTGACCAGGTCGCCGGTGCCGTTGGGCGCGTTCGCGACGCGGGGGTGGGCGAACAGCACGGCCTCCTCCTTGTCCACATACAGCAGGCCGATCTCGTCCGGGCCCGCGGGCGCGGAGGTGACCAGGGCGGGCTTGCCCAGCGCCCGGGCGGCGTCGCGGGCCTGCGCGGCGGTCGCGATCTCGCGGCCGGTCAGGAAGCCGAGCTCCCACAGATTGGGCGTGATCCAGTCGGCCAGCGGAACCAGCTGCCCGGCCACCGCCCCGGCCACGTCGGGCCGCACATAGAGCCCCTTGGGCGCATCGCCCAGCACCGGGTCCACCAGCACCAGCGGCCGCGCGCCCCAGGTCGGCTCGCGCTTGGCCTCTCGCACCCGGCGGACGACGCCGGCGGCGATCTCCACCTGATCGACGCTGGAGAAATGGCCGGTGATGATCAGGTCGACCATGCCGAACAGGGCGTCGGCCTCGATGTCGCCCAGCATCCGGCGGAACACCTCGGGCTGGGTCACCTCGCCCTGGCCGCCCCGCGCGGGCGTGCGGCCGAACATCACCGTGGGCGCCAGGACCGGGTCGATCCTGTGCGCCGCCAGCACATACTGCTGCGCCGCCCCGCCGATGCGCGAGGCCGCCACGAATGAGGAAAGGATCAGAGCCAGGGGCACATATCGCCCCTAGCTCAGAACCCGGACCATCGCCAGCGCTCTCTACCCCAAATAGCAGGCGCCGGGGCGGCCTCTAGTAACGGTAGTGGTCCGGCTTGAACGGCCCCTGCGGGGTCACGCCGATGTAGTCGGCCTGATCCTTGGACAGCTTCGTCAGCCGCGCGCCCAGCTTTTCGAGGTGCAGCATGGCCACCTTCTCGTCCAGGTGCTTGGGAAGGACGTGCACGCCGACCTTGTAGTTGGCGCCGTTCTGCCAGAGCTCGATCTGGGCCAGGGTCTGGTTGGTGAAGCTGGCGCTCATCACGAAGCTGGGGTGGCCGGTGGCGTTGCCCAGGTTCACCAGGCGGCCTTCCGACAGCACGATGATCTTCTTGCCGTCCGGGAATTCCACGTGGTGGACCTGCGGCTTGATCTCGTCCCACTTGAAGTTGCGCAGGCCGGCGATCTGGATCTCGGAATCGAAGTGGCCGATGTTGCAGACGATGGCGTTGTTCTTCATCGCCCGCATGTGGTCGACGGTCAGCACGTCCTTGTTGCCGGTGGCGGTGACGAAGATGTCGGCCTTGTCGGCCACGTCCTCGACGGTCTGGACCTCATAGCCTTCCATCGCCGCCTGCAGGGCGCAGATCGGGTCGATCTCGGTGACGATCACCCGGGCGCCGCCGTTGCGGAGCGAAGCGGCCGAGCCCTTGCCCACGTCGCCATAGCCCAGCACCACCGCGACCTTGCCCGAGAGCATCACGTCGGTGCCGCGACGGATCGCGTCCACCAGGCTTTCACGGCAGCCGTACAGGTTGTCGAACTTCGACTTGGTGACGCTGTCGTTGACGTTGATGGCGGTGAACGGCAGCTCGCCGCGCTCGTGCATCTGGTACAGGCGGTGGACGCCCGTGGTGGTCTCTTCCGACACGCCCTTGATGGCGTCGCGGATCGCCGAATAGAAGCCGGGCTTCTCCTTCAGGTAGCGCTTCATCACCGTGTAGAGCGCTTCCTCTTCCTCGTTGGTCGGGTTGTCGAGGACCGAGGGATCCTTCTCGGCCTTGGGGCCCAGCACGCAGAGCAGGGTCGCGTCGCCGCCGTCATCGAGGATCAGGTTCGGATAGCCGCCGTCCGACCACTCGAAGATGCGGTGGGCGTATTCCCAGTACTCGACCAGGGTCTCGCCCTTGATCGCGAACACCGGGGTGCCGGCCGCCGCGATGGCGGCCGCGGCGTGGTCCTGGGTCGAGAAGATGTTGCACGACGCCCAGCGCACGTCGGCGCCCAGGGCCTGCAGGGTCTCGATCAGCACCGCGGTCTGGATGGTCATGTGCAGGGAGCCGGCGATGCGGGCGCCCTTCAGCGGCTGGCTCTTGCCGAACTCGGCGCGCGTGGCCATCAGGCCCGGCATCTCGGTCTCGGCGATATTGATCTCCTTGCGGCCGAAATCGGCCAGCGAGAGGTCCTTCACCACATAGTCGGTCATCGTGTGTCCTGGGGTCGAAAGTCAGAGTTGCGGCCCCTATAGCCGCCTCGCGCGCTTGTAGCAAGAAAGACATAAAGAAATCCTTATGTCCCAGATTGCGACAGCGGGGCAAACCGCGACCGCCCCTCGTCCCGCCGCGCCGCCGGCGCGCACCCCGCCATAAATCTCACGGCAGATGCGAGCCGGCCGCCCAGGCCGGCAATGGACGCGTTGTGGCTCTAAAGCGACGGTTGCAGCTCGGTGGTCGCGACCTCGCAGTTTGCGCTACGACAATAGGCGGTGACAGATGTCCGGTGGTCCTGAGGGAACTCAGTCCAAACGCGTCAAGATGGTGATCTGATATATTGGCAATTTGAAGTTGCTGAAGGGCGATCTTCGTGTGACGCTGTTCTCCGGAGCGGGAGGGCATCATGGCCAGGAAGATTACGGCGGCGGCTGTTGCAGTAGCGATGCTGTCGGCGACAACGGCGCGCGCTCAGGACGCGGCCAAAGCGGTCGATACGGTTGAATCCGAAACAGCGGTCATGGCGCTCAAACAGGCCAAGCTCGACTATGCCCAGCAAAAGTATGGGGTCGCGGCTTCCGGCATGACCGGCGGCCTCGAGAAAGGCGACAACGCAGGTTTGGCGGAAGCTACGCTGCTGTCCAACGGCACAATGCAGGCCACGGCCGCGGTCTTGGCCGGCCGGGTTGCCGAAGGTTGCAAGGTGGTGATGCTATACCCGGGTGATACCCACCCCAACCGGGCGGAGGCGATGGCTTTCGACGTGCAGGTGGATCGACTGTCTGACAGGCTGGACAAGGCGATCAAGGCTTACGAGGACGCGTATGGCGAGGTGAAGACCACGCCGCCTAGCACTAAGATGGCCTTCGTTGGCGCTATAGGCCCTGCGGGCCTTGTCGCCTTGGGAACCAATCTGATCAGCTACTTCAAGTCTGATTACCAGGTCGGCGGGGGCGAGCTCCCCAAGGACTCCGGAAAGTTCGGCGCCTACCTGAGCGCAGCGCTCCAACACAAGGACCCTTTGCGCAAGGTCTACTACGCGACGGAATACCTCCCGCCGATCTCGCCGAAGGTGGACTTGGCCTTTACGACCCTCGACGTAGCTTACTCCAAAGCCAAACGCGCGGAATCCGCCGCGACACTTCGGGCCACGGTCGCGACGGCCGACAGTAAGCCCAAAGCCAAAGCCACTGCGATTGCCGCCGATCTGAAGGCCGCGGCCGATGCCTACGAAACGTTCGTCAAAGGCCTGATGGACGCGAATGACGCCGGCGAACGTCCCCTCTCGGCTATCAACGCGCAGATCAGTTTGCGCGATACCGAGGGCGTCTGCGAGCTTGGCTACACGGTCGCCTCAAACGTCTTCACCACCTACAACCGCAAGAACATCCTCTCTGGCTTGATCGGCCAGACGCCGCTGTCAGTCTTCGTCGTGGTGGACGTGGTCTACAAGGGCTGGGAATCGGACGGTCAGCTCGCCGCGAGCGGCGTGGTGGCGCAGACGAGCGAGAAGCTCAAACTCAAGGCGGTTCGCGCGAAATTCACGCCGACACCTCTGACGGCCGACCTCGTCTCCGATCATGAGGGCGCGATCGCCCCCCGCGAGAAGGCGCCGCCGGCGCACGCCCGGCCATAAATCTCACGGCAGATGCGAGCCGGCCGCCCATGCCAGGTCAAGGTCGCGCCCCCGGCGCGCCGCCCCGCGGTCGCCCTGCGGGCGAACCTTGAGTTGGCCTGGGCGGCTGGCAGGCTGGGCGGCGGGAGAGGTGGGGATGGGCGGAGGGCGAAAGCGCATTGAATGTCGCCCCTGATACTGCGCCGCAGATGCCCGACGTGATCGTCAAGGCCGCGAGACGACTCCACTAGGTTAAGGTTTTATCTGTCCCAACTTCACCAACTGCGATTCGGTTGACTCATGTCCGGCGGACCGGAAATCACTTTGGCCAAGGTCGAAATCCCGGTCACGCCAGACGATTCTAAGCGCGTTGTCGACGCGCTGGTTGATCTCTTCTCGCCGGTCACCGAAGTCATGGGGACGCTTGGCGACCAGGTTCGCCTCTATCGGATCAGGTCGGTGCTAAGGGTGCTCAACGAGACCAAGGCGTTGGCCGAAGCGGCGGGGCTGAAACTAAAGCGACCCCCGCTCCGCTTCCTTGCTCCCTTCCTCGAAGAGGCATCGTTGAACGACGACAACGATTCCAAAGATGACGAACTGGTATCGCTGTGGGCAAACTTGTTGTTGCAAGCAAGCGAAGACGACGGCCGAGCGAAGCGACTGATGGTCGATGTACTGTCCCGATTGACGGCGCGGGACGCTCAAAACCTCGAAATGATCGTCCGCAACTCGCGGACGGATGCGTACAGCATCAACCAGTTAGTGGATGTGGCCTTTCAGTTCGAGCGAACGGATGTCAACGGTATCCTCGGTGAAATCCAGAAGACCATGGAGGAAGACGAGGCGTTGGAAAAGATCGTAGCTGAGTTTGAAGGCCACGGCATCACCGTCATCTCAGCCGGTTTTTATGCATTCGGTGAGGACAACGTCTACGATGTCGCACTTCCAAACGAATTTTTTCCCGACGAGGATGACCTGAGCCTCCACGCGCTTGCCGCGCTGGGACTTATCAAGTTCCCGGTGGTACTCGGCGGACCTCACAAGGGTGGTGAACTCAATATTATCTTGGCCATCGTGACTGCTTTAGGCGCAGACTTCTTCCTGAGCACCCACGACCCTAGCCTTCGGAAGGCTGGATCAACGCTACCGCCTTATGAGCCGGACCTCAGTCTGATCCCGCGACGGCACCCGGTCGAGGAAAAGGAAGTCGAACGGACGAAACAACTAAACGACTAGCCGACTTCGCTGCGCGGTGGAGCGTTCCCCAATGACAGCAACTGGCGCTCGGAAGACGGCCGGGTCGAACACCATTCATCCCTCTGAGCCGCGCTATCGCGGGCCTACTTGGACGCAGCGTCCCTAGCAACGCACTCGTAGGTCATGGTGCCATCCCAAGCACTGATCTTCTTGACGCGCGCAAGCTTGCTAAATTTCGCGCATTCGACCTGCGCCGCATCGAACTTGGCCTTGGTTGCCATGGTGATCCCGTTCCCGGGCACCACGCCTCCAGCCTCGTTGCCCGTCGCCGTCGACGCACAACCCGCCAGTAGCACTGCGGTCGCAACGATCCAGATCTTCATCCGTCACCTCTGAGGCGCGTGCCTTTTAAAACCTATGGTTACAGCCAAGCTCAGAGCGCGACAATCAATTCCGGTCTGTGTGTATAAGGGGGCCAGTAGTGGACGATCAGGACGGTGCGGTTCACGGTCCGCTACTCGCCCAAACCCACCCCCCAAAAAAACCCACCCCAACCCCCACCTACGACCGCTCCTGACGTACCGCCGTGCTCCACTCCCCCACCATGAGCGCACCCCCGCCCATCATCGAAACCGCCGACGCCTTCCTCGGCCGCCTCGCCGCCCTGGACATGCAGGCCGCGGAGCATGTGCATGCCTGCCTGATGGACGCGACCAGGCCGGCCGAGGTGGCCGAGCTGGCGCGGGCCTATGCGCGGGCCTCGCGGTGCCTGCGCCAGACGCTGGCCCTGCACGCCCGGCTCAAGGGTGATCGCGAGAGGGCCGCCCGCGAGGCCGAGCGCCATGCGGCGCAGATGGCGCGCGAGGCCGCGGCGCCGGCCTCCCGCCCGGACCCGGCGCCTGATCCCGACGAGGCCTACTTCGACGAAAAGGTCGATGACCTGCACCTGGCGATGGAGCGGATCGTCTCGAAGGCCGCCGACGGCGACCTGGCGCGCCACACCCGCCTGATCCACCGCTTCCAGCGCGAGCTCGACGACTGGATCGAGGCGCCCGATTTCCTGGATGCGCCGCTCGACCAGCTGGTCGAACGCGCCTGCCGGACGCTGGAGCTTCCCGAGGCCCTGGCCGGCGCCTGGCGGGACCTGCCGCCGGCCACCTTCTTCCCCGAACCGGAACCGCGGAACGCCCGGGGCGAAGACGACGACGGCCCGGAGGCGCAGGACGACCCGCCCGATCCGGGCGCCGACCCGGCGCAGCGCCGCGGGTCGGGCTGACGCAGGCCCGCGCGCGCCCCCACGCCCCCCTGCGAGATCGAACGTCCGCATGACGCTCCGGCTGGTCCGACCGGCCCGCCTCCCCTATGGGGGAAGATCAAAGGAGACGCCGTGGCGCCGATCATCACCATCGAGGGTCTTTCGAAGACCTACGCCGGCGGCTTTCAGGCGCTGAAGTCCGTCGACCTGTCCATCGAACGCGGCGAGATCTTCGCGCTGCTGGGCCCCAACGGGGCCGGCAAGACGACGCTGATCGGCATCGTCTGCGGCCTGGTGCGGATGACCTCGGGGCGGGTCGTCGCCGACGGCCACGACATCCAGAAGGACTATCGCGCCGCGCGCTCGCGGATCGGGCTGGTGCCGCAGGAGATCTCGACCGACGCCTTCGAGACGGTCTGGGACACGGTGAAGTTCTCGCGCGGCCTGTTCGGCAAGCCGCGCAACGACGACCACCTGAAGAAGGTGCTGACCGACCTCAGCCTGTGGGACAAGAAGGACGTCAAGATCCAGGCGCTGTCCGGCGGCATGAAGCGCCGGGTGATGATCGCCAAGGCGCTCTCTCACGAACCCACCATTCTCTTCCTGGACGAGCCGACGGCGGGCGTCGACGTCGAGCTGCGGCGCGACATGTGGCAGATGGTCCGGGCGCTGCGGGACGACGGCGTCACCATCATCCTGACCACCCACTACATCGAGGAGGCCGAGGAGATGGCCGACCGGATCGGGGTGATCAACCGCGGCGAGCTGATCCTGGTCGAGGAGAAGGCCGCCCTGATGCGCAAGCTGGGCAAGAAGCAGCTGACCCTGCACCTGCAGGAGCCGCTGGCCGCGCTGCCGCCGGAACTGGCCCATGAGCCGCTGGAACTGGCCGCCGACGGGGCCGAGCTGATCTACAGCTTCGACGCCCAGGCCGACCAGACCGGCATCGCCGACCTGATCCGCCGCCTGTCGGGACACGGCATCGACTTCAAGGACCTGCAGACGCGCGA
>CAUJHW010000086.1 GCA_963205005.1 Pseudomonadota bacterium
CGACCCTAAGCGGACATTCACCTGTCCAGACTTCAAGAGCCGCGATGCGGCAGGAGCGGACGTTGGGATCGCGCCGGAGAGCAGACTTTCAGCGCACCGCCGCGCCAACGAGCGCAACAGCAGAAGTGCGCATCAGACGACGCGGGCCGCGTTGGGCTCCGGCGTGAAGGCGATGGGCAGCCCGACAATCGCGTTGAACCAGATCGAGCGCAGCCATTCCGGCTCGCCGTCGAGGCGGAAGTCCGGCATCCGCGTCAGGATCTGCTTCAGCAGGGCGTGAAGCTCCATCCGGGCCAGCCGGGCGCCGATGCAGACGTGCGGTCCGGTGCCGAAGGCGAGATGGCGGCGCGCGTTGGCTCGGGTGATGTCGAAGACGTGGGGATTCTCGAACACTGTCGGATCGCGGTTGGCGGCGGCGTAGGACATGTAGATCTTGTCCCCCTTCCTGACCGGATGGCCGCCGATCTCCGTGTCGACCGTCGCCGTGCGACGGAAATTCGTGGTGGTTGAGGAGTACCGGAGCACCTCTTCGATCGCATTTTCGAGATGCTTGTCGATGTCGCTCAGCAGCCGTTCGTACTGCTGCGGATGGGTGGCCATCAGGTGCATGAAGTGGGCGGCGGTGCTCCGCGTCGTCTCGTGACCGGCGATCGAGAAGACCAGAAAGATCATGTTGATCTGCAGCTGGCTCAGCCCGAGCGTCGTGTCGTGCACCAGCGTGCTCAGGAGCCCCTCGTCCGGCTGCCGACGCTTTTGCTCGCAGAGCTCTTCAGAGATCGCGAAGAGCTGCATCGTCGGGTCGAGGGTGTGCTGGCTGCGGGTCTCGACGTCGGCCATGGCGTTGCCGAGTTCGACGACCTTCGACCGGAGTTGGTCGGGAATGCCCATCAGTTCGCAGAATGTGTAGACGGGCAGCTTCGAGGCGACGTCGAACACGAACTCGCACCGGCCCTTGCCGGCGACCTCGTCGACGATCTCCCGCGCCAGCCGGTCCAGTTCCGGCGCGATCGCCTGCAGCGCCTTCGGGGCAAACGCCGGCAGCACAACCTGCTTGACCGCGCTGTGGTCCGCCGGGCGCATGCCCATGAAGTTCGCCCGATGCAGTTCGAGCTCCTGGGGTTCGAGATCCCATATGACGAAGCCCTCGTCATGGGAACTGAAACGCTCCTGATCGCGGGAGACGTCGAACACGTCCTGATAGCGCGTCAGCACCCAGAAACCCTTGGACATCGACGACGCCGGGATCGTCGGCACGTAGGTCGGCGACACCGGATTCCAGTGAACCGGGTCAGTGTCGCGCCAGGCGTCAAACAAGGGATGGGGCGGCCCTTGCTCCGCCGGGAAGATGCCCGGATCCAGGATGTTTGCGTCCATAGGCCAGTGCTTGGTCATGCCGTGATCTCCCTCGCACCGGAGGCGTCCCGGCGCCCCCGGCGTTGTCCGGACACATGCGGCAAGAGGGCCGCACGCCGGGGTTTTCCGTGATTGTTCTTCGGGTCTGCGAAGCCGGCTGTCAGGCCGGGACCATGAACCCCTTCATCGTCCCGGGAACCGGGGTGTGGCCGAAGGAGTCGCGCTGGTAGTATTCAGACTGGTGCACGGCCGGCCGGCCACCCCAGCCGATCTCGCTCAGGAATCCTGACGGGTTCTTGAAGTAGAACGAGTACATCTGGTCGTTGGCGTGGCTGCCCGGTTCGATGATGACCGGCAGCCCGGACCGGCTGACGAGGTCGTAGGCGAGACCCACGTCCGAGATCGAGTCCACCTCCATCATGATGTGGTTGACCCGCTTCTCGCCGGGGCCTGCGAAGGCAAAGGTGTGCTGGCGCTCGTTGCAGTGCATGAACATCAGCGGCACCGGCCCCGGCGCGCCGGGCACCTGGAGCTTGTACTGGATGCCCCCGCGCATCCCGAGCAGCCGGTAGAACTCGTAGTTCGCGTCGAGGCTGGCGCGCGTCGACTGCATCACATGGCCCAGGCCGCCGTCGCCGGTCTTGAAGCGTCCATGCATGCGACGTCCAGGGTGGAACGGCTTGTCGAACTGCACGAGCGGGCCGTGGAAGATCTCGACCGCGTAGCCGTTCGGGTCGTTGAGGGTCATGACTTCCAGCACGTCGCGCGCCTCAGCCTCCGCCTCGGACAGGACCGTCACCTCGACACCGGCCGCGCGCAACTGAGCGGCCATGTCGCGGAACTCGTCGCGTCCGGCGACGCGCAGGCCCGTGGCCTTCAGGTCGTCGGAGCCGTCCTCGATCAGGGTGATCCGGCGGCTCCAGTAGTCCATGCGCAGTTCGCACCGGCCGGAGGCGCCGGTTTCGACGACCTCCAGGCCAAGCACGTTGGCGGCAAAGCCTTTCCAGGCGGCGAGATCGCTGACCCCGAGGGTCAGGTATCCAAGCTCGGTTACCGACGTCATCCTACGCCCCCGTTCCAGAGAAAGAGCCCTTGCGGACTGCGATGTTCTTGATGTCGCTGTAGAAGTCGAAGCTCCACGTCCCGCCCTCGCGGCCGATCCCGGAATGCTTCGAGCCCCCGAAGGGCGCCGCGAGCTCGCGGATGAAGAAGCAGTTCACCCAGACCGTGCCGGCGACGACGGCCGAGGCGATCCGCATGGCGCGGGCCTCGCTGCCCGTGAACAGTGTGGCCGCCAGGCCGTACTCGGTGCCGTTGGCGACCTCGATCACCTCGTCATCGCTGCGGAAGGTGTTCCAGGTCAGAACCGGGCCGAAGACCTCCTTCTGGAAGATTTCCTGGTCCAGCTTCGCGCCGCCGATCAGGGTCGGCTGGAAGTAGAGTTCGCCCTGGTTGTGACGATCCCCGCCCCAGAGGATGTCGACTCCTTCAGCCCGGGCGCGGTCGACGAAGCCCTGTACGCGGGCGAAATGTTCGGGATGGATCAGCGGGCCGACGCGCGTTGACGGATCGCGCGGATCGCCCACTGTCATGTGGCTGACCGCCTCGCGGACGAGGCCCAGAAACTGGTCGGCGATCGAGTCCTCGACCAGAACGCGGGTGCCGGCGAGGCAGACCTGTCCGGCGTTGATGTACTGGCCTGCCACCGTCTGGGCCGCGGCCGGCAGATCGGCGTCCGCGCAGACGATGAATGGCGACTTGCCGCCCAGTTCTGAACTCATCGAGGTGATGCTGCGCGCGGCGGCCTGCCCGATCAGCCGGGCCGTATCGGTCGAACCGGTGAAGCTGATCCTGTCGATATCCAGCCGCTGGGTCAGCGCGGCGCCGGCGTCTTCGCCGATGCCCTGCACCACATTGAGCACGCCGGCCGGAACGCCCGCGGCCTCGGCGATGTCCGCCATGATCGAACAGGTGAGCGGCGCCCACTCCGGAGGCTTGACGACCACGGTGTTGCCGGCGGCCAGCGCGGGGCCGACCTTCCAGGTGGTCAGCATCAGGGGCGCGTTCCACGGCGTCACCAGCACGGCGACGCCGGCCGGATCGTAGCGCACGTGGTTCACCACTTCCGGCGAGTCGATCGTGTGTCCCCCGAGCGTCAGCGCATGCTCGGCGAAGTAAGAGATGTTCTGCGCTGCGCGCGGCACAACCCGATGGGTGTTGCCCGTCAGCAGCGAGCCGTTGTCGATAGTCTCGACGGCAGCCAGGTCAGCAGCCCGCGCCAGCACGCCTTCGGCGAACCGGCGAAGGATGGGCGCGCGGCCCTCAGGACCCAGCGCCGCCCAGGCTGGAAATGCCCGGCGCGCCGCATCGACGGCCATTTCGGCTTCCGCAGCCCCGCCCGCCGAGACCTCCGCGAGCGCGGACCCGTCGACCGGCGAGCGGTCCAGGAAGCGGTCCTTCGAGGCGACCCGTCGGCCGCCGATGTAGTGCTCGGTGGAGACATCCACCCCTGCGACGTTCACGCGGCCTTCGGACATGACGCGCCTCCCTGATTGTTGGTTTCGGTTTCGAGGTTGAGGAACTGGTCCACCAGCCGGTCGGCGCGCGTCGGGTCGCAGAACATCTCGTGGATCTGCCGGTTGCGTTGACCCGAGGCGAGGTAGAAGCGTTCGTACTGCTCGTTCCGACTGGCCAGGCCGCTGCCGACGAAGTCCCAGCCGAGGCGGAATACGCGCACCCGGTCCTCGGCGCTGACGTCGCCGGCGCCGCGGAGATAGCGGTCGATCAGCGGCTTCAGCTCGGGATCGTGCATCTGCGCCTGCGTCGGCGTCGCGAAGACGTTGTGAGATCCCATCAGGCGGATGATCTCGTTCACCCGCGGGAACCAGAAAGGCAGCGAGGCCCGCAGGGCGTGGAGCGGCCGGACGTCCGGGAACCAGGCGCCGCCGGGGTGCTCCGTAGCCTGCATTTCCGCGGCATAGATCGCCGCGCGCGCGAACTCCGAGAACGCCCAGATCTCGCCCAGCATCTCCTGCGCCGCCGGCTGCTTGCCGTTGATGCATTTCAGCATCCGGTTCGCGATGCCCCAGGCGAACTCCAGCTTGGTCTGCGCCCGGATCATGGTCTGCTGCATGATGTTGGGCGACCAGGAGGTGCGCATCACGGCGTTGTAGGCGGCGATGTTGGCGTTGATGAACACGCGGTCCTTCGGCACCTCGACATCGTCGAAGATCACGAAGGCGTCCTGCTCGTCGAAACGTCCGGACAGCGGATGATCGTAGGCGTGCTTCGGCTGCGAGAAGCTGTCGCGGCAGAGGATCTTCATGCCCGGAGTCGTCATCGGAATGCTGAAGGCGAGCGCATAGGCGTCCGCCCCCTCGCCCAGCGGAAACGCCGGGTAGACGGTCATCTCGTCGGCAAAGGGCGACAGCGTGGCCAGGATGCGCGAGCCGCGGACGATGATGCCGTGCTCGGTCTCACCGACCTTGTGCAGGGCCACGTCGTTGCCGGGCCGCGGCACGTCGCCCAGCGCCTTGTCGACTGTCGGGTGGATGATGGTGTGGGTCAGCGACAGGTCGCCCCGACGCATGTCCTTCTGGAAGGCGATCAGGTTTTCCGCGCCCGCCTCGTTGCCGCCGAGCGACCATTCGTCCGGCCGCGCCGCGAACCCCGCGAAGGTGACGTTCATGTAGTCGGGCGTGCGCCCCATCAGGCCGACGCTGTGCTCGGCGCAGACTTCGAGCGCCGCGTGCCGCTTGAACAGGTCGTCACGGGACCGCGGGATGAGATGGCTGGCGTTGATCGGCTCGCCGGTCTCGGGATCAGGAACCAGGCAGCGATCCGCCTTGGCGTGCTGAAGATCGAAGACGGCTGCGAGCTCTTCCGCGGCGCCACGGAAAGCCGGGTGGGCGGCGACGTCATCCACCTTCTCCGTCCCAAGATAGATCTCGCGGGGCGCTTTCAGGCCCTCAAGGAACTGCTGTCCTGTGCGTGCAGGCATGGAAATCCTCCCGACGACTTTGCGTCGCCTTTTCGTTGGTCGTGATTGATGTGAGCCGCTTGTGCGGAGGGTGATCAGCCCAGCCCGCGCAACAGCACTCCAAGATCGGTCCTGAGGTTCCGGTCGAACTGCGAACGGTCCAGGTAGCCGTTCAGCAGCGCGCCCAGATGGTAGTAGTAGATCGCAAAGAGGCTCCTCGCGGACGGCAGCAGTGGGCTTGCCGCATCCACCTCGCCCTGCCCCTTCGCTGCCTCGACGAGTTGCGCCAGACGGCCCAGAACCCGGGTCATGAGTTCCTGAACGAGTGTCAGCTGCTCTTCGCTGCCGACATATCCAAGCTGCCGCATCAGCACTCGGGCGAGCGGCACGTCGCGCACATGGTAGACCACCATGGTCTCGAAGAAGGCGATGACCTGATCGAGCAGTCCCGCTGATCCACGAGCCGCCACGAAGCCTCGCTCGACGACCTCCATCATCTCATCGTGGAACACGAGGATGAGCAGGTCTTCCTTGGTCCGGGCGTAGGTGAAGATCGTGCCGCCGGCGACGCCTGCGGCATCCGCGATTTCCTGGGATGTGGTGGCGTCGAAACCCTTGTGGGTGAACAGCGCGCGAGCCGCGGCGATGATGCGCCCGCGCTTCTCGAGCTTGTTCTGCTCGCGACGTCCTGGCGCGGCTAGAGCCAACGCATCCTCCCGGCTGAAAAACGGTCTTCTTGGACGTTAGCCTCCTCTCGTCTTCCACATTCGTCAACAAAGAATTTGAGCGCACTCATTTTTTGTGATTTGAATTGTTCGAACGGTTGCCCGTGAGGCCGCCGGCGAACGGGCGCTAAAAAATATGACTGCGCTCATATTTGGGGGAGACGTCGATGCGGGCTGTGCACGCGCGTGAACTGCTGGCCCAGGGCCAGATCGTCCTGAATGGATGGTCGACGATACCCGGCGGATTCCTGGCCGAAGTCATGGCGTCGCTCGGCTGGGACGCCCAGACCATCGACATGCAGCACGGGATCATCGGCTACCCCGAGATGATCGCCATGCTGCAGGCCATCTCCACAACCTCCCTCACCCCGATGGTCCGACTGTCGGCCAACGACCCCGCGATCATCGGCCAGGCGCTGGACGCCGGCGCGATGGGGGTGATCTGCCCCTTGGTCAATTCACCGGAAGAAGCCGCCAGCTTTGTTGCCGCCTGTCGATATCCGCCGCATGGCGTGCGCAGCTCGGGCGCGACCCGGGCCATGATCTACGCCGGCTTCGACTACGGCGCGAACGCCGACGCCCAGGTGCTCAAGTTCGCCATGATCGAGACGGCGGACGCACTTCGGCGCGTCGAGGAAATCGCCGCGACGCCGGGTCTCGACGGCCTCTACATCGGCCCGTCCGACCTCTCCCTCGCGCTGGGGGGCTCCCAGGGCTTCGACAAGAGCGAGCCCTACATGCTGGACGCCTATCGCACGGTCTCCGAGGCCTGTCGCAAGCACGGCCTGACCGCCGGGATTCACACGGCGAGCCCGGCCTTCGCCGGCCGGATGGCCGAACTCGGCTTCCGCTTCATCACCCTCGTCGGCGACTTCAACTTCATCCTCGCCGGCCGCGGCCTCGTCCAGCAGGCGCGGACAACCCTCGCTGCTGCCGCTTCCACCTGACCGACGCACTCCAACCCGCTGAACCGCAGGCGCCCAACAATCATGACCGAGAAACCCGAAATCCCGAGCGTCCTCAACGACAGCTTGATCGCCGCGCTCAACACCATCTCGACCGCGACGCTGACCCATCAACTGCAGATGCGCGGCGTGCGCAGCACATTCATGAGCGGCCTGAAGCCGCTGCATCCCGAGAAGCGGATGGTCGGCCGGGCGCGGACGCTTCGCTACGTCGCCCTGCGTGAGGACCTGCAGGCGCAGTACGCCGGTGGCGTGAATGCGCAGAAGCGCGTCGTGGAAAGCATCGAACCCGGCGACGTGCTGGTGATCGAGGCCCGTGGCGTGCCGGACGCTGGCACCATCGGCGACATCTACGCGACCCGCCTGTTCGGTCGGGGCGGCTCCGGCGTGGTGACAGACGGCGCGCTGCGCGACACGCCCGCGATCGCCGACATCGGCGGCCCGGTCTACCATCAGGCCTCCCATGGCTCGACGTATGGCCGCCAGCACATGCCGTTCTCGGCGGATGAGCCCGTCACCTGCGCCGGCGTGTTCGTGGCGCCCGGCGACGTGATCGTTGGCGACGGCGAAGGCGCGGTCGTCATCCCGGCGGCGCTGGTTGAAGAGGTGGTTGCGAACTCGCTCATTCAGGAAGAACGCGAGGCGTTCGCCCTGGAGATGGTCGCCTCCGGCCAGCCGACCCTCGACCTCTTCCCCCTGGCCAAGGAGCGGCTTCCCGAGTTTGAAGCCTGGAAGTCGGCGAAGGCCTCCGCAGGAGCGAAGTCGTGAGCGCCCGCAAAAGCATCGCCATCGAGGGCCTGAGCCACCTCACGGCCATCCCGGTCGCGACCCGGATCGGACCGCTGGTTGTCTCCAGCGTGATCGCGCCGTTCAACCCGGGCACCCGCGCGGTCCCGGACACCGTCGCGGCGCAGTACGCCAACATCTTCCACCACGTCGGCCTGATGCTTGAGGCCGCCGGGGCAGACTGGAGGCATGTCGCCAAGATGGAGTTCTGGACGCCGCCCGTCGACCGCGAGGCGCTGGACCCCTTCTGGATCGAGAAGTTCCCCGACGCCGCGTCGCGACCGGCGCGCCACACCCACGTGGGTGAAGGCAAGGCCGTGACAGCCACCTTCATCGCCTACGTCGCCGACTGAGGACTCCATGCTCACCGACCAACAGATCCAGCAGGCCGCCGACAGCCTTTGGCATGCCGAGCAGACCCGCGAATGGGCCGAGCCGCTTTCGGTCCGCTTCCCCGACGCTGACGTCGGCGACGCCTACCGGGTCGGCATGGCGGTCCGCGACCTCAAGCTCGCCGCCGGCCGTATGGTGAAGGGCCACAAGATCGGTCTGACCTCCAAGGCCATGCGCGACATGTTCAGCGCGACAGAGCCGGACTACGGCTTCATCTTCGACAACTGGTTCGAAGCGGAAGGCGCGTCCGTCTCGCGCGCTTCCATGAACCGCCCGCTGGTGGAGGTCGAACTGGCCTTCGTCATGGGACGGGAGCTGAAAGGTCCGTCGATCAACGCCGCGGACGTGATCCGGGCCACTGACTTCGTCCTTCCAGCGCTGGAGATCGTCGACGGACGCTACAAGGGCCGCGGCAACAACATGCTTGTCGACAGCGTGTCCGACGCGGCGACGTGCGGCTTCGTCGTCCTCGGTGGCAACCCGGTGAAGCTCACCGACGTCGACGTCCGCCGGCTCAGCGCATCGCTCTCCATCAACGGCCAGATCATGGAAACCGGTTCTGCGTCGGCCGTGCTGGGCAACCCGATCAACGCGGTCGTCTGGCTCGCCAACAAGCTCCACGAGTTCGGCGTCTCGATGCAGCCCGGCGACGTGATCCTCTCCGGCTCGTTCGTGAAGGCGATCCCCATCGACGCCGGCGACACGATCGTCGCCCTCTACGACCAGCTGGGCGAGGTCACGCTGCGGGTGGGGGCGTAGCGGAAAGGTACCGTCCAATCAGCGGACGTCCAGGGCGTCCGCAATGAGTCAGAGTGCGACGGTCAAACGGCGCCTGGCGAACGTCGGCTCTCCCCCCATCTGAGACGTTCGCAACGTCTGCTTGGCGGACCGGGGGCGTTCGCCAAATGGTACGCCAGTTCGGTCGGATTTCGGACGTTGGCGGACCTTCCGGGAAGCACTCCCAACGGGAGAGATGAGTCACGACCCGTCATTCGTGACGCGCGTCATCCTCGCCTAAGGCGCATTCCTCGAACAACGCCGCCGCTTGACCAATGACAAGGTCCGCAGCGGCGAATGACAATGTCAGCTGCCGCGAAGTTGCTATTCCTCTCATCCCATGACCGGCCCCGGGGGAGCCGGGGTGGCCGAAGAATTCCGGCATCCCGACCAACCCGGCCTGGCGGGGGCCCGAGAGAAGGAAACCGGGATGAGCGCCAGTGTGCAGGTCACGCCCGTCAAGCGGCCTGGACTCGATCCACGGCTTCCCTTCCTTCCCCTCAACATCGCCGTCCTGACCATATCGGACACCCGAACGACCGCCGACGATACGTCCGGGGGCCTGCTGTCGCAGCGACTTGAGGCGGCCGGCCATCGGCTAGGCGCCAGGACGATCGTCCCCGATGAGGTCGCGGCAATCCAGGCCCAGGTGCAGGCCTGGGCGACCGATCCGGACATCGATGTGATCCTGACCACCGGCGGCACCGGCTTCGCCCCGCGCGATGTCACACCGGAAGCCGTGCGGCCGCTTCTTGACCGGGTGATGGACGGCTTCTCCGTTGTCTTCCATCAGGCAAGCCAGACCACCGTTGGCATATCGACACTGCAGTCACGCGCGCTCGCCGGCCAGATCGGCGAGACCTTTATCTTCTGCGTCCCGGGCTCGACCGGAGCCTGCCGAGACGCGTGGGATCTGGTGCTGGCCCTGGAATTCGACAGCCGGTTCAAGCCGTGTTCGCTGGTCGGCCAGATTCCACGCTATCGCGGCGTCTGCTCTTGATCAGCTTCGATGAGGCTTGCCGCTGCGTCTCGGCGCTTGCCGCCCCCGTCGGCGTCGAACAGGTTCCGCTCGAACTTGCGTGGAACCGCGTGCTGGCCGCGCCCGTCATTGCCGGCGTATCCGCGCCTGAAACTGCCGTTTCCGCCATGGATGGATACGCCGTCCGAGAGGTGGATCTTTCGCAAGGGACGACCCGCTTCCGCGTCGTTGGCGAGTCTTTCGCCGGATCGTCCTCCGGAGGGTCCGCACTCGAACCGGGCGCGTGTGTCCGCATCTTCACCGGAGCGCCCATGCCGTCGGGCGCCGACCGGGTGGTGATGCAGGAGAACGTCTCGCGCGATGGCGAAACCATGCTCCTGGCCGAGAGACCGACCAAGGCGCGGCACGTGCGTGGGGCGGCCTCCGACTTCGCGTTGGGTGAAGTGCTGCTGGACGTCGGAACGCTGCTCACACCGCTCGCGCTGGTCTCCGCGGCGGCGGCGGACACCGACACGCTCCAGGTTCACATCCGTCCTCGGTTGGCGGTCCTGAGCACGGGCGACGAGTTGGTCGCGCCGGGCCGCGCGGGCGCTTGTCCTGGCGCGATACCCGACAGCGTGTCCTTCGGAATCGCCGCGCTGGCGCAGGCCTGGGGTGGTGAGGTGGTCTGCCGTCGGCGTCTGCGCGACGATCTGCCCAGCCTGGCGCAGGCGGCGGCGCTGGCCCTCGAGCAGGCGCATGTGATCGTCGTGACCGGCGGGGCTTCGGTCGGCGAACGGGATTTTTCTAAGGCGATGTTTCGGGAGGTTGGCCTGCGTCTGGAGTTCGAGAAGGTCGCAATCAAACCGGGAAAGCCCGTGTGGGTCGGCCGGGCCGGCAACCGCATCGTCGTTGGCCTACCCGGAAACCCAACCGCCGCCATGGTCACGGCGCGTTTGTTCCTGGCGCCCCTGCTGGCCGGCATGAGCGGCCGGCGCACCGACACGGCCCTGGCCTGGCGCACGGCGCCGCTCGCGGCTCCGCTGGATGCCGGTGGCGACCGGGACTGCTTCCATCGCGGAAGGAGCGGCGCGGATGGGGTGCGGCTGCTAGGTGACCAGGACTCCAGCGCGCAGAAGATGCTGGCGATGGCCGACCTCCTGGTTCGACGGCGGCCTGGAGCGCACGCCCTCGAGGCGGGGGATCTGGTCGAGGTGCTGACCTTCTAGGTGCGCGTTTGGCAAGGAAGCGGCGGCGGACCCGGAGGTCCGCCGCCGCGCCGACGCCTGTTCCCACGGTGCGGGGGATCGCGCCCGGGGTGTGTGCGCCGGGGTCGAAGCCCACCGCCCTCAGGCGTCAGCTCAGGAAGGGCTCAAAGAGCTCCTCGTTCTCGAGACGCATATGCTCGCGAAGGTCGGTATCGAGTTTCCGGCACATCCGCCCCAAGGCCCGCCAGCTTTCGCAGGCGCCGGGCGGACAGGTGTAGTCGTGGGTGAGCGTCCTCAGACGGACAAGCTGCTCCTCCACATCGACGTGCTCGGCCATCATCCGTGCGATCGGGAACCGAACGAGCGGGCTCCCGCCGGACAGGATCAGCGGGAACAGCACCTGCTCCTCGCGCCTCTGGTGACTGACAAGATGGTCGAACATCAGGGCGAGATAGTCGGCCAGGCCGCGCGGGCATTCCGGCTCCGCGGCATGCACGGCCTCGACTTTCCGCGCCAGGGCGATCGCCTCGGGAAATTCGCGCCGGTGTGTCTGATGATAGCGCGTCTGGATCAGGTCGATCAGCTCAGCCACGTCCGGGACGGGATCGGCGATTGCCTCGCCCTTCATCAGCGCGCAGCGGATCGCGGGCAGTTCGGCGCTGCCAGTGGCAGTGATCTGTCGAAGGTCATTGAGCACGGTTCGACTCCTTTGGTGCATGAGTAGTCCCGCTTTCGCCCGCAAGCTTTGAGCGGCGCCCGGCGCCGACTTGATCTTTGGCAATCGCCGCCGGACGGGGGTCAAGGCGAAGATCCCTTCCGGCGGATAAGGCGTCCAATATGACCAGCACCGCCGCCGCACGCCGCGCTTACGAAGGCCCGGCGTTCTTCAGCTTCGGCTTTCGCCCGTTCTTCCTGCTCGGCGCGGTCTGGAGCGCGGCCGTCGTGCCGCTCTGGCTGTACGGCTACTTCCACGGGGGGCCCGCCGCCCTCACGCGCGACTGGCACATCCATGAGATGATCTTCGGCTACCTCGCCGCCGTGATCGCCGGCTTTCTCACCACGGCCGTGCCCAACTGGACAGGCCGCCTTCCCGTGATCGGCGCGCCGCTCGCCGGACTCGTGGCCCTCTGGATCCTGGGCCGCGCGGCGATGCTGGGGCAGAATCTGCTGGGCCCGGCGGCGGCGGCGGCGGCCGACAGCCTCTTTCTCCTGACTTTCGCAGCCGCGATCTGGCGCGAGGTGCTGGCGGGGCGTAACTGGCGCAATGTGCCCGTGTGCGGGCTGCTGACGCTCTTCGCCCTGGCCAACATCGCCTTTCACCTCCGAGGGAAGCTGCCCGACGACCTCGGCCTGCATCTGGCGCTCGCCGCCGCAATGCTGCTGATGGGCTTGGTCGGGGGCCGCGTTGTCCCCAGCTTCACCCGCAACTGGATGACGGCGCGCTCGCTCGCGCCGGGCCCGGCGCCGTTCGGCGCGGTCGACCGTTGGGCGTTGGGGCTGACCGGCCTCGGCGCAGGGCTCTGGATCGTCGCACCCCTTTCCTTGTTCGCGGGCGCGACGATTGCGCTCGCGGGCGCCACGCACCTGGTGCGGCTCGCCCGCTGGCGAGGCTGGCGGGCGAGCGGCGAGCCGCTCGTCTGGATCCTGCACCTTGGGTACGCTTGGCTGGGCGTTTCGCTCATGTTCCTTGGGGCCGCTGTCTGCGCTCCGGACCTTGTTCCACGGTCAGCCGGTATCCACGCCCTGACGTCGGGCGCGATCGGGGTCATGACCCTCGCCGTGATGACCCGCGCGACCCGGGGCCATGCCGGCCGGCCACTGGCGGCGGACGGAGGCACTACGGCGATCTATCTCGCCATCAATGTCGCTGCGCTGCTGCGGGTGGCCTCGCCCTTTACCGGCGAGGGACAGGCAATAGTGCTGAGCATATCGGGCCTGGCCTGGTCACTGGCGTTTGCTGGCTTCGCCATTGCCTATGGGGGGATGCTGGTCCTGCCGCGGCGATGAAGCGCCTGAACTCGGAGGCATTGCCGCCCTCAGCCTAGCCAGCAGTCCTGACAGGATGGTCCGGCAGCGGCCAGCGCTCGCGCTGCGCCTTGCCGGTAGGGGTGTCGGTGACCGGCTGATGATTGTCGATCAGCGGATCAGGCTTGGCGAGACGTTCCAGCGCGGCCGGCCTCGAGATCGTAACGGTGGGCCCATGGACTTCCACGCCGTAGTCGACGAGAGCGGCCAGCGATCGCGACAGGTTCTCGGGCGTCATGCCGAGCAGTGAGGCCAGCGTCCGCTTGTCATGGGGCAGGTTGAAGGTGTTCAGCCCACCTTGGCGTAGGTTCTGGGTGATCAGGTAGTTTGCGAGACGCTCAAGGCCGCCACGCAGTTTCTGGTTCTTCAGGCTGCGCACCAGACCGCGGTAGCAACCGGCCATTTCCTGTGCGACCGCGACGGCGAAGCCGGCGTCCTCGACCATCACCCGGCGGATCGCCGGGCCGGAGAGCATCAGGATCTGCGACCGCTCGACCGTTCGCGCGCTCATCAGGCCGTCGGCGTCCAGTACGACCGCCGCCAGAATGAAAGTCGAGACCGGCCGCAGGATCGAGAGCGTGGTTTCGCGGTCGTTCCAAGTGCCCTGAAGCTCAACGATGCCGTCCAGCAGGACATAGAGGAAATCGACCTGGTCGCCCTCCAGAAGCAGCGTTGTCCCTGCGGGAAAGCGCTGAAGAAACGCGCCCGCGGTCAATGTCCGAAACGTCTCATCCGAGCAGCCTCGAAACAGGGGCAGCGCCCTCACCCGTTCCAGGTCGATGTCCCGCATTCGCGTGAGTCCCATCGATTGTTCGAGCCCCTGATGCTCGGCGCAGGGTCTCGAAACCTTGATCTGCGTCAAATGTAGCCGACGCTTGATGAACGTCAATCGAATAGTTGATTTAGGTCTATTGAACAATAGATGCGCATTTATTGTTCAATTATATTGAAAATTTTTCACGCCATTACTTGATGTATTTGAGGTGAATTGACCTTCGTCAAACGCCCCCGCGGGCCAGTGACGCACTTACGTCGGATGTGGCGCCAGGGAGCTCCACGCCCCGTCAAGAGACCGCCGTGACCGACGTCGCATTCCCGTCCCAGCCTGGCTCCAGGGCCGCCCTCGGCATGAGCACCTTCGCGTTCACCGCCTGCTTCGCAGTGTGGACCGTGTTCTCGATCATCGGGATCAAGATCAAGCAGGAGCTTGGCCTGAGCGAGGCAGAGTTCGGCCTCCTGGCCGGAACGCCGATCCTGACGGGTTCCCTGATCCGGGTCCCGCTGGGCATCTGGGCGGACCAGAAGGGCGGCCGCCTGGTCAATCTGGCGGTGATGCTGTCGGCGGCGCTCGCCACCTGGCTGCTGTCATACGCCCACACCTATCCGCAGTTTCTGCTCGCGGCGCTTGGCGTTGGAATCGCGGGAGGCAGCTTCTCGGTCGGCGTCGCCTACGTCTCGAAGTTCTTTTCCAAGGCCCGGCAGGGCACTGCACTCGGAATCTTCGGGGCCGGGAACGTCGGGGCCGCAGTCACCAAGTTCGCGGCGCCATTCGTCATGCTGGCCTATGGGTGGGAGACGGTCGCGCAAGTCTGGTCGAGCGTGCTGGCGGTCATCGCGCTGCTGTACTTCGTGACCACGCGGGACGATCCCGAACTGGTGGAACGTCGCCGCACGGGCGCCAAGGCGACGCCGGCCCTGATGCAGCTGGAGCCGCTGCGCAAACTGCAGGTCTGGCGCTTCGCCCTCTACTATTTCTTCTCCTTCGGTGCGTTCGTGGCGCTGTCCCTGTGGCTGCCGCACTACCTGGTGGCGGTCTACAAGCTGCCGCTGATCGCCGCCGGCATGCTGGCCGCGGCCTATTCGATCCCCGGTTCGCTTTTCCGGATCTTTGGCGGCTGGCTTTCCGACCGCATCGGCGCACGGCGCGTCATGTACATCACCTTCGGAGTGAGCGTCGTCTGTACCTTCCTGCTCTCCTATCCGGCGACGACGTACATCGTCGACGGCATCGAAGGACCGATCACTTTCCGCCTAGCGCTGGGCCTCGGTCCTTTCGTCGTCCTGCTGTTCTGCCTCGGGTTCGCCATGAGCCTCGGCAAGGCGGCGGTCTACAAGCACATCCCGGTCTACTACCCGGAGACCATCGGTTCGGTAGGCGGCCTGGTCGGCATGATCGGCGGCCTGGGCGGCTTCGTCCTGCCGATCGCCTTCGGCGCGCTGAACGATCTCACCCACGTCTGGACCAGCTGCTTCATGCTGCTGTTCGTGCTGGTCGCGTCGGCCCTGGCCTGGATGCATCTGGCCATCCGCCGGATGGAACGCGCCCAGACGCCCGCCCTGCGCGAGCTGCCTGAGCTGCCGGAAATGGCCGGCCTTCAACCCAACCCCGCGCCGTCGCAGGCTGCGAAGTGAACCCTCAAGGGAGACATCGTCCCATGGCAAATCCAGGTCATCTGCTGACCGACTGGCGCCCCGAGGACCCGGCGTTCTGGTCGCAGTCCGGCAAGTCCATCGCGACGCGCAATCTCTGGATCTCGGTGCCGAACCTGCTGCTGGCGTTCTCGGTCTGGATGGTCTGGTCGATGGTGGTCGCCAAGCTGAAGCTGGTGGGCTTCAAGTTCACCACCGAGCAGCTCTTCTGGCTGACCGCCCTGCCGGCATTGTCCGGCGCGACCCTGCGTATCTTCTACAGCTTCCTGGTCCCGATCGTCGGGGGCCGCCTCTGGACCACGGTGTCGACCCTTTCGCTACTGATTCCGGCGATCGGGATCGGCGTCGCAGTCCAGAATCCGCACACATCCTATTGGGTGTTCGTGGCGCTCGCCCTGGCCTGCGGCCTGGGTGGCGGCAACTTCGCCTCCTCGATGTCCAACATCTCGTTCTTCTATCCCAAGGCGGAGAAGGGCAACGCGCTGGCGATCAACGCCGGCTTCGGAAACCTCGGCGTCAGCGTGATGCAGTTCCTGGTCCCGGTGGTTGTGACCCTGGGCGCCTTCGCGCCAGTCGTGGGCGCCCCCCAGATTGCCGTGGAGAAGGGCGTCGAAAGCCAGATCTGGCTGCAGAACGCCGGCTTCGTCTGGGTCCCCTTCGTCCTTGCCGCCGCCGCGATGGCCTGGCTTGGCATGAGCGATATCGCCTCGGCCCGGGCCTCGTTCTCCGAACAGTCGGTGGTGTTCAAGCGCAAGCACAACTGGGTCATCTGCTGGCTCTATCTGGGCACCTTCGGTTCCTTCATCGGCTTCTCGGCCGCCTTCCCGCTGCTCATGAAGACGCTGTTCCCCGGGGTGCAAGCGATGCAGCTGGTGTTCCTCGGCCCCCTGGTCGGCGCCGCCTCCAGGGCCCTGACCGGCTGGGTGTCGGACCGGTACGGCGGCCAGAACGTAACCCACTGGGTGTTCATCGCGCTTGCCGTCGGCGTCCTGTCCGTCCTGCACAGCACCGGAAGCTTCGGTTCAGAGGCCTCCTTCAGCCTCTTCTTCGCCAGCTTCATGTGGCTGTTCTTCTGGACCGGAGTCGGCAATGCCTCGACCTTTCAGATGATCCCCGCGATCGTCCGGGCCGACATGCCGCGCCTCATGCCCACGGGAGCGCCTGCGGCGATCCTCAGGGCGGCCGAGATGGAGTCCGCGGCAATCGTCGGCTTCAGCTCCGCGATCGGCGCCTTCGGCGGCTTCTTCATCCCGATGGCGTTCGGCAATTCCATGAAGGCCACCGGCGGACCTGCCACGGCCCTCCTGGTCTTCCTCGCCTTCTACCTCAGCTGCGTTGCACTGAACTGGGCGGTCTACGGCCGCCGGACGTCGCTGCTCAACGCCCCCCAACGCACGGCAAACGCGGAAGCTTCGGCATGAGCCATACACTTGATCGCCTGGCGTTCTTCACCCGCAAGACCGAGCTGTTCTCGGACGGTCACGGCGTCCTCAATGATGACGACCGCACGTGGGAGGAGGCCTACCGCCGCCGCTGGCAGCACGACAAGGTCGTGCGCTCGACCCACGGGGTGAACTGCACGGGTTCATGTTCGTGGAAGATCTACGTCAAGGGCGGGATCGTCACCTGGGAGACCCAGCAGACCGACTACCCGCGCACGCGACCTGATCTGCCGAACCACGAGCCTCGCGGATGCGCCCGCGGGGCGAGCTACAGCTGGTATCTCTATTCCGCCAACCGGGTGAAATACCCGCTGATCCGCTCCCGCCTGCTAAAGCTGTGGCGCGCGGCGCGGGCGACGCGCGCGCCCGTGGCGGCCTGGGCCTCGATCCAGAACGATCCCGCCCAGCGCGCGGCCTACACGACCATGCGTGGCGCCGGGGGCTTCATCCGGGCGACCTGGGATGAGGTCACCGAGATCATCGCCGCCGCCAACGCCCACACCATCAAGGCCTGGGGCCCTGACCGGATCTTCGGCTTCTCGCCGATCCCGGCGATGTCGATGGTCTCGTACGCAGCCGGCGCGCGCTACCTGCAGCTGATCGGCGGCGTCTGCGGCTCATTCTACGACTGGTATTGCGACCTGCCGCCGGCCTCGCCTCAGACATGGGGCGAGCAGACCGACGTCGCCGAAAGCGCCGACTGGTTCAATTCCGGATTCCTGGTCCTCTGGGGTTCCAACGTCCCCCAGACCCGAACGCCCGACGCCCACTTCTATACAGAGGCCCGATACCGCGGCGCCAAGTCGGTGGTGATCTGCCCCGACTACTCCGAGGCCTCGAAGTTCTCCGACCTGTGGCTGCCCGTGAAGCAGGGCACCGACGCGGCGCTCGGCATGGCGTTCGGCCACGTGATCCTCAAGGAGTTCCATATCGACCGGCAGGTGCCGTACTTCCGCGAGTACCTGCGGAAGTACTCTGACCTGCCGATGCTGGTCCGCCTGGTCCCGCAGGACGGCGCCTATGTGCCGGAGCGCCTGCTGCGCGCCGCCGAATTCGACCAGGCGCTGGGCGAGACCAACAATCCCGACTGGAAGACCGTCGCCGTCGATGAGGCGTCCGGAAAGGTCGTGGTCCCCAACGGCTCCATCGGCTTCCGCTGGGGCGAGGACGGCAGGTGGAACCTGGAGGAGAAGGACGGGGGCGGTGGCGAGACCACCCTGCGCCTGGGCCTCAAGGGCGTCCACGACGAGGTCGCCGCGGTCCGCTTCCCCTATTTCGGCGGCGCCGCCACCAACGGCTTCGCCATGACTGAACACCCGGACGTTCTGGTCCGCAATGTCCCGGTCAAGCGGATGCAACTGCCCGAAGGCGAGACCCTTGTGGCCTGCGTCTACGACCTGTTCCTGGCCAACTACGGCGTCGACCAGGGTTTCGGCGGCGCGCACATGCCGGCCACCTATGACGACGTCGAGCCCTATTCCCCGGCCTGGGCCGAGGAGATCACCTCAGTACCGAAGGATCAGATCATCGCCGTCGCCCGCGGATTCGCCGGCAACGCCGAGAAGACCAACGGCAAGTCGATGGTGATCATCGGCGCGGCGATGAACCACTGGTTCCACATGGACATGAACTACCGCGCGGTCATCAACATGCTGGTGATGTGCGGTTGCGTCGGCCAGTCCGGCGGCGGCTGGGCGCACTATGTCGGCCAGGAGAAGCTGCGGCCCCAGACCGGATGGGCGCCCCTGGCGTTCGCCACCGACTGGATCCGCCCGCCGCGGCAGCAGAACTCCACCTCATTCTTCTACGCCCACTCCGACCAGTGGCGGTACGAGACGGTGGAGATGAGCGAAATCCTCTCGCCCACCGCGCCGCAGGGCGAATGGGACGGGGCGATGATCGACTTCAACGCCAAGGCCGAGCGCCTCGGCTGGCTACCGTCGGCCCCGGCGCTGCAGACCAACCCGCTGGAGGTGGCCAAGGCCGCCGCCGCGGCGGGCATGGACGCCAAGGCCTACGCCCTTGAGCAGCTCAAGGGCGGCGAACTGAAGATGTCCTGCATGGATCCCGACGATCCTGCCAACTGGCCGCGCAACATGTTCGTCTGGCGCTCCAACCTGCTGGGTTCCTCCGGCAAGGGCCACGAGTATTTCCTCAAGCACCTGCTGGGCGCCTCCCACGGCGTCCAGGGCAAGGACCTCGGCGAGGACGGCCGGCGCAAGCCCAACGACGTGAAGTGGCATGACCAGGCGCCGGAGGGAAAACTTGACCTGCTAGTCACCCTCGACTTCCGGATGTCCACCACGGCCGTCTACTCCGACATCGTGCTTCCGACGGCCACCTGGTACGAGAAGAACGACCTCAACACCTCCGACATGCACCCGTTCATCCACCCGCTCAGCGCGGCCGTGGATCCGGCCTGGGAGTCGAAGTCCGACTGGGAGATCTTCAAGGCGATCGCCAAGTCGTTTTCCGAAGTCTCTCCGGAAGTGCTCGGGGTCGAACAGGACGTGGTCCTTACCCCCATCCAGCACGACAGCGCCGCCGAACTGGCCCAGCCGTTCGACGTCCGCGACTGGTCCAAGGGCGAGTGCGAGGCGATCCCCGGCAAGACCATGCCGCAGATCACTATCGTCGAGCGCGACTATCCCAATACGTTCAAGCGCTTCACTGCGCTTGGCCCGTTGCTGAAGACCGTGGGCAACGGCGGCAAGGGTCTGGCCTGGAAGACCGGCCACGAAGTCGACCTGCTCGCCGCCCTGAACGGCGAGGTCCTTGAGGACGGACAGACCCAGGGCATGCCCAGGATCGAGACCGACATCGACGCCTGCGAGACGATCCTGATGCTTGCCCCGGAGACCAACGGCGAGGTGGCGGTCAAAGCCTGGGAGGCGCTGGAGAAGCAGACCGGCCGCGCGCACGCCCATCTGGCGCTGCCGAAGGAAGACGAGAAGATCCGCTTCCGCGACCTTCTGGCCCAGCCGCGCAAGATCATCTCTTCGCCGACCTGGTCGGGCATCGAGAGTGAGAAGGTCTGCTACAACGCAGGCTACACAAACGTCCACGAGCTGATCCCGTGGCGGACCCTGACCGGCCGCCAGCAGCTCTACCAGGACCACGAGTGGATGCGGGCCTTCGGCGAGGCGCTCTGCGTCTACCGACCGCCGATCGATCTGAAGACCACCTATGTCCAGGGGCAGAAGCCCAATGGCGAGACGGAAATCGTCCTCAACTTCATCACCCCGCACCAGAAGTGGGGCATCCACTCCACCTATTCCGACAACCTGATGATGCTGACGCTGAACCGCGGCGGCCCGGTCATCTGGGTTTCCGAGGTAGACGCGAAGAAGGCGGGGCTGGTCGACAACGACTGGGTCGAGGCTTTCAATGCCAATGGCGCGCTCACCGCGCGCGTCGTGGTCTCCCAGCGGATCCGTGAAGGCACGACCTTCATGTATCACGCGCAGGAAAAGATCGTGAACACGCCGGGGTCGCAGATCACCGGCAAACGCGGCGGCATCCACAACTCGGTGACCCGCACGGTCCTCAAGCCCACCCACATGATCGGCGGCTACGCCCAGCTCGCCTACGGCTTCAACTACTACGGCACGGTCGGCTCGAACCGCGACGAGTTCGTGGTCCTGCGCAAGATGACCAAGGTCGACTGGCTTGAAGAACCGCTCAACGCGAAGGATTTCGCCCAATGAAGGTTCGCGCGCAAATCGGCATGGTGCTGAACCTCGACAAGTGCATCGGGTGTCACACCTGCTCGGTCACCTGCAAGAACGTGTGGACCAACCGCGAGGGCGTTGAATACGCCTGGTTCAACAACGTCGAGACCAAGCCCGGCATCGGCTTTCCCCGCGACTGGGAGAACCAGAAGCGCTGGAACGGCGGCTGGACTCGCAAGGCCAACGGCAAGATCGAACCCCGCATGGGCGCCAAGTGGCGGATCCTGGCGAAGATCTTCGCCAACCCCGACCTGCCGGAGATCGACGACTACTACGAGCCCTTCGACTTCGACTACGCCCACCTGCAGACCGCACCGGAGATGAAGGCGTTCCCGACCGCCCGGCCGCGTTCCAAGATCACCGGCCAGCGGATGGAGAAGATCGAGCGGGGCCCGAACTGGGAAGAGATCCTGGGCGGCGAGTTCGCCAAGCGCTCGGCCGACAAGAACTTCGAGGGCATCGAGAAGGAGATCTACGGCCAGTACGAGAACACCTTCATGATGTACCTGCCGAGGCTGTGCGAGCACTGCCTCAACCCCACCTGCGTGGCGGCGTGCCCTTCGGGCGCGATCTACAAGCGGGAGGAGGACGGCATCGTCCTGATCGACCAGGACAAGTGCCGCGGCTGGCGCATGTGCGTCTCGGCCTGTCCCTACAAGAAGATCTACTACAACTGGGAATCCGGGAAGTCCGAGAAGTGCACCTTCTGCTACCCGCGGATCGAGGTGGGCCAGCCGACGGTATGTTCGGAAACCTGCGTCGGCCGCATCCGCTATCTCGGCGTCCTACTGTACGACGCCGACCGCATAGAGGTGGCCGCCAGCACCCCTGACGACCAGGACCTCTACCAGGCGCAGCTCGACGTCTTCCTGGACCCGTCCGATCCCGCGGTGATCGCCCAGGCCCGCGCGGACGGCGTGCCGGAAGCCTGGCTCGACGCGGCCCGCAAGAGCCCCGTCTACAAGATGGCGATCGACTGGAAGATCGCCTTCCCGCTCCACCCGGAATACCGGACCCTGCCGATGGTCTGGTACGTCCCGCCGCTTTCGCCGATCCAGAACGCGGCGGCGGCCGGGGCCATCGAGATGGACGGGGAGATGCCCGACGTCCACTCCCTGCGCATCCCGGTCAGGTACCTCGCCAACCTGCTGACCGCAGGACGCGAAGCCCCGATCGAACTGGCGCTGAAACGCATGCTGGCGATGCGCGGCTACATGCGCGCCAAGACCGTCGAGGGCGTCATCGATCACAGGCTGGCAGGAAGCGTCGATCTCTCCGCCGCCCAGATCGACGAGATGTACCGCTACCTGGCGATCGCCAACTACGAGGACCGGTTCGTCATCCCGTCCGCCCACCGGGAGGTGGCCGAGGACGCCTACGACATGCGCGGCTCGTGCGGCTTCTCGTTCGGCAACGGCTGCTCCGGCGGGCGCACCGAACTGGGCCTGTTCGGGCCTAACAAGCGCAGCCGCGCCAAAACCCCGATGGAGGCCTGACCCATGGCCAAGACCTATAGGGCGCTCGCGCTCCTCCTGACCTATCCGACGACCGACCTGCAGCGGCTCGCGCCCGAAGCCCTGGCGCTGATCGAGGCCGAGGCGCTCGTGCCGAAACCGCTGCGCAAGGCCTTGGGCCGGCTCGTCTCCGCGATCACCGGCGGCGACATCTACGACCTGCAGGAGGCCTACACCGAGCTCTTCGACCGCACCCGGTCGCTGTCGCTCAACCTGTATGAGCATGTGCATGGCGAGAGCCGAGACCGCGGCGAGGCCATGGTCGCCCTGGCCGAACTCTATCGCGCCAACGACCTGCACCTGTCGGCCAACGAACTGCCGGACTTCCTGCCGGTGTTCCTGGAGTTCCTGTCGACCTTGCCCGAGGCGCACGCGGCCTCGTTGCTGGGCGAGGCGACCCATGTGCTGGATGCGATGGGCGAGCGGCTCAAGACCCGCGGCAGCGCCTACCGCGCGATCTTCGGGGCGCTGGCCAGGCTCGCCTCGCAGGCGGCCGATCCGGGCGCGCTCGCCGCCCTGCTCAGCGAGCCAGACGATAATCCCAACGATCTGGACGCCATCGACAAGGCCTGGGCGGAGACCGCCGTTACCTTCGGCCCCTCCGACGTGGGCTGCCCGAAGGCGAGCGCCCTGGTCGACGCCATGATGGCCGAACCCGGCCGCCAGCCGCGCCGCCCCGCCGTCAGCGCCTGAGGCTCGCCATGCAACTCCTCAACCAGATCCTGTTCGGCATCTATCCCTACATCGCGCTCTCCGTACTGGCGCTGGGATCGGTCATCCGCTTCGACCGCGAGCAGTACACTTGGCGCTCGGGCTCCTCTCAGCTGCTGCGCCGCAGGCAGCTGGTGATGGGCTCGGTGCTATTCCATGTGGGCGTGCTGACCATCTTCGGCGGCCACTTCGTGGGCCTGCTGACGCCCATCTGGGTGTTCGATGCCCTGGGGGTCCCCCACGGCGCCAAGCAGATCCTGGCGATGGCGGCGGGCGGTGTCGCTGGCGTCCTGTGCCTAGCCGGCGGCCTGATGCTGCTGCACCGGCGGCTGTTCGATCCGCGCATCCGCGCCACCTCCAGCTTCGGCGATACGGCGATCCTGATCCTGCTGATGGCCCAGCTCAGCCTGGGCCTGGCGACCATCCCGGTGTCGGCCGGCCACCTCGACGGCCACGAGATGCTCAAGTTCATGACCTGGGCCCAGGGTGTGTTCACGTTCCGCCCGGGCGTGGCCGAACTGGTCGCCGACGTGCACCCGATCTTCAAGGCACATCTGGTGCTGGGCATGACCATCCTGCTGGTCTTCCCGTTCACCCGCCTCGTCCACATGCTGTCAGCGCCGATCTGGTATCTCAACCGGCGCGGCTGGCAGCTCGTACGCACGAAGCAGCCGCTGCCGCGCCGTCGGGTCGCTGCGGTGCCGTCCCATCCAGGTCCGGCAGGCGCGCCACCGAAGCCCGCTCCCGTCCAGGCCGTCTGGCCCGATCCCCTGAAGACCGCGGAGTAGACTGATGACCGCAACCGTTGTCGTCGAAGGGGTCGAGATTCCGGAATTCCTCCTGGTAGAGGAAATCCAGAACCATCCGGGAGCCTCCGCGCAGGAGGCCCGGACCGCGGCGGGCAAGGCCCTGGCCGTGAAGGCCCTGCTTCTGCATCGCGCCGACGAACTGGGCCTCGTCGCCCAGCCGATGCGTGACGAGGAGGGCCGCGAGGAGACGCTCGAGGAGGCGCTGATCCGCGCCACGCTTGACGCGGAGGTCGAGGTCGAGCCCCCGGGCGAGGCCGAATGCCGCCGCGTCTACGAGACCCAGCGAGCGCGGTTCTCCACTCCGGCCCTGGTGGAGGCCTCGCACATCCTCATCGAATCCGGACGCGACGATCCAAACGGATGGACGTTGGCGCGGCAGGTCGCCCAGGATGCGCTCGATAGCCTGACGCGACGCCCCGAGGCGTTCGCCGACCTGGCCCGCTCGCTGTCGGCCTGCCCTTCCGGCCAGGTCGGCGGATCGCTTGGCCAGCTCGGACCCGGGGATGTGGTGGGCGAGGTCGAGCAGGCCCTCGCCGAACTGGCGGCAGGCGAGATCCTGCCGCGGCCGGTCCGCTCGCGCTTCGGCTGGCATGTCCTGAGGCTGGATCGCCGCATCGAGGGCCGCACCCTGCCCTTCGAATATGTGGCGGACAGGATCCGCCTGCATCTTGAGAGCCGGGCCTGGACCGCGGCCGCGGTCCGCTACGTTTCGGATCTCGCCGATCGCGCCCGGGCGCAGGGCGTCGCGTTCAGCCTGACCCGGGATGGCCGTCTCGGGGAAGGATCGCTGTCCCTCGGCGAGCTTCTGGCGAACGGCGCCTCGGCCTCGCGGCTGGAAAGCTGGCTCGACGCGACCGACCCCACCCTGGCCGGACAGGTGCGCGAAGCCGCCGCCGCGGTCGAACTTGACGTGCTCGGCTTCGTGAATCGTGCGGTCCGGCGCTTCGTCGACACCGCCGACGACGAGAGCTGGACCCACCTCATCTCGGCGTCCCAGGGCGCGGCGGACCCGGCGATCGCCGCCATGGCGTCGCTGCTCAGCGCGGCGCTCACGCCGAAGACACAGGCCCACACCTACACCATCATCAAGAGGAGGTAGGCCGTTGCGACTTGCCGCACTTTTCCTGGCCTTACCCCTGAGCATGGCCCCATCACTCGCCGCGGCTGCCGAACCGGCCGCGGGGAAGATCATCCTCGACATGCGCCTGCGTTCGGAGACGGTCAGCCAGGATGGGCTGCCCCAGGACGCCCATGCGATCACCCTGCGCACGCGACTGGGGTACGAGACCGCCGCCTGGCGCGGCTTCAGGGCCCTGGTCGAGGCCGAGAACATCACCGCGCTGGACGGGGACTACAACAGCAACACGAACGGCAAGGTGCGATATCCCGTGGTCGCCGACCCGGAGTCCACAGAGCTCAACCGGGCCCAGGTCTCGTGGACCGGCAAGCAGGCCGATGTCGTCATCGGCCGCCAGCGGATCGTCCTCGGCAACGCCCGCTTCGTCGGCAATGTCGGCTTCCGCCAGAACGAGCAGACCTTCGACGCGATCAGGATCGGCATCCGGCCGACCAAGGACTTCGCCGTCACCTACGCCTACGTCGACCGGGTGCGCCGGGTGTTCGGCCACCGCAGCGCCCAGGGAGAATGGGACAGCGATAGCCACCTGATCCAGGCCGACCTGAAGACCCCGGCCGGGCAGGCGAGCGGCTACAGCTACCTACTGGATTTCGGCAACGCCCCGACCCAGTCCAGCGCCACCTGGGGCGGTCGCTTCGCTGGCTCCCGGCCGATCCGACCGGGGCTCGCCATTACCTACGAGGCGGAGGTCGCCCGCCAAACGGACTACCGGAACAATCCCGCGGACTTCGAACTTGGATACCTTGATCTCGGATTGGGTCTCAAGGGTCCGGCGCACTGGGTGAGCGCAGGCTTCGAGCGCCTCGACGGCAACGGCCGCCGCGGATTTCAGACACCGCTCGCCACCCTCCATGCCTACCAGGGCTGGGCCGATGTATTCCTGTCGACCCCGGCGACAGGGCTGCGGGACCTCAATCTTCGTGCGGGGACGACCGTGAAGATGGGTCCCAAGGCCCGGCCGCTAAAACTGCAGGCGGCAGTCCATGACTTCACGGATGACGACGGGTCCATGCGCCTCGGCCGCGAGTTCGACCTGATGGCCGGGTTATCGTTGACCAAGATCCTCAGCGCAGAGGTCAAGGCCGCCTTCTTTGACGGCGCACGCCCGGGCTTCTCGGATCGCAGCAAGATCTGGCTGACTTTTGAAGCCCGATACTAGCCTCGATGGAGGGCCGATCCATGCGACCGCACCTGACCAAGGTCGTTGGGACACCGGAGTCGCTCCTGCTCGATCCGATCGGATGGTTCTTCGCCGAGCACCAGCGGCATCGTCAGTTCTGCGATATGATGCAGCGCGCCTCGCTGGCTGCGTCGTTCGATGAGGATGGGCTGGGCTGGCTGCTCGATTTCGTCAGGCGCGACCTGCCGCTCCATATTCTCGATGAAGAAGAGGACCTGTTCCCGCTTCTGAGAACCCGGACCCAGCCTGAGGATGACTTGGACAAGATCCTGCGCCGCCTCCTGGGCGACCACGAGAGGGACCTGACCCGTGCGGCGGCGGTGCGGCACCACCTTGAGGCGTGCCTTCGCCTGGCGGCGCCGATAGGCCGCAGCAACGTCAGGCGAAGGGCCCTGGAGGCCTTTGCCATCCAGGAACGCAGTCACCTGGCTCTGGAGAATGCCGTGGTCCTGCCGCTAGCGCGGCTTCGCCTGACGGAAAGGGATCTTCTGGCCCTGTCCAGTCGGCTGGCAGCGCGGCGGGGCATTGCGCGCCTTCCGGCCGCGCCGACGGTTCCATCTGCGACGCCGAAACCATGACAGGGCCGCGCCTCGCGGTTGTGCTTGCAGGCGGCGAAGGTCGCCGCATGGGTGGCGGCAAGCCTCTGCGCCGCTTCGGCGAGACGACCCTCGTGGCCCGGATGCTGGAACTGGCCCGGTCCTATTGTCCGCAGGTCGCCGTGGCTGTGCGCGACGCCTCACAGGTGGCGGGCGCGGTCGACGCGCCTCTGATCTGCGATGATCCGACAATCGGAGGCCCGCTCGCGGGCCTAGCCTCTGCGCTCCACTATGCGCGCGAACTCGGAGTTTCGAGCGTGCTGACGCTGCCCTGCGACGCGCCCGGCGTCCCCAACGACCTAGCCGTTCGGCTGGCCGGAGCCTTGACCAGCAGGGAGGGTGTCGCCGTGGCGCAGAGCGCCGGTCGCCTCCACCCGACTTGCGCCCTGTGGAACGCGTCCACCCTCGACATACTTCCGGCCTATCTCGCCTCTGGCCAACGCTCCCTGAGAGGCCTCGCCTCAGCCGCTGGCATGGTTGTCGTGACCTGGGAGTGTGAAGGATCCGATCCCTTCGCCAATGCCAACACCCAGGACGACCTTACGGCGCTACAGCCTCGACCAGCGAAGACCGGCATCGGGCCTGCACAGAGTATGGCGGCCATACCTGGAGGCGCCTTGCGGTTAGACTGACAGCACCCTCAGCAGCATAGGACAGTGAGGCGGCTGGGTCACAACGTTGAACGGACGCCCAGCCACGGCCCATTATGTGGACATGAGATCCCGCGGCCAGTCGGGCATGGCGATCCTGACTGTCTGGCCGGCCTCCGATGTCGACAGGTGGATCAGGAAGCTGGCGATGCCGGCGGCACCCTGCATGTAGCCGGTCTGGGCCTGCAAGAACTCGGGCCGCTCGCGGTGCTCGGCCTGCCGCCAGCGCCGTCCGGAAGGCGTCAGCTCGGAGTTGGCCAGGATCACGCTAGCGCAGCGTCGGGCCAGGTCGCGATAGGCTTCCTCCCCGGTGCGCGCCGCCATCAGCAGTGCGAAGTCGCCGATCCCGGCGTCGCCGCAGCATTGACCATGGTTGTTCCACAGGCCCTTGGAGCGGACCTCCGGCGCGCCGGTGGACTGCAGCCCCTCCATTAGCGACCGCGCCGCGTCCAGCCACCGGGCCTCGCCGGTGACGGCGTGCAACTCCAGCAGCAGTCGGCCGGTGCCCGCGGGGCCATGGCAGGCACCCAGGTAGAAGATCGGCTTGCGCGCCTCTTCGGTATGACAGACCAGCCGGCCCGACCCGGCAGGCTTGGCGCGGCTCATCGTATAGCGGGCCGCCTCGCGCGCCGCGTCCAAGTAGCGCGGCTCTCCCGTGGCGCGGTACAACTGTAGTAGGAAATAGCCGACACCGGCGCCGCCATGGGCGAAGTTGGGGGCCGTGAACGAAAACGGCATATCGCTCATCATCCGCCACCGCAGGCCGTCAGCATCCGTCTCGGCCACCTCCAGCAGCCGTTCGCCCACGGCAACGGCATGGTCGAGGGCCGCGGGATGCAGGGCCTGTTCGTGGGCGTAGAGCAGAACCAGGCCCGCGCCCGCCGCCCCAACCGACTGGTCGTAGATCTCGCGGTCGCCCTTCAGACCAGTGATGTCCGCGAACGGCATGGGCTCGATCCAGCCAATCCCGGCGCCCAGTTCCAGGGCTTGGGCATGCAGGCGATCCAGACAGGCGGCCGCGGTGGCGCGGAAGTGATCCCGGCCACTGGCGCGCGCCAGTTCGTTGAGCGCGAAGGCATAGCCCGGCCAGCCCGTCGAGGGGCTGACCGACAGCCAGTCCTTGCGCGCCAGATAGGCCTGAACCTCCTCGCCGGCGGCCACGGCCTCGGCCAGCGCACCGTCGTCCTGACCGGCGGCGTGGAGTTCCAGCAACACGAGGATGATACCGCAGGTGCCGTGATAGAGGCTGTAGTCCGACCCTGCGTCCGGCGCATCGTGCCGCCGCCACTTGGAACGGCCCTCGATCTTCTGAGACCGGATGAACTGCACGGCTTCCAGTGCAGACGAAAGGGGGGTGGTCATCGGGGCGTTCCTCGCGCGTCAGTCTCGCCGCCGTCCTTGAACCGGGCATGCGATACGACAGTCTAGCAGGTCGCAGCGCAGGGGCCGTCCAAAGACAACAACGCCCTTTTCAGCACCCCCCGGCAAAAACAGCCTTGGCCTTTCGGATCGAGTGACATTCCAGATGGGGACCGTTCGTCTCCAACTGCCCACACCGCCGAGCCCTCGGGAGCGCCGATCTATAAAAGTAAGTCAGCGTATGATGTGGCTGTC
>CAUJHW010000087.1 GCA_963205005.1 Pseudomonadota bacterium
GTGGACGACCTACCTCGACGACGAAGACGGCGACGAGGACGAGAAGGGCCGCCTGCCCGACATGCCGATGACGGCGGGTCCGGTGCAGAACGCGCTCTACAAGTCGCGCACCGTGCTGATCTTCGGCGAGATCGACATGCGACTGGCCGAGCGGGTCACCGCCCAGATCACCGCCTTCGCCACCGAGAGCGACAAGCCGATCCGGGTGATCGTCAACTCGCCCGGCGGCCATGTGGAAAGCGGCGACACCGTCCACGACATGATCCGCTTCTGCGGCGCCGAGGTGAAGGTGATCGGCACGGGCTGGGTGGCCTCGGCCGGCGCGCACATCTTCCTGGGGGCCAAGAAGGAAAACCGGCTCTGCCTGCCGAACACCCGTTTCCTGCTGCACCAGCCCGCCGGCGGCGTGCGCGGCCAGGCCTCGGACATCCAGATCGAGGCGGAAGAGATCATCAAGATGCAGGACCGGCTCAACCGGGTGATCGCCCGCGAGACTGGCCAGACCTTCGAACGGGTGGTCAAGGACACCCAGCGGAACTTCTGGATGAGCGCCGAGGAGGCCGTGGCCTACGGCCTGGTCTCGAAGATCGTCACGAACGCGTCCGAGGTCTAGACGACAGCGCTCTCTCCTCCCCCGGCGGGGGAGGGGAACCACGCGCAGCGTGGCGGAGGGGGCTTGCCGGCGACTTCGGCGGACGGGGCGAACCCCCTCCACCGCGTTCCGCGGTCCCCCTCCCCCGATGGGGGAGGAGATAAGGGATGGCCGCAGCTGAGCCCTGGTGGAAGGGCGCGATCCTTTACCACGTCTACGTCCGCAGCTTCTTCGACTCCAACGGCGACGGCCACGGCGACCTGCCGGGGCTGGAGTCCAGGCTGGACTATATCCAGCGTCTGGGGGTGGACGGCCTGTGGCTGTCGCCCATCCACCCTTCGCCCAATCGCGACTGGGGCTATGACACCGCCGACTATGAGGGCGTGCAGGCCGACTATGGCGCGCCGCAGGACTTCCAGCGCCTGCTCGACGCCGCCCACGCCCGGGGCCTGAAGGTGGTGCTGGACGAGGTGCTGTCGCACACCTCCGACGTCCACCCCTGGTTCGTCGAGAGCCTGACCGGCGGCAAGGACGGTCCGAAGGCGAACTGGTACGTCTGGGCCGACCCGCAGGCCGACGGCACGGCGCCCAACAACTGGCTCAGTGTCTTCGGCGGCCCGGCCTGGGCCTACCAGCCGGCGCGGCGGCAGCACTATCACCACAAGTTCCTGCGCCAGCAGCCCAAGCTGAACTGGCGCGACCCCGATGCCCGGGAAGCCGCCCTGTCGGTGCTGGATTTCTGGCTGGAGAAGGGCGTTGACGGCTTCCGCCTGGATGTGGCCGGCACCTTCCTGCACGACGCCGACCTGACCCCGAACCCGCCGGTGCCGATGGACGAGCGCCGGGGCTACAACTGGTCGCACGCCGGGAACCTGCAGCGGCACCTTCACGACTCCAACCTGCCCGAGAACGTCGAGACCCTGGACATCATCCGCCGCCGGGTGGACGCCCATGGCGATCGCTTCGTGTTCGGCGAGTTCTCCGAGGAAGAGGCCCGCTGCGGAGCCTACCTGCCGCCGGCGACCGGCCTGCACTCCGGCTACACCTTCGTGATGCTCCTGGCCCGCAAGCTGGAGACCCGCTTCGTCACCGATCACTACGCGACGCTGGCCGACTATCCCGACCACTGGCCGACGATCAGCTTCTCCAACCATGACGTGCCGCGCACGGTCAGCCGCTTCGGGGGCAAGGCGGCCTCGCCCGAACTGGCGAAGATGCTGTTCGCCCTGCTGATCGCGCTGAAGGGCACGACGCTCGTCTACCAGGGCGAGGAGCTGGGTCTGCCCCAGGCCTCGCTGCCGCGCGAGCTGCTGCGCGATCCGGTGGGCGACCTCTACTGGCCCTACGACGGCGGTCGCGACGGCTGCCGTACGCCCATGCCGTGGACGCCGGGGGTGCAGATGGGATTCACCACCGGGACCCCCTGGCTGCCCCTGGCCGGCGAGCATCGCGGCCTCAGTGTCGAGGAGCAGGAGGCCGACCCGGAGTCCGCCCTGGCCTTCTCACGGGCGATGATCGCCTTCCGCAATGGCTCGGCCGCCCTCAGGCTGGGTGACATCGATTTCGTGGCCATGGCCGAGCCGGTGCTGGGCTTTGTGCGGACGCACGGCGATGAGCGAATCCTGTGCCTGTTCAACTTCTCGGATGAGCCCCGCTTCGTGGAACACTCCATACTGGAGACGGCTTCGCTCGAGCCCGTTCGCGCCGGCGACGCCGACCAGCGCGGCGCCTCGATCGGGCTGGCGCCCCATGCGGCGGTCTTCCTGCGACTGGCCTAGGCGGCTAGAAACGCCGGATGGCGGACGGAGCCCCCAGACCCCCACAACCAGATACCCGGTTCGGCCAGGGCTTCCTGACCGACACCTGGTATCTCGCCGCCCTGTCCCGCGACCTGACGCCCGGAAAGCCGATCCGGGTGGAAATGCTGGGCGAGCCGGTGATGCTGGCCCGCGGGCGCAGCGGTGGCCTGTTTGCCCTGCGTGACATCTGCCCCCACAGGGCCGCGCCGCTTTCGGCGGGTCGCGTGCAACGCGACGCCGCGGGCATGGAGACCGTGGCCTGCCCCTATCATGGCTGGCGGTTCGGCGCGGACGGGGCATGCGCGGCGATCCCTTCGCTGACCGCCGACCAGGACCTAGATGTCTCGAAGATCCGCGTCCGCCGCTACCCGGTCGCAGAGGCCCAGGGCCTTGTTTTCGTCTGGATCGGGTCGACACCGCAGGGCGAACCGGACGCGCCGCCTCCGACCTTTCCGGGCGTGGTGGGCGGGGGGCCCAAGCTGGTCGACCGGATGGTGTTCAACGCCCACATCGACCAGGCCGTCATCGGTCTGATGGACCCTGCGCACGGGCCCTATGTGCATCGACAGTGGTGGTGGCGCACCTCCGGCAGCGAGCACGACAAGGCCAAGCGGTTCGAACCCCGCGAGCAGGGCTTCGCCATGGTCCGCCACGAGCCCTCGAAGAACAGCCGGGCCTATGCTGTGCTGGGGGGCCAGCCGCTGACCGAGATCACCTTCCGACTGCCGGGATGGCGCTGGGAGCATGTCACCGTCGGCCGCCGCCAGGTGCTGTCGCTCACCTGCCTGACGCCCCTCGACGAGAACCGCACCCAGATCACCCAGATCGCCTGGTCGGACCATCCGGCTTTCCAGATTCTCAAGCCGGTGCTGGCGATCTGGGCCCGCGCCTTCCTGCGCCAGGACGGCGACATGGTGGACCTGCAGAACCAGGGGCTGAAACACGACCCGTCGCTGCTCTGGATCGACGACGCCGACCGGCAGGCCAAGTGGTACCAGGCCCTCAGGCGTGAATGGACCGCCAGCCGGCGCGAGGGCCGCCCCTTCGTCAATCCGGTGGAGCCCGCGACGCTTCGCTGGCGGAGCTAGGCCTTCGCGGGCGCCGCCTCGCCCACGAATACGACCCGCGTCCCCTTCTCGACCGCCTTTGAAAGCTGGACCGCGTCCCAGTTGGTCAGGCGCACGCATCCGTGGCTGGCGGTCTTGCCCACAAGACGCGGCTCGGGCGCGCCGTGAATGCCGTAGGTGTCGCGGGTCAGATCGATCCAGACCGCGCCCACCGGATTGTTGGGACCCGCCTGGATGATCAGCTTGCCGGCGGACCTGTCTCCGAAATTCAGCCGGGCGGGATCGTAGGTCCAGGTCGGCGCGGGCGCGATGGTGCGCACGGCCAGTTCCCCGGATGGCGTCGGCAGGTCCGCGGACCCCACCGTCGCCGGGTAGGCGGCCAGCAGCTTGCCGGCGGCGTCGAACGCCCGGACCTGTTTGCGCGCCTTGTCGACCTCGACCAGGGCCACCCGGGCGGCCAGGGCGCCCTGACCCGGCGCGGCCACCAGGATCTTCGCCCCGCCCGTCGTCATGTCCACGCCGGGGTTGAGCGCGGTCAGCAGCGCCGGGTCCATGTGGAATCGCTCCGCCAGGGCCTCCAGCGGACCCGCGTAGCCAAGCCGCTCCAGCCGGGCCATGTCCTCGTAGGCCTTGGGGATGACCGGCGTGTACGGCCCCGCAAGGTCCGCCGGCGTGATCACGTAGTCGGTCAGGACCGGACCTGTGTCCGCGGTCAGCCGCGCCCAGACATCGGCATCCAGCAGACCGTCCGCAGGCAGTCCGTTGGCCCGTTCGAAGGCGGCGAGCGCGTTTCTGAGGTTCTCCCCGTCCTGGCCGTCGATCACGCCCGGCGAGAAGCTCGCGCGATCCAGCAGCACCTGGGCCCGGATCAGCATGTCGCGCCGCGCGGCGGGATCGGTCGATTCCGAGAATGCGGCGCGGTCGACCGCCTGGGCCGCCGGCTGGCTGGATGCCGTTGGCGGCGCCGGGGCGATTTCGGCGGTCGGGGGTGAGGCTGCGGCGGGCGGCGGCGCCTGGACGGCCTTCGGCGCGCGGATCTCGCAGGCGGCCAGGGCCAGGCTGCCGGCCGCGCAAAGGATGATTGTCGCGAACTTCATGCTGGACCTCGGCGTTTCACCGCTCAACGCTGGCGGCGGATGATGAAGCTTCGAGACGTGATGGGGTTCCTGGGCGCGTCTGGCGCGGCCCTGGTGGTGCTGATGCTGATCGCCCTGCGGGTGACCGGCTGCACGCCGCTGGCCGCGAGTGGTCCGGACCTGTCACCCCTGCGCGCCCTGCAGACCGGCGCACCGGGCGATCCCCCCGGCGCGCGGCCGCCGACGCCCGCCGAATGCCGGGTCGAAGGCTGGCAGGAGGCCGCCCAGGCCAACGCCGGCTCCGTCCAGACCTTGGCCTGGTCGCCGTTCGGGCGCGCCGAGACCGGATGGGAGATCTATGTCCCGCTGATCCAGCAGGAGATCGCCACCCGCTGTCCCGCCGACAGCGACGGATTCGCCGCCGCCCTGGCCACCTGGCAGAGGTCGCACGACCAGCCCCCAGATGGCGTGATGAACGAGGCCGCCTTCATGGGCATGAAGGGCGCGGTGCAGATGCGGCGCGACTTCGTGCGCTTCACCTCGTTCGGCGGCTGCCCGGAAACGCCCGACCTTATCACCGCCGCCCGGCTGGATGAGGGCTATGGCGGCAAGCAGGTATGGATGCGTCCCCAGGCCCTGGCGGCGTTCCGGCGAATGGCCGCGGCCGCCCGGTCCGAGGTTCCCGAGATCGCCGCCGACCCGCGCAACCTGACGATCTTCTCCGGTTATCGCAGTCCCGCCGCGGACGCCGCCCGCTGCCAGGCGGAAGGCAACTGCGACGGGATTGTCCGCGCCCGCTGCTCGGCCCACCGCACCGGGCTGGCGGCCGATATCTATGTGGGCCAGGCGCCCGGGTTCCCGCCAGACTCCACCGCCGATCCGAACCGGCTGTTCATGACCCGGACGGCGACCTATCGCTGGCTGCTGGCCAACGCCGGGCGGTTCGGTTTCGTGAACTACCCGTTCGAACCGTGGCATTGGGAATGGACGGGAGAGACGCCGTGAGACTACCGTCGCGACCATGCCTGACGCGACCCTGAACGGCGTTTCCATCGCCTATGACGACATCGCCCCCGCCGGCCCGGCCCAGCGGACCGTCCTGCTGCTGCACGGCTTCGCCTCGAACCGGAGCGAGGGCTGGAAGCGGACCGGCTGGTACAGCGCCCTCGAGCGGCGCGGCATCCGCGTGGTCGCCCTCGACCAGCGCGGCCATGGCGAGAGCATGAAATCCCACGATCCCGCCGACTACGGACGGGAGAAGATGGCGGCCGATGCGCTGGCGCTGATGGACCACCTGGGCGTCGGGCGCTTTGACGTCCTGGGCTATTCCATGGGGACGCGCACGGCGATGCAGTTGGCCCTGGACGCGCCGAACCGGGTGAACAACCTGATGCTGGGCGGGATCGGCGGCAAGCTGTTCGACCCCCGGCCTGCCGGCTCCGTCGAGGCCATGGCCCAGGCCATGTCGGCGGAGGATCCGGCCACGATCTCCACCGAGATGCTGAAAAGCTTCCGCCAGTTCGCCGACGAGCAGGGCGAGGACCGGCTGGCGCTGGCCGCGGCCTCGGCGGCCGAGAGCGCGCCGCTGACCCGCGAGCGGCTGGCGCGCCTGGACATGCCGGTCCTGGTGGTCGCCGGACAGCGGGACGACCTGGCGGGCGACCCCGAGGCCCTGGCGCGGGTGTTTCCCTTCGGAAAGGGCGTCGTCCTGCCGGGCTGCGACCACTTCTCGGCCATCCCGCACGCCTCCCTCAAGGCCACCGTGTTCGACTTCCTCGACGGCGTGCTGGATGACGACTTCCCGGCCTTCGAATAGTCAGGCGCTCCCGTACGAGTAGGCGCCGCCTTTCTCGAGCGCGGCCTTGTAGGCCGGACGCGCCTGGAACCGCTGCACCCAGGCCTTGATGTTCGGGTACTGGGCCATGCGGCCGAAGGGGCCGAGGACCTCGCCGACGAAGCTGAGGTTGATGTCGGCGCCGGTGAGCTCCGCGCCCAGGATGTAGTCGCGGCCGGCCAGGGCCTTCTCGACGTAGCCCAGGTGGTTGGCCAGCTCGCTCTCGATGCGCGGTTGCAGGGGCGCGGCGGCCTCGCCCAGCCGTCCCACATACATGAACAGCATCAGCGGCAGCATCGCCGAACCCTCGGCGTAGTGGAGCCACTGGTTGTAGGTCTCGTAGGCGTCGGTCCCGATCGCCGGGGCCATGCGTCCGGCGCCGTGGCGGCGGATGATGTAGTCGATGATCGCGCCGCTCTCGTGGACGGTGCGGCCGTCTTCGGTGATCACCGGCGACTTGCCCAGCGGATGGACGGCGATCAGTTCCGGCGGCGCCAGTCGGGTTGTCGCGTCGCGGGCGTAGTGCTTGATCTCGTAGGGAACGCCCAGTTCCTCGAGCAGCCAGAGAATGCGCTGGGACCGGGAATCGTTGAGGTGGTGGACGGTGAGCATCGCAGCGCTTCCTGTGTGGTTTGCGCGAAGCAAAGCGCTATGACCTCACGCAACGCAAGCCGCCTATAGTCGAGCCATGACCCTCATCCTGCCCAACCTCCTTGAGTTGCTCGACGCCGCCGCCTTCGAGGCAGGGGCCCTGGTGACCTCGCTGCAGTCCACGGTGCTGGGGCGCGTGCAGCGCGACGGGCGGCTGGACCGCAGGCTGCTAGACGCCGAACAGCACACGGCCCACGGCCTGGCCTGGGCGGCGGCCTATGCCGAGACGCTGCGCCAGACGGCCGCCTGGGCGCGGGCGCTCGATGCCGAGGGACGGTTCGGCGAGGCCGAGGCGCTTCCGGCGCAGCTTCTGGCCCACGAATACCTCAGCCAGCTCGCCGGCGGGCTGCCGATGAACCAGGGCGAGATCTTCCGTCCGGCCGACGTCTACGCCCCCGCCGACCGGCTGGGCCATGTGATCGGTCGCCTGCGGGCGGGCGCGTCGCAGGCGGTCAAGATGCGGATTGTCGAGCTCCTGGACGGGGCGCGCGGCCGGCCCTCGCTGGAGGCCAGCGGCCTGGACGAGACCCTGGAGGCGGTGCGCGACCAGTTCCACGCCTTCACCGAGGAGAAGGTCACACCCTACGCCCACGGCTGGCATCTGCGCGACGAACTGATCCCGCTCGCCCTGCTGGAGGAGCTGGGCGACCTCGGAGTCTTCGGTCTGACCGCGCCGGAGGAATGGGGCGGCTCGGGCATGGGCAAGGTGGCCATGTGCGTGGTCTCCGAGGCCCTGTCGCGGGGCTGGATCGGGACCGGCTCGCTGGGCACCCGCTCGGAGATCGCCGCCGAACTGATCGTGGCTCACGGGACCGAGGACCAGAAGGCCCGCTTCCTGCCCGGCATAGCTTCCGGGCGGATCATTCCGACCGCCGTGTTCACCGAACCGGAGGCCGGCTCCGATCTTGGCTCCCTTCGCACCCGGGCCGTCCGCGACGGCGAGGTCTGGCGGGTGTCAGGCGCCAAGACCTGGATCACCCACGCGGCGCGGGCCGACGTGATGACCCTGCTGGTCCGCACCGATCCCTCGATCAGCGACCACCGCGGCCTGTCGATGTTCCTGGCCGAGAAGCCGCGCGGCATGGACGGCAACCCCTTCCCCGCGCCGGGCATGAGCGGCGGCGAGATCGCGGTGATCGGCTATCGCGGCATGAAGGAGTACGAGATCGCCTTCGACGGCTTCGAGGTCGATCACGCCAATCTGCTGGGCGGGCAGGAGGGCCAGGGCTTCGCCCAGCTGATGGCCACCTTCGAAAGCGCCCGCATCCAGACCGCCGCGCGGGCCATCGGGGTGGCGCAGAACGCCCTGGACCTGGCGCTCGACTACGCCCTGCAGCGCCGGCAGTTCGGCGGCCCGATCGCGCAGTTTCCGCGCGTGGCCAACAAGCTGGCGATGATGGCCGCCGAGATCCTGGGCGCCCGGCGCCTCGCCTGGTTTGCCGCCCGCGCCAAGGATGAGGGGCGCCGCTGTGACCTGGAAGCGGGGATGGCGAAACTGACCGCTGCCCGCATCGCCTGGGCCGCCGCCGACAACGCCGTCCAGATCCATGGCGGGACGGGCTTCGCGGTGGAACAGCCTGTCAGCCGCGTTCTGGCCGACGCGCGAATCCTCAACATCTTCGAGGGCGCGGGCGAGATCCAGGCGCAGGTGATCGCGCGGCGGCTGCTCGAAGGCGCCAACTGAGCCGGCGCGCATCCCGGCCTCAGCTTCGCGCCGCGGCGCCTTCCACGATCAGGCCGATCTGGCGGTCCATGACGGCAATCATCGAAGGGGCGTCCGCCTCGTTGATCGCCAGCCGGAAGGTCCACGCATAGGCGGCCATCAGCAGTTCGCCGATTTCGGCCGGGTCCGCATCCGGCCGGATGTCGCCGTCCTCGATGCCCTTGACCAGGCACTGGCGCAGGATCGATTTCAGCCGCTCGTTTCGGCCGTACGGCCTGGCCCCCGGTGAATGGGTCCAGTCATAGGCCGCCGAGATGTGCGACAGGAACAGGCGCACATGCCGGGCCTCGAACTGCACGTGGATGGCGAACATGGTCCGCAGCCGGTCCACGGTCGGGCCGTGCAGGTGGGGCATCACCCGGTCCAGCTCGGCGTAGAGCGGGGCGATCCGGCCCGCCATCACCTCGGAGAGAATCTCACCCTTCGAGGCAAAGGTGGTGAACACGCTGCCGACCGCCACGCCGGCATGGCGGGCGATCTCCCGGATCGTCGTGCCCTGGTAGCCATGGGTGTCGAACAGGTCCCGGGCGGCGTCGATGACGCGCTGGCGCGTCGCTTCCTTCTGCGACGCACGCGCCTGAAGCGCCGTAGAGACCTGTCTGACGCCGATGTCCATCCGCCCCCGCGATCAGCCTCGACGGGCGCCGGCGAGCAGAATGCGGATCTGGTCGCGGGCCCGGGCCTGAAGGGCGTCCAGGCTCCAGCCCTCGAAGATCGCCTGCGGGAAGTTCGCGAGATAGGCGTCGAACAGCATCTGGCTGCGCAGCTTGATCTCGGATTCCTGCGAGAGCTCGCCGCGCTCGACGCCGGCGGTGAGCTGCTCGACGAACAGTTCCTGGAAAGCCTGGGACGAGCTCAGGCCCCGCAGCGTCGGGCCGCCGTCGGCGTCCCACGAGACGCTGAACGCCGCCCGGGCCAGCTGGAGGCGGGTCTTGTAGAAGGTGTAGCCGGCCATGAAGACCTTCAGCAGGCCATCCTCGACCGTGCGGGCGCGCTCGGCCGCGTCGCGCATGGCGACCGCCAGGGCCTCCATGTCGTCGGTCATGATCTCGCGGAACAGGTCCGACTTGTCGGTGAAGTTGGCGAAGACCGCGCCGGTGGACATTCCGGCCGCCGCGGCGATGTCGCGGATGGTGGCGCCCTCGTAGCCCTGCTCGCTGAACAGGCGGCGCGCGGCAGCCAGGACCTTGAGGCGGGTCTGCTGCTTGGCCAGGGCGCGGCGGGTCGGCGCGCGGACGGGGGCTTCGGCGGAGACCTGGTTGGGGGAGATATGTTTCATTCGTCTCTTGGTTTCGCCACGGCGTCGTTGCGCCGCGGATACTGTGCGGGGGAGAAACCGACGCGCCACGGGGGAGCGGGCGCCAGCGATGAACGTGTTCAACTAACCGGTTACCCGGGATTCGCCGTTGATACCAATTGTCGCATCGGAGGGCCAGCCGGATGGGTGCGAGGAACTGCGCAATCCCTTGCGCCGTAAAGGATCCGGCGGAACTTTGCCGAGCTCGCCTGCGGTTGAACCGGCGCTCGTTGAACATGATCGCTGACGTTCAAGTCAAGTTTTAAATGAACTCGGCTTCGCTGTGGCGTCCTCCCGGCGGTTCGGCCTAAGGTCGTGGCATGGATGTCTTCGACTATCTGATCTTCGCGGCCCTGACGGCGGTCAGCCTCGTGCTGGCGATGGGCCTGTTCGCGCTGTTTCGCGGCGGCGAATTCAACCGATCCTATTCCAACAGGCTTATGCGCCTGCGGGTGCTCATGCAGGCGATCGCCATCGCCGTGCTGGTCGCCGCGGCCTGGTTCCGCAGTCGGGGCTGATGGTCACCCTCAACCGCATCTACACCCGCACGGGCGACGCCGGGACCACCCGGCTGGCCACCGGCGCCGAGGTGAGCAAGTCGGACCGCCGGGTCGAGGCCTATGGCGCCGTGGACGAGACGAACGCCTGCCTGGGGCTGGCGCGGCTGCACACCGGCGCGGACCCGGATCTCGACGCCATGCTGGCGCGGATCCAGAACGAGCTGTTCGACCTGGGCGCGGACCTCGCGACGCCGGCGGCGGCCGACGAGGCGCCCGGCTCACGCCTGCGCATCCTAGACAGCCAGGTCGAGCGTCTCGAGGGCGAGATCGACGGCCTGAACGCCGGCCTGCCCGAACTGAAGTCCTTCGTCCTGCCCGGCGGAACGCCGGCGGCGGCGGCCCTGCATCTGGCCCGCACCATGTGCCGCCGCGCCGAGCGCGAGACGGTGCGGCTTGTCGAGGCCGGCGAGGCGGTCAGCGGACCGGCGCTGCGCTATCTGAACCGGCTTTCGGATTTCCTGTTCGTGGCCAGCCGCTGGGCCAACGGCCGCGGCGCGGCCGAGGTGTTCTGGCAGTCCGGCGCGACCCGCTAGCGACCGTCAGGGCTTCGCGGCGGCCGGGGCCGGCGCAACAGGCCGCCCGATGGCTGACTTGGCCTCCGCCTCGGCCTTCTTGTCCTGGATCGTCCGCCCGGTGATGTCGGAGATCAGCACCGGCTGGGCGCAGACGCGCTCGTCGCCATCCCACCATTTGTGGGCGCCCTCGCACTTCTTCTGCGGCATGATCCAGCCCACCTGCCAGACCAGCACGCCCACGACGATGACGGCGAACAGGCCGATGAAGATCAGCTTCAGGCGCTCGATATTCGGGTTCATTCCGGCCTTTTACGTAAGGAGAGGCGGGTCTGGCTAGCGCGATCACGTCACCCGAATACGGTCCCCTGTGCTTGCAAAGCTCGTCGGAACCGCTATTGCCCCTCCGGCTCATTTCTTTCCGCAAACCAATTTGAGGCGCTAGCAACCCATGAAGGTGTTGGTCCCGGTCAAGCGGGTGATCGACTACAACGTCAAGGCCCGCGTAAAGGCCGATCAGACGGGCGTCGACCTCGCCAATGTTAAGATGTCGATGAATCCGTTCTGCGAGATCGCCGTCGAAGAGGCGGTCCGGCTCAAGGAGAAGGGCGTCGCCACGGAGATCGTGGCCGTGTCCATCGGCCCGGCCCAGGCGCAGGAAACCCTGCGCACGGCCCTGGCCATGGGCGCTGACCGCGCCATCCTGGTCCAGACCGACCAGGACCTGGAGCCGCTGGCCGTCGCAAAGGTTCTCAAGGCGCTGATCGCCGAGGAGAGCCCCGAGCTGGTCCTGATGGGCAAGCAGGCGATCGACGGCGACAACAACGCCACCGGCCAGATGCTTTCGACCCTCCTCGACTGGCCCCAGGCGACCTTCGCCTCGGAACTGGTCGTCGAAGGCGGCAAGGCCAAGGTGACCCGCGAGGTCGACGGCGGCCTGCAGACCCTGGAAGTGAACCTTCCGGCGGTCGTCACGGCGGACCTGCGCCTCAACGAGCCGCGCTACGCCAGCCTGCCCAACATCATGAAGGCGAAGAAGAAGCCGCTGGACGTGAAGGAGCTGGCTTCGCTCGGCGTCGACACCGCCCCGCGGCTCAAGGTGGTCAAGGTCACCGAGCCCGCCAAGCGTTCGGCCGGCATCAAGGTGGAAACCGCCGCCGACATCGTCAGCAACCTCAAGACCGCGGGGGTCTTCTAATGGCCGTTCTCGTCATCGCGGACCACGACAACGCGTCGCTCAAGGACAACACCCACAAGGTGGTCACCGCCGCCCTCGCCGTCTCGGGCGACGTGGATGTCCTGGTCGCCGGGACCAACACGGCCGCCGTCGGCGCCGAGGCCGCCAAGATCGCCGGCGTCCGCAAGGTGCTGACCGCCGAGAGCGCCGAGCTTGGCCAGGGCATCGCCGAGGCTGTCGGCGACCTGATCGTCGGCCTGATGGGCGGCTACGACGCCGTCCTGATCCCGGCCACCTCGCAGGGCAAGAACTTCAGCCCGCGTGTCGCCGCCAAGCTGGACGTGGCCCAGATCTCGGAAGTGATCGAGGTCGTCTCCGCCGACACCTTCGTGCGTCCGATCTATGCGGGCAACGCGCTGGAGACGGTGCAGTCGGCCGACGCCAAGAAGGTGCTGACCGTGCGCCCGACCGCCTTCAAGGCGGCCGGCGAGGGTGGCTCTGCCAGCGTCGAGAGCGTTTCGGCGCCCGGCGGCCAGGCCAAGGTGCACTTCATCGACCAGCAGATCGTCAAGTCGGCCCGTCCGGACCTGGGCGCCGCCAAGATCGTCGTCTCCGGCGGTCGCGCGATGGGCTCCGCCGAGGAGTTCCAGAAGGTCATCGAGCCGCTCGCCGACAAGCTCGGCGCCGCCGTGGGCGCATCCCGCGCGGCCGTCGACGCGGGCTATGCGCCGAACGACTATCAGGTCGGCCAGACCGGCAAGGTGGTGGCCCCGGAGCTCTACATCGCCATCGGCATCTCGGGCGCGATCCAGCACCTGGCCGGCATGAAGGACTCCAAGATCATCGTGGCGATCAACAAGGACGGCGACGCGCCGATCTTCCAGGTCGCCGACTTCGGCCTGGTGGCGGACTACAAGACCGCCGTGCCCGAGCTGATGAGCGCCCTGACCGCCGCCGGCAAGTAAGCCGGGCGGACATCCAGCGATCGAAGGGGCGGTTCCGGCCAGGAACCGCCCCTTTTTCGTGGCCGCTCTGCGACACTGCGCCCCGTCATCTGTTGCGGCGCAGCAAACCGCTTGCCGCAATGCGCTAACCGCGTGTTAGAAAGCCTGCCTCATGTTTGGGCGAACAGTGTCCAGGGTTATCGAGGCCTAGTCGGAATGGTTGACATCAAGACGGTCGGCGTCATCGGCGCCGGGCAAATGGGTTCCGGGATCGCCCACGTGGTCGCCCTGGCCGGCTATGACGTCCTGCTCCACGACGTGAGCCCGGAACGCATCGACCAGGGCATCGCCCTGATCGAGAAGAACATGACCCGGCAGGTCGGCCGCGGCCTGATCGAGCACACGGCCATGGAAGCCGCCATCAAGCGCATCAAGGCGGCCCCGGAGCTGCAGACCGTGGGCGGCTCCGACCTCGCGATCGAGGCGGCCACCGAGAACGAAGAGACCAAGAAGAACATCTTCAAGGCGCTGGGTCCGCACCTGGGTCCGAAGACCCTGCTGGCCTCCAACACCTCGTCGATCTCGATCACCCGCCTGGCCTCGGTCACCGACCGCCCGGACCGGTTCATCGGCCTGCACTTCATGAACCCCGTGCCGGTGATGAAGCTGGTGGAGATCATCCGCGGCATCGCCACGGGCCCTGAGACCTACGAGACCGCCGTCGCCTTCGCCCAGTCGCTGGGCAAGACCACCTCCAACGCCGAGGATTTCCCCGCTTTCATCGTCAACCGCGTGCTGGTGCCGATGATCAACGAGGCGATCTACACCCTGTATGAAGGCGTCGGCACCGTCGACGCCATCGACACCGCCCTGAAGCTCGGCGCCAACCATCCGATGGGCCCGCTGGAACTGGGCGACTTCATCGGCCTCGACACCGTCCTGTCGATCATGAACGTGCTGCACGAGGGCCTGGCCGACTCCAAGTACCGGCCGTGCCCGCTGCTGACCAAGTACGTCGAGGCCGGCTGGCTGGGCCGCAAGTCGGGCCGTGGCTTCTACGACTATCGCGGCGACGTCCCCGTCCCCACGCGCTGATCCCTTTTGCAGGCCGGTGTCGGCCTGGGGCATGCTCCTTCGTCCTGGATAGGACGAAGGACCCCCGCCCATGCTCTACGCCCTGCTCTGCTACAACGCCGAGGACGTCGTCTTCTCCTGGTCGCAGGCCGAGGACGACGCGGTCATGGCGCGGCTGGATGTTGTCCACGAGAAGCTGCGGCAGGCGGGCAAGCTGGGTCCGTCCCTGCGCCTCCTGCCCACCACCGCGGCCACCACCCTGCGCAAGAGCGACCCCCCGCTGGTGATCGACGGCCCGTTCGCCGAGACCAAGGAACAGCTGCTGGGGTTCTACGTCCTCGACTGCGAGAGCCTGGACGAGGCGCTGGAGATTGCCCGCGATCTGGGCCGCGCCAATCCCGGCGGCAGCTATGAGATCCGCCCGATCCGCCTGTTCCTGCCCGGCGGCCCGGTGACGGGATGACCGATCTCGCCTGGATCAACGCGGCCCTGACCGCCGCGCGACCCCAGGCGGTCGGCGCCCTGTTGCGTTACTTCCGCGACCTGGACATCGCCGAGGAGGCCTACCAGGACGCCTGCCTGCGGGCGCTGCGCAACTGGCCGGCCAACGGCCCGCCCCGCGACCCGGCCGCCTGGCTGATCATGGTCGGCCGCAACGCCGCCCTGGATGGCGTGCGCAAGCGGTCCCGCCAGACGGAACTGCCTTCCGAGGACGTGCTCTCCGATCTGGACGACGTCGAGAGCCGCACCGCCGAGCGGATCGACGGGGCGGACTACCGCGACGATGTGCTGCGGCTGATGTTCATCTGCTGCCATCCGGACCTGCCGCCGCCGCAGCAGATCGCGCTCGCCCTGCGGATCGTCTCCGGCCTGTCGGTCCGGGAGATCGCACGGGCGTTCCTGGTGGGCGAGGCGGCCATGGAACAGCGGATCACCCGGGCCAAGCGGCTGGTCGCCGCCGGCGACGCGGCGTTCGAGACCCCCGGCCCGGTGGAGCGGGGCGAGCGCGTCGCCGCCGTGGCGGCCATGCTCTACCTCGTGTTCAACGAGGGTTATTCGGCCGCCGCCGATCCGGCCCGCGCCGAACTCTGCGGCGAGGCGATCCGCCTGACCCGCCTGCTGCTGCGGCTCTACCCGACCGAGCCCGAGATGATGGGCCTGCTGGCCCTGATGCGGCTGCAGCACGCCCGGACCCAGGCCCGGTTCGACGCCGCGGGCGGGATCGTGCTGCTGGACGATCAGGACCGGAGCCTCTGGGACGCCCCGGCCATCGCCGAAGGCCTGGCGCTGATCGACAAGGCCATGCGTCACAACCGGCCAGGGCCGTATCAGGTGCAGGCTGCCATCGCCGCGCTGCACGCCCGCGCCGCGTCGCCCGCCGACACCGACTGGTCGCAGATCGATCGGCTCTACGCCGCCCTCGAGCGGCTTGCCCCTTCGCCGGTGGTGACGCTGAACCGGGCGGTCGCGGTGAGCAAGGTCGCCGGACCCGAGGCCGCGCTGGCGTTGGTCGAACCGCTTTCGGAACGGCTCGCGGGCTACTTCCACTTCCACGGGCTGCGCGGCGCGCTGAACCTGGAGCTGGGCCGCCACGCCGCCGCACGCGAGGCCTTCGACCGCGCCATCGGCCTGGCCGGCTCGGCCGCGGAGGCCGCCCACATTCGCCAGCATCTGGACCGTCTGTCGCGGGACCATGGTCCGGACCGCGCGCCGGGGTCAGGATAGGCGGCCGCGCTGTTCCCGATTCGACGTTAACCAATCCCGAACCCGCGCCATGGTTAATGAATTCGACGATCCGGGTGTCCAGGGCGGATACTCCGGGTGATTCGGAACAGGATCCATGCGGCGGCTCACCCTCGCGCTCCTCATTGCGACCTACCTGTGCCTCTCGCTGATCGTGGCGCTCACCCTGTGGCGCAACGGGTCCGGCTGGGGCGTGGCGGTCTCTGCCCTGATGGGAGGGCTTGGCCTGTGCCTGGCCTCCCACGGGATGATCATGCGCTTCCTGGAGATGCGCGACCTGCGGGGTGAGGTCGAAGCCGTCCGAGACGCGCACAAGATCCTGCTGGACCAGGTGGTGAAGATCGACGGTCGCGTGGCGATCGTCGCCCGGGCCATCGACGCCGACGTCACCCGCTCGGTGGCGCTGACCGACGAAGTCCACATGCTGGAGGACCTGGTCCACAAGATGAGCCGCCGGCTGGAGAGCCAGCCGGCCACCCCCTATCTCGCCGCCCGCGCCGGCCACGATGTCCGACCGCCCATGGGCCTGCTGGAGATCGTCCGCGAGGCGCTGGCCGAGAACCGGGTCGACCTCTACCTGCAGCCGGTGGTGTCGCTGCCGCAGCGGCGGACCGTCTTCTACGAGAGCTTCTCGCGCCTGCGCGATCCGACCGGCCAGATCATCATGCCGGCCGAATATCTGTCCGTGGCCGAGCCCGCCGGCATGGTCACCGCCATCGACAACCTGCTGCTGTTCCGCTGCGTGCAGATCGTCCGGCGGCTGGCCAGCCAGGAACGGCGCGTCGGCATCTTCTGCAACGTCTCCATGGCCAGCCTGGGCGACGACGAGTTCTTCCCGCAGTTCCTCGAACTGCTCCGCGCCAACCGCGACCTGGCCCCGGCCCTGATCTTCGAGGTCAGTCAGGCCGCCTTCGACGCCCGCAATTCCGTCCAGGCCCGCAACATGGGCAAGCTGGCCGAGCTCGGCTTCCGCTTCAGCCTCGACAAGGTCACCGACCTCGACCTCGACCTGCAGGACCTCTCCCGCTCGGACGTGAAGTTCGTCCGCATCGCCGCCCAGACCCTGCTGGACGAGCTCACCGAGATCGAAGACCGGCTGGTCCTGCGCTCCATGCCTGATCTGGCGGCCGAGGACTTCGCGCTCCTGATGCGGCGCTACGGCGTCGAGCTGATCGCCGAGAAGGTGGAAAACGAGCGCCAGGTCGTCGATATCCTCGACCTCGACATCCAGCTGGGCCAGGGCAACCTGTTCGGCGAGCCGCGCGCCATCAAGGACGCCGTCCTCGCCGCCGCCGGCCCGCCGCCCAACACCGTCGTCCAGCTCCCCCTCCGCCGCGCCGCGGCGGGGTAGGGCGAGCGGCGAGCTCCACCACGCGTCTTGGCATGGCGAACCGTCGCGACAGCGGCGGCTCTTTGTTTCTGAAACCACGGACACACACGGATTCACACGGACGCCCATCTGTGTGGATCCGCGTGTATCGGTGGTTCCTCTCTATGGGCGTACGCCGCTTCGCGGCCTTGGATACGGCCCCGCCCACTCCGGCCAGGGTCTTCATGGTTGAAACCGTCAGGCATTGCCGGTAACGCGGCGGCCGATGACGTCCCCAACAGAGATCCGCGGCCTCTCCGAGCTCGCCGGCCGCTACGACGTGCTGCTGTGCGACGTCTGGGGCGTGATCCACAACGGCCGCGAGAGCTTCCCCGCCGCCTGCGCCGCGCTCGCGCGGTTCCGGGCCGAGGTCGGGCCTGTGGTGCTGATCTCCAATGCGCCGCGCCCCCACCCGCCAATCGTCGAGCAGCTCGATTCCCTCGACGTGCCGCGGGCGACCTGGACGAAGCTGATCACCTCTGGCGACGCCACCCGCGCGCTGCTGGCGGAGCGGGCGCCGGGACCGGTCTGGACCATCGGGCCGGAACGGGACGGCGTGCTCTACGAAGGCCTCGGCCTGGACTTCGCCGGTCCGGACGACGCCGCCTTCATCGCGGTGACCGGCCCCTACGACGACGAGACCGACGAGCCGGACGACTATCGCGAGCGGTTCATCGCCTGTGCGACGCGGGGCCTGGAGCTGATCTGCGCAAACCCCGACATCGTCGTGCAGCGCGGCGACAAGCTGATCTACTGCGGCGGGGCGCTGGCCCAGCTGTACGAGAGCCTCGGCGGCCGCTCGATCATGGCCGGCAAGCCCTATGCGCCGATCTACGAGATGGCGCTGAAGGAAGCTGCGATCCAGCTGGGACGGCCGGTGGATCCGGCCCGGGTGCTCTGCGTCGGCGACGGCCTGCCCACCGATGTGCGCGGCGCCAACGCCCGCGGCCTGGATGTGCTGTTCGTCGCCAGCGGCATCCACGGCGCCGAAACCGTGGGGCTGGATGGACTGAAGATGGCCGTGGTGGTCGATCTTTTGCGCCAGGAAGGACTTCACGCAAACTGGGCCATGGCCGATATGGTCTGGTGAGACACCCGGAAGAGGGCTGTCAGGAGAGCAAGCGGTGCAGGGATTCTATTTCGACGAACTGACCGTCGGCCAGGCGGTCGAGACCAGCCGGGTCGTCGGCGCCGCCGACATCGAGGCGTTCGCCGAGGTCTCGGGCGACAACAACCCCGTGCATCTGGACGACGCCTACGCCAAGACCACCACCTTCGGCGAGCGCATCGCCCACGGCATGCTCTCGGCGGCCTACATCTCCGCGATCCTCGGGACGCGGCTGCCAGGGCCCGGCGCGATCTACCTGTCGCAGTCGCTGCGGTTCCGGCGGCCGGTAAAGATCGGCGACCTCGTCGTGGCCCGCGCCACGGTCACCGCGCTGGATGAGGCCAAAGGCCGGGTCACGCTGGAGACCGTCTGCGAGGTCGGCGGCAAGACGGTGATGGACGGCGAGGCCGTGGTCATCGCCCCGCGCCGGACCGTATGAAGCGCATCCGGGTCATTCGCGGCTGGCAGGATCTCGCGCCCGGCGACCGCGGCGCGTCGCTCGCCATGGGCAATTTCGACGGCCTGCACCGGGGCCACCAGAAGGTGATCGACCTGGCCGCCGTCGCCGCCCGCGACCTGGGCGCGCCGCTGGGCGTGATCACTTTCGATCCGCACCCGCGCGTCTGGTTCCGTCCCGACGAGCCCGCCTTCCGGCTGATGAAGCCCGACCAGCAGGCGCGCGCGCTGGAGAAGCTGGGCGTCGACATGCTGTACGTCCTGCCGCTGGACGCCGCGCTGGCGGGCATGACCGACCGCGAATTCGCGACCCGGGTGCTCCACGAGGGCCTCGGCGCGCGCCACGTGGCCGTGGGGTTCGACAATTCCTTCGGCAAGGGCCGCACCGGCACGCCAGAGACGATGAAGGTCTATGGCCGCGAAATGGGCTTCGGCGTCTCGGTCGCCGAGCCGGTCGGCGACGACGCGGTCGACAAGTTCTCCTCCACCGGCGTGCGCGACGCCCTGCGCGACGGCCGCCCCGAAGTCGCCGCCGACATCCTGGGCCGCCCCTTCGCCATCGAGGGCCCGGTGCAGCGCGGCCGCCAGCTCGGCCGCAAGCTGGGCTTCCCCACCGCCAACGTGGCCCTGGCCGACTACGTGACCCCCCGCTTCGGCGTCTACGCCACCCGCACCCGCCTGTCGGATGGCCGGGAACTGGCCGGCGTCGCCAACATCGGCATCAACCCGACGGTCCACGGCGTCACCGCCCCGCTGCTCGAGGTCTGGCTGTTCGACTTCGACGAGGACATCTACGACCGGATCATCGAGACCGACCTGATCGCCTTCCTCCGCCCCGAGGAGAAGTTCGACAGCCTGGAGATCATGACCGGCCAGGTGATGAAGGACGCCGCCCGGGCGCGGGAAATCCTGGAATCGTGATGCGGACGCACCGGAGAGGCTCGACCGCATGAAGGGCCCCCGGCCTGCGCTGCGGAGCGCCCCGGAGGGATTCCGCAGCGACCTCCTGATGATCAGGCTGCTCATGGGCGTCTACTGGTTCGATGACGCCCTGCAGGCGTCGCTGAAGGCCGCAGGATGGCCCCCGGTCACACGCGCCCAGTCGCTGCTGTTCGCCAACATGTCAGCCGGCGAGCGGCGGCCCAGCCGGCTGGCGGCGAATCTGGGCGTCAGTCGCCAGTCGGTCAGCCAGATGATCGCCGAACTGGCGGAGCGGGGCATGGTCAGGGTCGAGCGGGACCCCGTCGATCGACGCGCCCAGATCGTCACCTTCTCTGATGAGACCACCCCCCTGCGGACGGCGGCCTCCACCGTGCTCAAGGATCTCGAAGGCGAACTGCGCCGGCGGATCGGAGACGATGCCATGGCCGGGCTTGCCGCCGCCCTCTCCGCCGATTGGGGCGAACGGCCCAGGGTCGAGGCGCCTGGACTCGGGCGCTCAGGTTAGCGCCGTATTGGGCGGCAGGCCGACCAGGGTCCGGCCACGCAGTTCCAGCGCCATGTCGAGGTCATAGACCACGTGGCTGGCCATGACGTTGATATCGCGAAGCGCCCTCTGGAGGGGATTGTCCAGCGCGTGCGCGCTGGAGCCGCTGGCTTCGCAGACCGTCCGGATCGCCTGCCGGCAATGTTCCATCAGCGTGGCGATCTGCACGCGGATGTACGTGCGCTCGTCGGCGGTGGAGGCCGTCCCCCGCTCGGCCAGCGCCATGCACTGGCGCGCCGCGTCGCGCAGCAGGATTTCAGCCGTCCGGGCATGCATCTCGGCCTGGGCAAGCCGCATCTGCGCGATCGGCTTCTCGCCCTGGGCCACGGCTGTGCCGTGCAGGGTGCGCACGCCCAGACGATCGCGAAAACGCCGCACCGTGGCATGAGCCGTCCCGACCGCGGGAATCGCCGCCGTAATGCCCAGGAACGGCAGCATGGGCATCCGATAGATGGGGTTTGCGTGCAGAAGCGCGCCCGGCGCGCGGCCCTCGCGCATCAGCCCCATGTCGATCACGCGGTGCTCGGGCACGAACAGATCGTCGACGGCGATGTCGTGGCTGCCTGTGCCCACCATGCCGTCCATCTGCCAAGTGTCGATGACGGCGGCGTCGGCGGCGGGAAAGGCGAAGAACAGCATGCGCGGCGGCGACTCGCCCGGAATCATCCCCGTCGCCAGGATCCAGTCGGCGTGCATCACGCCGGTGCCCCATTTCCAACGGCCCGAGAGGCGATAGCCACCAGCGACCGGCGTCGCCTTTCCCGGAGGCA